>CACZXH010000001.1 GCA_902785065.1 uncultured Bacteroidia bacterium
CAGCCCGATACGGTCAAACAGATTGCCGTCCAGTAACGGTTAACCATCTCCTATTGACAAAGGACGCCACCCGCATAGGGCGACGTCCTTTTTGCTGTCCAGACATCATATCGCCGCAAAGAAGCGTCGAATGTAACAACCTACTCCACAACGCTTTACGCTAAATGCTTTAGGCAAATCCGCCTAAAGCATTTATTGTATCATCTTGACAACCAACACTTTCCATTCGACGCCCGCCACCGTCGTCCTACCCGATTCCGGGCCACTTGCCAAATCGACCGGAATCATTATCTTAGTGACTGAATGTATCCGGGTCGTGAAATCGGCCGGCAATGAAATCAGGAGCACTTCGCATCCCATTCCGGGGTGCACCTCCCTTCACCAATCTGTCATAATGAACTCGTCGCATTTTGCGAGAGGTTAGAATTTTGCCTAAATCCTTTTAAAATCATATTAAAATGCTATCTTTGCAACATACAACTGATATACATTATGTCAACAACTGCCATTTCCATCCGCCTTGACTCGGATATCAAGAAACAATTTGAGAACCTCTGCAAAGAGTTTGGTCTCAGCACCAATGCCGCTTTCAACCTGTTCGCCCGAACCGTTGTCCGGGAGCAGGCCATCCCCTTCCCCATCTCGCTGAATGGCAGCGAGTCCGAGAAAAGATCCCGCGTCGCGCAAAAAGCCCTTGACCGGGTCCAGTCCCTGTCGGCCCAGGAAGCGCACGAATGGACCGATGAAGAAATCGACGAACTGATTGCCGCCCACCGGCGGAAAAAGAGAGAACGATAGAATGATTTATGCAGTTATTGACACGAATGTATTAGTCGCCGCCGCGAAATCACATAAACCCGATTCATCTGCATCCAGAGTATTGTCCCTGGTGTTTTCCGGAATTATCCAACCGCTCGTCTGCGATGAGATTCTGGAAGAATACGATTGTATTCTACGGTTGCCTGTACTGGCTATTCCAGATGAACTATCCTCCGCCATCCTGTCCAAATTTAAAGAAGATGGCATCGATCCGGGAAGAACACCTTCTCCAGAAGATCACCCTGATCCAACAGACCAGGTATTTTATGAAATCTGCCTGTCAGTTGAAGACGCCTATATGGTGACCAACAACAAGAAGCATTTCCCCATAAAACCCAGGAGTCATATCCTAAGATACCGCCACCGCCGTCACGCCCCGATCTCGATTTCAACGACCATGTGGAGATGGTCATGATGGTGGACTAGCCCTGAATCGTCGAATGTAACACTTTGACAAACAATCAATTACGCAAAAGTCCCTGGGGAGTTTTCCCCAGGGACTTTTCAATAACTAATTAATAATCAGCGACTTGCATTCGACGCGCGAAGCAGATTCCCGGTCAGGCCGGGAATGACGGTAGGAGCCAAGTCGGGAATGCAACCTACAGGTAATTCTCCGTCCTGATTTCCACGGCGGGATTCACCTTCAGGATCTGGGCGACCATCTTTTCGGCCGTGGTGCGGTTGGTACGGATGTCCATGTATCCCACGCCTGTGTCGTGCAGGAAGAGGGAGCGGAAGCGACCCTTCTTGCTCTCCTTGTAAGCAGCATATTTGAGCTGGGAGATCTTGAGCGGGTATTTCTTGATCCGACTGTCCGTGATGGTATCGGACTCCTCGTCGATGGTTATGGACAGCAGTTTGTACTGCCCATAGAAGAATGCCCCATAGATGAGGGAAAAACCGGCGATATACAGGAAAACCAGTAATCCTTCATTATCGAATGCCTGGAACAGATACAGCAGGAAGGAAGCAAGACCGACGATGAACGCCGCGACCGACGACCACAGGACGAGCTTCGGATGGCTGGAATTGGCATAGACTGTTTTCATACAAAGCGCTAGTTTTCACAAAGATACGAACAATCATCATCTTTGCAACAATTGGCAGGCAATTCACAGGGCAGTTTCCCGGTCAGGTCGTTCCATACGGGGTGCGCTCCTGCATCTCGGAGAGGATATCGACAAATTCCTGCGGCAGGAGGGCCTGGACATGGTCGACCATCTCCTTAGGGATCTCCCTGTAGAAGGCCTCGGCGATGCCGCCGGTGATACAGGCCAACGTGTCGGAGTCCCCGCCCAGGGAGACGGCCTTGCGGATGGCGTCCTCGAAATCCGTCGAATCCAGGAAAGCGATCACCGCCTGCGGGACCGTGCCCTGGCAGCTGTCCTCCCAATGATAAATGGGATGCCAGTACTCCCAGGTCTTGTGCAGGTCGTAGCCGTAAGTCTTTTCGATATAGTCCCGAATCTCGTCCTTGGTTTTCCCGTTCCTGGCCAGGTAAATGGCCGCGGCGGTCGCCTGCGCGCCCTTGATGCCTTCCGGATGATTGTGCGTGATGGCCGCCGAGACCGCGGCCACCTGCTCCGTTTCCTCCAGGGTATCAAAGAACCAACCCACGGCACTCGCCCGCATGGCGGAACCGTTGCCCCAGGAGCCGTAGGGATGGCGTCCGGTCCTGGACGCGTAGGGTGAAGCCCCATATTGGCCGTCGTACGGTTGCAGGCCCTCCGGATGGAACAGCCAGAAATTGAAACCGGTCCCATATCCGCCCATCGGGCAGGGACAATTCCCGGCGAATTCCACCATCGTGTCCTCGAGTTTCTGATACGTGTGCTCCGGATCCGTGAGCAGCCACCGGGCGACAGCCATCGTCATGACGCTGTCGTCCGTGTAGCCGCTCTCGGAGTTGAAGAGCGCGCAATTGTAGTCTTTCGTGTTGTGGAACTCGTAGACGGATCCTACGGTGTCCCCGATGATCGCTCCCAGCATAATCGCAAAGATAGTATTATTTCTTTTCCGGACGGTTCGTATCCTCCACGTAGTACCGTTTCGCCCTTTCCTTCTTGGCACGGATGCGGTCCTCACAGGAGGCATCGGGGCAGTTCAGGTTGTACAGGTTCTCCTCCGCGGCCCAGCGTTCTCGGGCGCGGCGCTCCTTCTTGAAGGTCTCGATCGTCTCCGCCTCCGTCTTCTCGAACTTCACTACGTTCGTAATGGAAAGGTCGATGGAAACCGCATGCACGTCGTGGTCCGTACCCATGTAGGCGAAGGACCAGCCCTCGTCCTTCAGGTGCTCGACCAAGGCCTTGACCGCCGCCAGGTCGTACTCGCAGGAGTCATTCTCATAGCCGTCCGTGATGACGGTCACAAGGACCGAGTGGTTCTCATCCCCCTTCAGTTCCCGCTCGAGCCTGGTAAGCGTGCGGCCCATTGCGTCGTAGAGCGGCGTCGCGGACCCGGGCACGTAGGTCTTGGTCGTAAGATGCCTGGCCTTTGTCGGATCCGCATTCCAGTAGACCTCGTCGATGGACGCGCTGTCGAAGAGGACCAGCGTGATGAACTGTTCCTGCGTTTCCGCATATTTCGTCTGGGCGGCCTTCACACCCCCGAGCACTTCGTTGAAGCCCATGATGGCGGGCTTCTGGATGTCCCACATGGACCCGCTGCGGTCCATGATGATCACGTTGTACACTTTCGTCTTTTCAATGTTCTTTTCCATGGCTTTTGTTGTTTTGTGTCATTTCGACGCAAATATACGAGGAGTTTTCCAAACTTCCAAATATTTTATGTCATTTTGACACATTTTATTGATTTTTCCCCGAAAAAGGCCTAATTTTGCCTCCGAGATGGGAAAATACTACACATATGTGCCGGGCGCGGAGTTCCCGTACCAGTACAAGTATGAGCACATGGCCGTCACCACGGACTGCGTCATCTTCACCTATGAGGACTGGAAACTGAAAGTCCTCCTCATCCGCCGCGGCGGCGAGCCCTACAAGGGTCTATGGGCCTTCCCCGGCGGCTTCCTGAAAATGGACGAGACCGCCCGGGAGGGCGCGCTGCGGGAGCTCCGGGAGGAGACCGCGCTCGAGCCGTCGGCCATCGGCCAGCTCGGGGTCTTTTCCGATGTGGACCGCGACCCGCGCGAGCGCGTGATCACAATCGCCTGGTACGCCCTCGTCAAGCCTTCCGAAGTTGTGGGAGGAGACGATGCGGCCGAGGCCGCCTGGTTCCCCGTCGACGCCCTCCCTCCCCTCGCCTTCGACCACCGGGAGATCTTCGAAACGGCCATGGAGCAGCTCAGGCGCGACATCCATTTCCAGCCCGTTGGCTTCGACCTCCTGGACGAAGAATTCACCATCCCGGACCTCCAGCGCCTGTACGAAGCCATCCTCGGCGTGAAGTTCGACCGCCGGAATTTCCAGCGGAAACTCCTCGCCTCCGGCATCCTGGAGGATGCGGATACGGTCGAGGAATGCTATGAATGCGCCGAGCCCATGTCCATGGACCTGAACCAGGAGGCCGATCTCGGCATCCTTCCGCGGGCCCTGCCGAAAATGGCCGAATACGGCGCGGCCCGCCCCCAGAAGGGCCGCCAGGGCCGGCCAGGCCTCTTGTTCCGCCTCAACCGGAAGAAGTACGAAAAGATGAAGGAAGATGGCGGAAAACTTGAATTTTAGAAAACGAACTGATGGAACTTATCGAAGCGATCAAGGCACGGCACTCCGTGCGGAAATATTTGGACAGGCCCATTGAGAAAGCGAAGGCCGCCCAGTTGCGGGCGGAGATTGACCGCGTCAATGAGGAGAGCGGCCTGAACGTCCAACTGGTCTTGAACGAGCCGAAGGCTTTCTCTTCCGGCCTATGGAAATACGGCCAGTTCTCCGGCGTGGAGAACTATTTCGTGATGGCAGGCCCGAAGGGCAAGGAAAGCGAGGAGAAGATCGGCTACTACGGCGAGAAGCTCGTCCTGCTGGCCCAGACCATCGGCCTGAACACCTGCTGGGTGGGGCTCACTTACAAGAAGATTCCTGGGACATTCACCCTCCGGGACGGCGATATCGTCCACTGCGTAATCGCTCTAGGCTATGGGACCATGCCCGGCGTGCAGCATCCCCAGAAGCCCGCTGAGTACTTCTACGAGTCCTCCGAAGGCCTCCCGCCCGTCTGGTTCCGGAACGGCCTCGAGGCCGCCCTCCTGGCCCCCACGGCCGTCAATCAGCAGAAATTCAAATTCATCCTCCACCCCGGCAACGTCGTGGAAGCGAAAACCTCCTTCTCGATGGCCGGCTACACCGCCATCGACATCGGTATCGTCAAACTCCACTTCGAGATCGGCGCCGGCAAGGAAAACTTCACCTGGGCCTGAGCGACAGGATTACAGCGAATTCAGGGGGATGCGGTAGAGAACCGCGTCCTCTTTGTTGATGGACAGCGAGATCCAGAGGGTGTCACCAAGGACGACGGCCTTGGGGTAATTGTAGCCTAGGGTCTTGTAGCGGCCTTCGCGGCGCCGGGGCGGAAGGTCGGCAGGGCCGGCGAGGAGGAAGGCCTTGTCGAAACGGTAGCCGTCTGCCGACAGCGCCAGCGCGAGCGCACGCCGGGACTTGCTGCCGGTCGGGTTACCGACCCAGAAGGCGCGGCCGTCCGGGAGCGTGCCGGCGCACTGCTTCGAGCGCGAGTCAGGGATGTTCGTCCTCGTCGGCGCGGTCCAGGACGCACCCTGGTCCTCAGAAACGGCGGCGAGTTTCACGAACGACGAAGCCTGGTCGCGGAAGAGCATCACGAGTGTTCCGTCAATGGCGACGTACTGGCTGGGCTCCAGCGGGCTCCCCTCCCCGGCCGGGAAGGCGGCCTCCGTCCAGCCCGTCAGGGCAGCCGGGTCGTCCGTGTACACGGGGTTCACCCGGAGTTCCGGGCGGAAGTGCGCCGCCCCGACAGTCCGGCCGCCCGGCAGCCGCAGCGGGTCCTGTTCCAGGATCCCCGGCAGCGGCCTGCCATCGGCCATCCGCAGGGGCTGCGGCGCGGTCCAGGCCAGGCCGTCCTGCGTCGATATATGCCACGCGCTCCCACCCTTCGACCGGTCCGGGGCGCAGATGTAATTCAGGACGGCGGTGAGGGTCTCCCCGCGCCGGAGCCAACCTCCGGGCGTCACGAAAGTACTGTCGGTGGGCACGGCCAGGTCCATGGGCCCGGTCGCATAAACCACCCGCGTATCCGGCGTATCCTCGTCCTTTTCGGAACTCTGCCACATGCAGTAATACTTTCCATCGAAAGCGGTCAGGAGAACATTGTTCACGTATCCCGGGCTTTCGTGGACCACAATCCGCTCGCATTCAGGCAGCCTAGCCAGTCCGAGCGTCACCGTATCCGTCAGGTCAAAAAGGCCCTCCGCAACACCGGGAAAGCGATTTCCCCGGGGCACGCACGCCTGTAGAAGCACCGCCAGGCATGCTATCCCAACGCGTATATCCATCGGCTCAGAACGGCAATCCCAGGGTGCCGTCGACGATGTCCAGGCCCAGGGCCAGGGCCTCCTCATCGGACAGCTCCCGGAAGCGGGGCATCCGCTTGCCGTCGCGTTCGACCTCGCCGAAGAACATCTCCTTGGGCCTCACCCACATCTGCCCTTCCCCGTACATGGCCTGATACACGACCATCTCCTCCAGGGTCTCGCTGTCCTTCGCGATTCCCACGAGCCGGTACACATTCCCTTTGAAATGACAATAAAACTTTTCCATCGACCCAAAGTTACGCAATCTTCCGGGAATTATCCGTACATTTGCCCATGGAACTGTAAACCTTTCTGTTATGGCACAATACCCCTGCGAGAACTGCAAGTTCAGAGCGCATTACGACAAGAATCCGAAGTCGGTCCTCGGCCGCATCTGGCGGTGGCACATCAACTTCTGCCCCGGCTTCAAGGCCTATTTCACCCACCAGGACGATGCCGTCAAGGCCGTCCTCCGGGAGAAGTACGATTTCAAGAAATACCAGTAGATCTGATGCAGATTATCCGGGCGACGAAAACGGCCGAGCAGGCCGGGGCGTACTACGTCCGCATCCAGGCGATGGCGCGGAAACACCAGATCCCGCTGGAGGTGGAGTTCGACGAGCACGACACGCCGGACACCAAGTACATCGTCATTGTCGATGATTACCTGCCCATAGCCACCTGCCGGCTCTACGCCCTCGACCCGGAGCGCGTGGTCTTCGGGCGGATCGTTGTGCTGCCGGAATATCGACACCAGGGGCTGGGCACGCGCGTCGTCCAGGAGGCGGAAGCATGGGCCCGGGAACTCGGTTTCCGGACCGCCATTGTGGAAAGCCGTGAGAATAAGGTACCTTTCTACGAAAACATGGGCTATGTCGCGGACTACTCCTGCAAAATCGTCGGCAACACCTTCACCTGTTACCGGATGGAAAAGCCCTTGGGGTGATTACGCTGAACCCTCCTGCCTTTCGCAAGGGAGGAGGGTTCTACAACAATAAAAGGAACACTATAAACTTTTAACTAACTAGGCTTGAACTAACTTGGCTCGCTTCCGGTTACAAAGATACGGCGGTTTCCGGCGGCGGTCAATCCCAAGATGTTGGTATTTGAAGGCGGGGGCGCAACTTCGCGAAAAAATGCGTACCTTTGCTCCAATTATAGCAAAACTGATAACCTGATGTCACCTGAAACCGCTGCCTCCATCGACCAGATCCAGGTAACGCTGAATGCCGGAGGCATGAACACCATCAACATCGTGCTTGCGTTCGTCATGTTCGGTGTTTCGCTGGGCATTAAGCCCGGAACCTTCATCGAGGTGTTCAGCAAACCGAAATCCGTCTTGCTCGGCGCCCTGTGCCAGCTGGTCCTGCTACCTGCCTTCACCTGCCTCCTGGCCATCGCCCTGAGCTGGTGGATCTCGCCGATGATGGGCCTCGGCATGATCCTCGTGGCCTCCTGTCCGGGCGGCAATATCTCCAACTTCATGTCGTCCCTCGCGAAGGCCAATGTCGAGCTGTCCGTGAGCCTGACCGCCATCTCTACGGCCCTCGCCGTCCTGATGACCCCGTTCAACTTCTGGCTCTGGGGCAATGCCTTCCTGCATTTCGCACCCGTTGCGCACGAGGTTCCGACCCTGGCCATCCCGCTCTGGGACGTGTTCAAGACCATCTTCATCCTCCTGGGCATTCCGCTCGCGGCGGGCATACTGACCGCCCGGTTCCTGCCCAAGGTCGCAAGAGCCCTGAAGAAGCCCCTGCAGTGGATGTCCATCCTCTTCTTCCTCGCGATGGTCGTCCTATCCTTCGCCGGCAACATGGACGCCTTCATGAAGTGCGTCAAGTATATTTTCCTGGTGGTCCTGATCCACAACCTCCTCGCCCTGGGCATCGGCTTCGGCGTGGCCACCCTCTTCAAGGTCCCCAAGAAGGACCGCAAGACCCTGACCATTGAAACGGGCATCCAGAACTCCGGACTGGGCCTCGTGCTCCTGCTGGGCACGCCCCTGTTCGCGAACTTCCCGCCCCACGGCGGCATGCTCGTCATCACCGCCTGGTGGGGCATCTGGCACATCATCTCCGGCCTGACCGTCGCCGGTTTATTCAGTCGCCGCTATGTCTAAGATCTGGGAAAAAAGCATCGGGTACAACCTCCTCCGGGCCTTCGCCGACCCGAATACCCGCGCCAGCTACAACAAGGCGAAAGTGAAGGGCGAACTGCCCAAGGACGGCGCCGTCATTCTCGCCCCGAACCATACCAGTACACTGATGGACGCGATGGTCGTCCTCCGCACCCGCAAGGAGCCCACCGTCTTCGGCGCCCGGGCCGATATCTTCAAGAAGCCCGCGATCGCAGCGTTCCTGCGCTACATCCGGATCGTGCCGATGGCGCGCATCCGCGACGGAGCGCAGAGCGTACTCAAGAATATCGAAACCTTCGCCGAGGTGGACGAGGTGCTCGCGCATGGCGTTCCCTTCTGCATCTTCCCGGAGGGCCGGCACAGGCCCATGCACTCGCTCCTGCCCATCGGCAAGGGCGTCGCCCGCATCGCGTTCGCCAGCGCGGCGAAGCGGCAGACGTACGTGGTCCCGACCGGCATTGAGAACGGCAGTTTCTTCCGCTACCGCTGGTCGAACACCGTGACTTTCGGCGAGCCCCTGGACGTGAATGCCTTCCTGAAGGCCCATGAGGACTGCACCGAGAACGAGACCTATCACGCTTTCCGGCAGGAGCTGGGCGAGCGGATCAAGTCGCTGATCACCTATATTCCGGACGATGAGAACTATCAGGCGGCGTGGGATGCGGTGAAGCCCGCGTGGAAGCCGCGGCGAGCGCTCGCCGCGCTGCTCTCTCCCCTCTTCCTCCTCGCGGCCGTGCTGTGCCTGCCGATGTGGGTAGCGGCGGAAGTCCTGTGCAAGCGGGCGAAGGACCATGCCTGGAACAACACAATCCGCTTCGTCATCCGGCTCTTCGTGACGCCGCTGATGCTGATCTTCTGGCTGCTGGTGATGCCGGGCTGGTGGAAACTGCTGGTCGGCGGGCTGTTCCTGTTCTCCTACAGTTTCTTCTACGACTGGCTCAATCTGGTACTTTCTCCAGAAACTGGGGCGGAATGAAGGACGTCGCCACAGCGATGAACCCCTCAATGGACACAAGCAGGCGGCGGTCCTTCCGGATGCGCTTGATATAGCCTTCGGCGCCCTTGAGCGGGCCTTCCAGCACGCGGACCTTGTCGCCTGCCTTGTAGCGGGTGAGGTCGTCGTCGGCAAAGAAATCCAGACCCTCGGCCCCGGAGGAGCACACGAGCTGGAACATGGCCATCTGCTTGTCGGGAATCACTGCGAAATCCTCGCGGTCCGCGGTTTTGTAAACGAAACCTTTCTCCTTCACGCAAGCTTCGATTTCCTTGAGCCGGTCCTGGGGCGCGCGTACGAACAATAAGGAAGAGACGACGGGCACGCGCTTGTAGATAAGGGGACCCGCCTGCTCGAACTGGTTGTCGCGCCGGCGGTCGTCGGGCGTAGCGAGACGACGCAGGGCGCGCATGTGGTCCTCGCCCTTGAGCAGTTCCTTCCGGACCGGGATGTAGGTTTCCAGGTCCATGTCCGTGAACCGGGCCTCGATCTCGAAGACCTTCCCGTAGAACACCTTCAGGGCGTACCAGTTCTGTTTGATTTCTTCCATGGGTGTACAAAGATACGGATTTTCACGGAAATGGCAAAAGTGTGCCATTTTGACATAACTTATTGACAATAAGACAGTTATAACTGACATTTTGTCCATTTTCGGGCTTTGGTACCGCGTTTGCCTATTCCCTGTCGAACGCGCTTCTATAACGGGGCGGTTCAAGAGTAGAAAAGTTAAACTTAAACATAGGAGACTAAAACCATGTTACCTGCAAGACACAACAACTGGATGCCCGACATCTTCAATGATTTCTTCGACACCAACTGGATGGACCGTCCGAAAGCCACCGCGCCGGCCATCAACGTCATCGAAACCCCCGAAGCCTATGAGCTGGAGCTCGCCGCCCCGGGCATGACCAAGGAAGACTTCAATGTCCATCTGGACGAGGAAGGCGACCTGGTGATCAATATGGAAAAGAAGGTCGAGAACAAGGAGAAGGAGCACAAGGGCCACTATCTCCGCCGCGAATTCTCCTACACCAAGTTCCAGCAGACGATGCTCCTCCCCGAGGACGCGAACCGCGAAGACATCGCCGCGAAGGTCGAAAACGGTGTCCTGACCGTCACCATCGCCAAGGTCAAGAAGATCGAACCGGAAAAGGTCCGCAAGCAGATCGAGGTTCAGTAAACCTTCATCGGGAACGGAAATCCCCATTTCCCCTTCCCTTTCGGAAACTGTCTACAAAGAGTCCGACCGACGGGTCGGACTTTTTTTCATGAAAATCTTTCAAAATATTTGCAGAATCAAATTTTAGTTGTACCTTTGCAATCCCGAAAGGGAAGTTCACTGACAATTGGTGCGGTAGTTCAGTCGGTTTAGAATACCGGCCTGTCACGCCGGGGGTCGCGAGTTCGAGCCTCGTCCGCACCGCAGAAACGGAGTTTAGCCAATTGGCTGGACTCCGTTTCTTGTTTTTATGCTACTTTTTGCTAAGTTTATTTGGCATTTTGAAAAATTTACTTACCTTTGTGGCAGAATCAATGAAACGAACGCCATGCAAAAGAAAAGTATCCTCATGCCGCACGCCTGCCACAAGATGGGCTGGTGGCTCCTGCTCCTGATCCCCCTGGTGGTGGGGTTCTACGAGATTCTCTACTACTTTTTCCGCGAGACGTCTATCTTCGCAGTGGTCAATAACAACAGCCGGTTCATTACCATGGTCTGTTATCTCGTGGTCATCGCGGCGGCCTTCCTGATCTGCCTGTCCAGGGAGAAGGTCGAGGACGAAATGGTTTCGCAGTACCGGCTCAGAGCCATCGGAATATCGGCCTATGTCAATTTCCTCCTTTTCCTGGCATTCTGGCTTTTCGGCGCGCTGGACCATGGATTCCGCTTCGGCCACGGGGAATCCTTGTGGGGAATCGTTTACAGGACAATGCAGATGTTCTTCGGCCTGATTCCCTTCACGACTGCCGGACTGTACTACCTCGTTTTCAAATGGATGCTCTGGCGTTCCAGAAAGGAGGAAGCCCTATGAAGAACACCGTGCGCGTAGAAAGGGCGATCCTGGACATCACCCAGCAGCAGCTGGCCGATGCCATCGGCGTCAGCCGCAACACGATCAACTCCATCGAATCGGGCAAGTACGTCCCCTCCACTGTCCTCGCCCTCAAGATTGCCCGACACTTCCACAAGCCCGTCGACAGCATCTTCCAGCTGGACGAGAATGATTGACCTCAGTGATTTAGCCACACAGTGGTGCACCTTGCCGTGCACCACTGTACAACTTATCAATTGATACTCAACAAATTATGCAACGAGAGGTGCACTTTTCGGTGCACCTCTCTAAAACTAATTCGTTAAAATTCAATCGGTTGCACCTTAAGAGGTGCACCGCTGGGAATCTAGATCAGGTTCAGGAAGAGGGTGATGATGCCCGTGTTGATGATGTCCACGAACATGGCGCCGATGATGGGGACGATGATGAAGGGGTTCACCGTGTAGCGGTATTTGTAGCAGACGGCGGACATGTTCGCCATGGCGTTGGGAGTGGCTCCGAGGCCGAAGCCGCAGAGGCCGCTCACGAGGACGGCACCGTCATAGTTCTTACCCAGCAGCGGGAAGGCGACGAAGGCGCCATACAGGGCCATGAAGGCCACCTGGGCGACCAGGATCAGGCAAAGCGGCAGCGCCAGGGAGGCCAGTTCCCACAGCCGCAGACTGGCCATGGCCATGCCCAGAAACAGTTGCAAGCAGATATCGCCGATGCTGATAATGCGCCCAAGGCACATGCGCGATGCAAACCGCGGCGACAGGCCCAGCAGGTTCCGCATCAGGCAAGCGGCGATGAGGGAGCCGAAATAGGTCGGGAACGTGATTCCGGTCCAGGCCAGCAGCTTGCTGACGCCCGTTCCAAGAGCCATTGCAATGAACAGTTCGCAGGCCGCGATGAGCATTTCGCGGAAGGCGGACTCCTCGGAGAGGGAGGCCGTTTCCCGCGCAGCGGGCGCGGCTTCCGTGGCCTCGATGCCCGTCATCACGCTGGTCCGGTCCGACGGTTCCGCGAGGCGGTGCCGGCGGATGAGCGATTCGCCCAGCGGGCCGCCCAGCAGCGAGCCGGCCACGAGACCGAAGGTCGCGGCCGCCATCGTGATAGAGGACGCTCCGGTGAGGCCCAGCTCCTCGAGGAGCGGCGAGAAGCCGCCGGAGGTGCCGTGGCCGCCGCTCATCGGGATGGATCCGGCCGCCATGCCGAACAGCGGAGACAGTCCCAGTCCGCGGGCAATCCCCACGGAGATCAGGTTCTGCGCAGCGATGAGCACGGCCACGAGGCCAATCATTAAGAGCAGCGGCTTCCCGCCCTGCTTGAGCGCCTTCAAATCGGACTGGAAGCCCACGGAAGTGAAGAACAGCATCATGCACAAGTCCTTCACGGAACCGTCGAAGGAACAATCCACGCCCAGGGCATACAAGAGAAGGGTAAGCAAAGAGACGAGCAGGCCGCCGGAGACCGGCGCGGGAATGCAGAACCGCTTCAAGAAAGGGATATGCCGCGTGAACAGCATCCCCAGGAGCAGGGCGCATACACCGACGCCCGCGCTTTGAAACAGGTCCAGTTGCAGAGTCATACTGTACGAATGTACGGATTTTTCCCGGAAAACTCCCTAAAAATCGTATATTTGTCTCCATAGACCAAGTCGAAACCACATGAAAAGACACTTCACTACCTTCCTCGCCGCCGCGCTCTGCCTCATTGCCGGCGCCCAGGAACACGCTCCGGGTTACTACAAGGATATCTTCATGGACAGCGGCATCATGCTCACGTCCCGGACAGACCTTCCCGTAACGGAACTGCTGGGCCTGTCCATGGAAGCCTTCGTGTCCACGAAGCACAGCTATACCCTCCCCTACCAGTTCACGGCAACGGATACCCTGCGGCAGCGAGAACTCATTGCCGGCTCCCCCATGGACGAGAACGGTATCCTCCTCTACCCCGACGGGGCGCCGCGCTTCCGGATGGTCTATATGAACGGCGGACGTGCCGGCAGTCACGGGAAGTCGCTGGAGGACGGCGGACGCCAGGCCTACCGCGACTTCGTGAAGGCCGGCGGCAGCTACCTGGGGTCCTGCGCCGGCGCCTTTGTCGCCAGTCTGGGTTCCCGCAACGCGGAAGGCAAGATCAGCAATACGAAGACCTATCTCGGCCTCTGGCCCGGCCATACGATGAGCACCAAGCTGGAGAAGTCCTACACCGCCGTGGACATCGTCCCGGACGGCCCGCTCGCGCAGTGCTTCGACTTCGACGGCCGGATGCACATCGACAGCGTGCGCCACAACGGCGGCTGCTTCGCCTGGATGGAGGACGCCCCGGCCGGGACGGAGATCCTGGCCAAATACAGTACCAAGGGCCGTGAGCTGGAGCGGGACATTGACGGCCTCCCTGTCGTCTGGGCCCATAAGGCCTCCCCGGAGAACGGCCGCGTCGTCCTGTGCGGCTCGCATCCGGAAGGCGCCTATGACGCGGAGAACCTCGGCCTGATGACCGCAATGGTCCGCTATGCCCTCGCGGGCAACGCCGGTCCCGTGGTCAAGGCTGCGCTGCAGCCCGGCGAGCCCCGCGAAATGGCCGACCGGAAGGATCCGGCCTTCGCCCCCATCGGCGACCGCCAGTACCATCACTTTACCATCGACGTGCCGAAGGGCATCCAGGTCATGACCATCGACCTCAAGGGCTTCCTGGACAAGGACGACTTCGACCTGCACCTGCGCGCGAGCCGCACCGGCTTCGCCTTTGCCGGCGACGCCGCCTGGGCCCATGTGGGCGCGAAAGTGGACAAGTCCCTGGAAATCAAGGATCCGAAACCCGGGAAGTACTACATTTCGGTCTTCTGCGCCACCACGGTCACCTCCACCATGGGCAAATACGGCGTGGAGTATTCCGGCCGCACGGATGTCCTGAACGGCGTCCCTTACACGATCCAAGTTAACTTCGAATAACCATGAGAATCCGAATCGCCTTGACAGCCGCCTGCGTCCTGCTGCTCGCGGCCTGTGGTCCCAAATGGCAGGAAACCGAGGCCGACGGCTTCAAGCTTGTCAACCAGAAGGGCGGAGCTACGCTGGGCTATACCAGCGCTCCCCTCCTCACCGTGGACCGCTACGCTTTCAAGGACCTGAACCGCAACGGGGCGCTGGACCCGTACGAGGACTGGCGGCTCCCCGCCGACACCCGCGCGAAGGACCTCGCCGCGCAACTTTCCATCGAGGAAATCGCCGGCCTGATGCTCTACAGCGGCCATCAGGCCGTCCGCGGGCCGGAAATCACCGACCCGCAGAAGAAGTTCCTGAAGGAAGACAACCTGCGGGCGGTCCTCGTAACCACCGTGGAGAGCCCTGAGACGGCCGCGCGCTGGAACAACAACGTGCAGGCCTTCGTGGAGGCGCTCGGCCACGGTATCCCCGCGAACAACTCCTCCGACCCGCGCAATGAGACCGCGGCGACGGCCGAGTTCAACCTGGGCTCCGGCGGCAAGATTTCCCTCTGGCCCACCACCCTCGGCCTCGCCGCCACCTTCGACCCGGCCATCGTGGAGCAGTTCGGCCAGATCGCGTCCGAGGAATACCGCGCGCTGGGCATCGCCACGGCGCTGAGTCCGCAGATCGACCTCGCCACCGAACCCCGCTGGAGCCGATTCAACGGCACATTCGGCGAGGATCCGGACCTGGACACGGACATGGCCCGCGCCTATGTGGATGGTTTCCAGACCACCCCGGACGCGAAGGACGGCTGGGGCCTGAAGAGTGTCAATGCGATGGTCAAGCACTGGCCCTCCGGCGGTCCGGAGGAAGCCGGCCGCGACGCGCACTTCAACTACGGCAAGTTCGCCGTGTACCCGGGCGGAGCCTTCGAAACGCACTTGAAAGCCTTTACCGAGGGCGCGTTCAAACTGAACGGCGGCACGAAACGCGCCACCGCCGTTATGCCCTACTACACCATTTCCTACGGTATTGACCCATCCGGGGACAACGTGGGCAACAACTTCAGCAAGTACATCATCACAGACCTGCTCCGCGAGAAATTCGGCTATGACGGGGTTGTCTGCACCGACTGGGGCGTGACCAATGACAACCGGGCCATCGAAGCCTTTGACGGCAAGTGCTGGGGCGTCGAGGGCCTCTCCGTGGCCGAGCGCCACTACGAGGTCATCAAAGCCGGGGTAGATCAGTTAGGCGGCAACAACGACAAGGGTCCCGTCCTGAAGGCCTACCAAATGTATGTGCGCGATTTCGGCGAAGCGGCCGCCCGCGCCCGTTTCGAGGCCTCGGCCGTCCGCCTGCTGCTGAACTCCTTCCGCACAGGCCTTTTCGAGAACCCGTACGTAGAGCCCGCCGCTTCGGCGGCCACCGTGGGGAAACCCGAATTCATGCAGGCCGGCTACGAGGCGCAGCTGAAGTCGGTGGTGATGGTGAAAAACCATGGGAAGGCCCTGCCTGAGATTCCCGGTCAAGCCGGGAATGACGGAAAAAAGAAAGTCTTTGTCCCGGAGCGCTACTTCCCGCAGACGCCCGGCATGTTCGGGTTGTCGATGGGCGCGCCCGGACACTGGGACTATCCCGTCGACAAGGCGCTGGTGGAGAAATACTATGACTGGGCCGTGGAACCCGAAGAGGCCGATTTTGCCCTCGTGATTATCGAGGAGCCCAAGGCGGGCAGCGGCTACGACGTGAACGACCGCAAGAAAGGCGGCAACGGCTACGTACCTATCAGCCTCCAGTACCGACCCTACAAAGCGGAATACGCCCGGAAAGAGTCCATCGCCGGTGGAGACCCGAAGGAAGATTTCATGAACCGTTCCTACCTGGGCAAGACCGTCACAACCTATAACGAGAAGGACCTGGATCTCGTGATGCTGACGAAGAAACAGATGGGCAGCAAGCCCGTCGTGGTCGTCGTGCGTGCTACCCGCCCGGTGGTCCTCTCCGAGCTGGAACCCTATGCTGACGCCGTCCTCATCGCCTTCGGCGTGCAGAACCAGGCTGTGATGGACCTCGTGTCCGGTGCCGTCGAGCCATCCGGCCTCCTGCCCATGCAGTTCCCGGCCGACATGCGTACGGTGGAAGAGCAAAAGGAGGACGTCCCGCACGACATGCGACCGCTCGTGGACGCCGACGGGAATACCTGGGACTTTGCCTACGGTCTTAACTGGTCCGGGGTCATCAACGACGCCCGGACCGCGAAATACCGCAAATAGAAGGGATTACGACCCCCACTCCGGGAGTTCTTTCTCCGGAACACAGCGCAAGCCGGTGTTCCGGATGACTTCCCGCGCTTCCTCGGGCTTGTCGGCCCGGATGAACAGGAGCCCCTTCCCGTGGAGGAACAGGGAATACATGTACACGATGCCGATTTCGGCTTCGCTCAGGCCGCGGACCACACCCGCGATCTGACCGGGACGTTCGTCCAGTTCGACGGCGAAGACATCGGAGAAGGCGACGGCGACGCCGGCGCGCTCCAGTTCGAGATAGGCCCGCTGGGGGTCCACACAAATGATCCGGAGCAGTCCGTACTGGGCCGTATCGGCGATGGAGGAGGCGATGATGCGGATATGGGCCTCCTTGAAGAGGTCGAGAACCTTCGTCAGGGTTCCGGCCCGGTTCTCGAGAAAAATGGAAAGCTGATTGACGGTCATGTTGCGGTGTGTTATTATTGCAGTTTGCGTTTGTCGATGACGCGGACGCTCTTGCCCTGGCTGCGCTCGATGGCGTTCGGGGCCTTGAGCTGGACCTGGGCGTTGATGGAGAGCACGCTGCGGAGCTTGTCGCGGAGACGCTTCTTGAGCTCGTCGATGGCGGCCGGTGTGTCGAAGGTGGCGGTGAAGTACTCCTGCCGGAGCTCGACCTGCACCTCCAGGGTGTCCAGGTTGTTGATACGGTCCACGACGAGGAGGTAGCGCGGGGCGAACTCCTTCATGCTCAGGACGACGCTCTCCACCTGCGAAGGGAACACATTGATACCGCGGATGATGAGCATATCGTCGCTGCGGCCTGCGATCGGGGTCATCCGGACATTGGTGCGTCCGCAGGAGCATTCGCCCGGCATCAGGGAGCACAGGTCGCGTGTCCGGTAGCGGATGACCGGCATGCCCTCCTTGGTGAGGGTCGTGAACACCAGTTCGCCGGACTGGCCTTTCGGCAGCGGTTCCAGGGTGACCGGGTTGATGATTTCAGGATAGAAGTGGTCCTCGTTGATATGGGAACCGTGCTGCGCCTGGCATTCATAGCTGACACTCGGGCCCATCACCTCGCTGAGGCCGTAGATATTGAAGCCCTTCAGGCCCAGGCGCTCCTCGATTTCCTCGCGCATTTTCTCCGTCCAGGGTTCGGCGCCGAAAGCGCCCACCCGGAGTTTGATCTGGTCCTTGGTAATGCCGATCTGCTCCATGGTCTCCGCCAGGTAGAGGGCATAGGATGGAGTACAGGCGATGCCGGTGATACCGAGGTCGCGGATGAGTCTCGCGTGCTTCTCCGTATTGCCGGTGGAAGCCGGAACCACGGAAGCGCCCACCATCTCCACGCCGTTATGCGCACCCAGGCCGCCGGTGAACAGGCCGTAGCCGTATGCGACGGAGAAAATGTCGTCGCGGCCGACGCCGAAGGCGGTCAGGCAGCGCGCCATGCATTCGCTCCAGACACCGATATCCTTACGGGTGTAGCCCACGATAGTGGGGTTGCCTGTCGTGCCGGAGGAGGCGTGGATGCGGATGATCTCGCTCTGGGGAGCGGCCTGCAGGCCGAACGGATAGTTGTCCCGGAGGTCCTTCTTGGTCGTGTAGGGGAGTTTCACGATATCCTCGATGGTGCGGATGTCATCCGGGGTTAGATCCCGCTCCTGCAGTTTGTGGCGGTAGAAGGGGACGTTGTGGTAAACGTACTCCACGATCTTGTGGAGACGTTTACCCTGGAGCGCGGACATCTCGTCGCGGCTCATGCATTCTTTGTTAGGGTTCCAGATCATATTGTCAAGTTCGTTTCTGTCAATGGTCTTCGCGGAACGCTTTCATACGTTCCTCCAGGACGGGATAAAGTTCGTCGCGCATGCGGCTCGTGCAACCGCGGACGCCGTTTTGCAGGCTTCCGGTCGTGGACAGGGAGATGCAGCTCACCCCGTAATAGAGGAGCTCGCGGAGCAGTTCCCCGCCCGTGAGGCCCTCGTAGCCGAGGGTGAAGAAGAAGCCGTCGCCCACCGGACGCGTCACATCATGGTCATAGACCACGTGGAAGCCGTTCCGGCAGAAAATGTCTTTCATCCTGGCCGCGCGGCGTTCGTACTCGCGCGTATCCTCCACGAAATCAATCACACCGTCACAGGAGAGCTCCAGCATGCGTGCATAAGCGTACTGTGTGGAAGCGGTGCAACCGCTGGTGATCATATAGAGGATGGAGGCGGTGAGCGTCTGGCCGAAAATGCCGGCATCGTGGTAGCGCGCCGCCAGGGCGGGATAATGCCGCGTAAACAACTTGTCGCCAATGCCGATGAGCGCCATCCGCTGCCCCGCGTAGCTGAAGATCTTGGACGAGGACAGCATCAGGATATAATTGTCCGTATAGCGGGCGACCGTGGGAACGAAAGGCGGCACGAAAGGCTTTCCGAGCTCCCGGCGATAGTCCATGCAGAAGTACGCCAGGTCTTCCATGACGATGACGTCGTACTTCGTCGCCAGTTCGCCGATTACCTGCAACTCACTCTCTTCCAGACAGATCCAGGCGGGATTGTTGGGGTTGGAGTACACGATGACGGCAATGTCGCCGGCCGCAAGCTCTTCTTCCAGCTTTGCGCGGAGCCCCTCCCCGCGGTACGGATAGATGTCGAATTCTTTCCAGCCGATGCCCAGCACCCGTAGCTGGGATTTCTGGATCGGGAAACCCGGATCGATGAACAGGACTTTGTCCTTCCCGGGAATGCGCTGGGTACAAGCGATGAACGAGCCGAAGGACCCGGCCACGGATCCCGTCGTGGGAATGCAGCCGAGCGGGTCGATGTCGATATCGATGAACGCCTTGATGAAACGGGAAGCCGCCTTCTTCAGTTCCGGCACGCCGTCGGCGGGCGGATACTGGGAGCCGACGCCCCGTTCGAGGGCCTCTTTCTCGGCCTCCACGCCATAGTGGTTCGCCGGCAAACCCGGAGAACCCTGGTCCATGCGGATAAAGGGAATGCCCGTCTTCCGCTCCAGATACTGGGCCACGAGCAGGACTTCACCGATGGTGGCCTGCGAGAGGTCCGCGACGCGCGAGGCTAACCGCGCCTCCTCGACCAGTTCTTCACTAAAGACCTTCATAACCGGCGTCGAATGCTTTGAGGTTGTCTTCCACGACCTTCTCACCCTTGCGGCCGAAAACGGTGCGGATGGCCGCGCGGAGGTCGTCCGGCGAGAGGATGGCGAGATGGCGGGCGGCCATCCCGAGGAGAACCATATTCGCGCTTCGCGGGGCCATGAGGTCCTTCGCGACCGCATCGATATCCATCTTCGTCATCCGCGGCAGGGCGTCGAGCTCTTCCTGGAGAGCAATCTCATTGGGATAGTCGGGAATGTTCACGAACGGCTTGGAGGAGGTGACGACCGTCCCTTCCGGACCCAGGTACGGCAGGTAGCGGAGCGCTTCCATCGGCTCCATCGACAGGATCATGTCGGCCCCGCCCTGCGGGATCAGGTCACTGTGGATCGGGTCCGTGGACAGGCGGAGGTCGCTCTGCACGTCCCCGCCCCGCTGGCTCATGCCGTGGACTTCCGCCTGCTTGAGGTGCAGGCCGGCGGCCGTGGCGGCCTGGCCGATGACCGTGGCGATGGACAGGATCCCCTGTCCGCCCACGCCGGCTAACTTGATATCGGTTTTCATTGCGCTGCTTTCTTTTGACGGTTCTTGCGGGCGAGCGTCTGCATGCACTCGCGCTGCGGGATGATGACGGAAACGCCCAGGTACTCCGTTTCTTCGCGGATGATGCGGGTGATTTCCTCCATGTTCTTCGGAAGCGGGACGACCACGTGCAGATGCTCGCGCTCCACGCCCAAGGCGAGGCAGATGGCCTCGAACTTGTGCGTGCCCGCGGAATCCTGCCCGCCGGTCATTGCGGTGGTGAGATTGTCCGACAGGATGACGGTGATGGCGGCGTTGTCATTGACAGCGTCCAGGAGACTGGTCATGCCGGAATGCGTGAAGGTGGAGTCGCCGATCACAGCGACGGCGGGATGGACGCCCGCGTCCGCGGCGCCTTTCGCCATCGTAATGGAAGCGCCCATGTCCACACAGGAGTCAATCGCCCGGAACGGCGGCAGGGCTCCCAGGGTATAGCAGCCGATGTCGCCGAATACGCGGGCCGTGGGATAATCCGCCAGGACCTGGTTCAGCGCGGTATAGACGTCGCGGTGGCCGCATCCCTGGCATAACTGCGGGGGGCGCGGGGCGAGGCTGTGGGCGGGGGCGTGGACAGCGCCGGCGGGCTCGCCGAGGGCGACCGCGACGTTGTCAGGATTGAGCTCGCCCGTGCGGGGCAGGCGGCCGTCCAAGCGGCCGGAGACCGGATATTCCGGTCCCAGCAGGCCGCGCACCTGCTCCTCCGCGAAGGGCTGGCCGTCCTCCACGACGAGGATTTCCTGAGAAGCGCCGGCCAGTTCGCGGACGAGGCTTTCCGGGAGCGGATACTGCGAAACCTTCAGGATCGAAACTTCCTGGGGAAGGGCCTCCCGCACATAGTTATAGGCAATGCCGCAGGCGATGACGCCAAGGGCCGAGCCGCGGTGCTCCAGCACGTTGTGGGAAGAATCCACCGAACGCTGCAACAGTTCCGGTTGTTTCGCAATGAGGGCGGCGTACTGCCGCTTGGCATTGCCCGGCAGGAGGACCCAGCGACCGCGTTCGGAGTCCGGGGCCAGGCCGTTCTGCGGCAGAGGCTCCCCCACCTCCACGGCCGCACGGGAATGGGCCAGCCGAGTAACCATGCGCACGAGCACCGGCAGCCGGACTTCCTCCGACAAGCGGAACGCATCGGCCATCATGTCGTAGCACTCCTGCTGGTCGGAAGGCTCGAGGATCGGGATCAGGGCGAACTTCCCGTAGAAACGGGAGTCCTGCTCATTCTGGGAGGAATGCATGGACGGATCGTCCGCCGCAACCACGACAAGACCGCCCTTCACACCGGTGATACCGGCGTTCACGAAGGCATCGGCACATACGTTCATGCCCACATGCTTCATGCACACAAGCGCCCGCTTACCCGCATAGGACATGCCCAGGGCCGCTTCCATGGCCGTTTTCTCATTCGTGCACCAACGGCTCCGCACCCCGCGCTCCCGCGCCAGGGCGTCACCCTGAATATACTCCGTAATTTCGGTGGACGGCGTTCCGGGATAGGCGTACACGCCGGAGAGTCCGGCATGCAGGGCGCCCAAGGCAATCGCCTCGTCACCGAGCAGCAATCGTTTACCTTTCATGCTTCGAATACAATCTAATAACTATAACCACGCAAATATAACGAATTCCCGGCTCATCTGCAAAACTCCGCGCGATAACCGACTAACCCGTCCGAAAAATGGCCCCGGTGGCAAGGTTTATGCAGAATTATTGTTACCTTTGTAACGGTTAAAAACAGTAGTCATGAGAATCTTCAAAGCTATTGCGGCCTCGCTGCTAGCCTGCGCCGCCCTCGTGTTCACCTCTTGCGACAAGGGTGTGACCAACACTGTTGATTTCAGCGGTAACATCTATGGCGTTTGGCAGCTTGATACCAAGACAGTCGACCGTGAAACGGTTAATATGACTGATTTCTCCAGCGAGCACTTCTATGTGTGGCTTACCCCGTTCCGGGTAGCCCTCGGTAAGAAGGGTTCTCTTACTGCCTTGGACTTCAAGCATATGGATGTCGACGGTACCATCTTTGCTTACAATGATGTCAAACATCAGATTTCCTTCGATGAGCATATTATCCTGTCCCATGGGATCACGGAAGTAATGAATTTGTACGGGACGTATGATGTTCTGGAGCTCTCCAAGGATAAATTGGTGATTTCCAAGACAGTCGGTAACAAGACCACAACCTACGCCTACCACAAACTGTTCCAGCAGGAAGAGGTAGAAAGCAACTAGCATGGCCTGATGACTGCCTTTCAAGAACAGCTCCGGCGGACCGTCCTCCGACTGGACGGAGCCACCGGAACCGAGATTCAGCGATACACCCTGGCGGAAGAGGATTTCCGACGGGGTGTATTCTTGGATACGGCCGTCCCGCTGAAAGGCAATAACGAGTGCCTGAACCTGACGCGGCCGGATGTCATTGCGGCCGTGCATGAGGCCTATATCGCCGCTGGGGCCGATATCATCGAGACCAATACCTTCAGTGCCAACCGGATATCCCAGAAGGAATATGGGTTAGAGGCCCATGCGCGGGAGATGGCTCTCGCCGGGGCCAGGCTCGCCCGCACCGCGGCCGGAAAAGCCCCCCGGAAAATATGGGTAGCGGGCAGCATCGGCCCGACGTCCAAGTCGCTGACGCTGGCACCGGACATTGCCCGGCCGGCAGAACGGCCGTACAGTTTCGATGAGATGGCGGCGAGCTACCGCGAGCAGATCGAGGCTCTCATCGAGGGCGGCGTGGACCTGCTGCTCATCGAAACGGCGTTCGACGCGCTGAACGTGAAGGCAGCGCTGTATGCGGTGGAGACGGTGCAGGAAGGATTTCCCGTCATCGTGTCGGTAAGCGTGGGCGACAAGAGCGGGAGAACGCTGACGGGGCAGACGCTGGAGGCATTCTACACCGCCGTGCGGCATTATCCGCTGTCGGCCTTCGGCGTGAATTGTTCGCTCGGGGCCGACGGACTCCTGCCGCTGGTGAAGGAAATCGCCTCCTTCAGCGACGTACCGGTCATCTGCTACCCGAACGCCGGCCTGCCCAACGAGCTGGGCGGATACGATCAGACGCCGGCCCAGATGGCTGCCGAGATGGCCCGGTTCGACGGGCTCCTGAACATCGCGGGCGGCTGCTGCGGCACCACCCCGGACCATATCCGGGCCATTCCGACCCTCTCCCCCGCCCCGCTCAAAGAGACGCGCAAGGAACTGAAAGTCAGCGGTCTGGAAGCCTATCTCATCGACACCAAGAAGCGGAACTTCACCCTCATCGGCGAACGGACGAACGTCGCAGGCAGCCGGAAATTCGCCCGTCTCGTCGCCGCCGGCGACTACGATGCGGCACTGGAAGTGGCAGCCAACCAGATCGAAGGAGGGGCCGACATCATCGACATCAACATGGACGATGCGATGCTGGACGGGCCGGTAGCGATGGAAACCTTCGTCCGCACCCTGCAGAACGATCCCGCCGTCGCGAAGGCGGCCCTGATGATCGACTCGTCCCACTGGGAATGCATCCTGGCGGGTCTGAAGAACGCGCAGGGCAAGTGCATTGTCAATTCCATCAGCCTCAAGGACGGCGAAGAAGCTTTCCTCGCAAAGGCCCGGGAAATCCACCGACTGGGCGCCGCCATGGTCGTGATGGCTTTCGACGAAGAAGGCCAGGCCACTACCTACGAAAAGAAAATCGCCGTCTGTGAGCGCGCCTACCGCCTCCTGACCGGCATCGGCATCCCGGCGGAAGACCTCATTTTCGACGTCAATGTCCTGTCCATCGGCACGGGTATCCCCGAGCACAACCGCTACGGGATCGATTTCATCGAGGCCGTCCGCTGGATCAAGCAGAACCTCCCCGGAGCCTACACCTCCGGCGGCATTTCCAACCTTTCCTTCGCCTTCCGGGGCAACAATCCGGTGCGCAGCGCGATGCACGCGGTGTTCCTGTACCACGCCATCCGCGCGGGCCTGGACATGGCCATCGTCAATCCGGGGATGATCCTCCAGTACGACGACATTGAGCCGCAATTGCGGACGGCGGTCGAGGACCTCATCCTCTGCCGGGATCCGCACGCGACGGAAAGGCTGATGAATATCATTCAGGAACAAGCGGCTGTCATTCCGAGCGAAGCGAAGGAATCTACAGATCCTCACGTCGGCCAAAGGCCTCCTCAGGATGACAGTACCCTCATTCAACAAGCGCTGCTCACCGGCCGCGAGGAAGGCCTCGCAGAGGCAGTCAATGCCGCGCGGGAGCGGCTGGGATCGGCCGTACAAGTCATTGAAGGGCCGCTCATGGCGGGGATGGAGGAAGTCGGCCGACGGTTCGGCGAGGGAAAGATGTTCCTCCCGCAGGTCGTGAAATCGGCCAAGGTGATGAAGGACGCGGTGGCGATCCTGGAGCCGTACATGGAAGCCGGCGAGCAGGCCGCGCAGCGGCCGGTCGTCATCCACGCGACGGTCAAGGGCGACGTCCACGACATCGGCAAGAACATCGCGGGCATCGTCCTCCGGTGCAACGGTTTCGAGGTGGTGGACCTGGGCGTGATGGTCGATAAGGAAACCATCTTGGAGGCCGCGGAAAAGCACCACGCCGCCCTGATCGGCGTGAGCGGGCTCATCACCCCGTCCCTGTTCCAAATGGAGGAACTGTGCCGCGAAATGGCGGCCCGCGGGCTGGACACGCCGCTTTTCATCGGCGGTGCCACTACGTCCGCCCTGCATACGGCCGTCAAGCTCGCGCCGCTTTACGACCACGTTTTCTACGCGCCGGATGCGTCCGCCGGCGCCGTACTGGCGAAGAAGTGCCTGCGCGACCGCGCGGCCTTCGAAGCCGCCCAGCACGCGGAGCAGGCGCGCATCCGCGCCCTGCACGAAGGGCGCAAACCCGCGCCCGCCGCCGCGCAAACCGGCTTTGCTCCAGAAAGTTATCTCCGGACCGTCCCCACCGACATACCGCTCACGGAAGTGCCGCTCGCGGAGCTCGTTCCCCTTTTCGACTGGTCGATGTTCCGCGCCGTCTGGGGCGTGAAGGAGAACGATGAGCTTACGGTGGAAGGACGCGCCGTGCTGGACCGGATGGTCCGCACCGGCAGCGTCTCCGTCCGCCTCGCCGCCCGCTTCTTCGCCGCCCGGCGCGATGGCGACACCATCGACCTGGGCCCCTGCCGTCTCCCGATGCTCCGGCAGGAGGAAGCCCCCGGCCATTCCCTCGCGGACTTCGTCCCCGCGGACGGAACCGGTCCTTTCGGCCTTTTCGCCATCAGCGTGCACGCCGTTCAATCGGCCCTTCGACAAGCTCAAGGACCACAACTCCACCCCGCCGGATGCACGTGCGAAGCGTGCCGGAACGACTACGACTCGATGATGGAGCGCGCCGTGCGCGTCACTTTGGCCGAGGCGGCGTCCACCTGGCTCGACAAGCGCCTGGCGCAAGGCCTGCCCGAAGGCGCGAAAGTCGCCAAGCCGGCCGCCGGCTACGCCTCCTGCCCGGACCACAGCCTCAAGCGCGACATCCTGGGGATGTTGCCGGAAGGGCTGGACATTACCCTGACCGAAAGTTGCGCGATGATTCCCGATGCCTCCATCTGCGGTTTCGTCGTCCTCCACCCCGAGGCCGGCTATCCGGAGATCCGTCACATCGGCCGCGAACAATACGAACTGTACAAATCCGCCCGCGGCTTCTCCCCCGACGAAGCCCGGGCCTTCCTGTCCCATCTGCTATGAGAATCACCGATTTCCTGGATGCCCGCCATCCTTTCCCTTCCCTGGAAATCATCCCGCCCCAGAGCGGTATCGTCAAGGACGAACTGCTGGATAACATCGCTCCCCTCATGGAGTTCAAGCCCCGCTATATCAACGTCACGACGCACCGCGACGAGGTCCGGTTCGCCCCGAAAGGCGACGGGACCTTCCTCCGCGAGATCGTCCGCAGCCGCGTCTCCCCCGTCGCCGTATGCGGCAGTATCCAGAGCCGGTACGACGTCGAAGTGGTCCCGCATATCATTTGCGCCGGGAACACGGCCGCCGAGATCGAGTGGCTCGTGCAGGACTTCCATTTTCTGGGCATCGACAATGTAATGGCTCTCCGGGGCGATTCCCTCGCCGGCGAAAAGCGCTTCAACCCCGTTCCCGGCGGATATGCCCATGCCGACGAGCTCGTCCGCGCCATCCGGGAGATGGACGGCGGCCGGAACCTCTGCATCGGCGTCGGCGGTTATCCCGAGAAGCATTTCGAGGCCGCGAACCCCGAAACCGACATCCAGCACCTGAAGGGCAAGGTCGATGCGGGGGCGGACTGCATCATTACCCAGATGTTCTTCGACAACGCGGTCTTCTACCGCTTCGTCGACCACTGCCGCGCAGCCGGCATTACCGTGCCCATCATTCCGGGTCTCAAGCCCCTTACCACCGCCCGCCAGGTGAACCTCCTCCCGGAATCCTTCTCCATCGACATTCCCGTGGAGCTGACCGACGCCGTCCATGACGCCGGCGACGACAAGGAAGCAGTCCGCCGCCTGGGCGTCGAATGGTGCACCGCCCAGTGCCGCGACCTCTTGCAGCACGGGGTTCCCGCCGTCCATTTCTACACGATGGGCAAGTCGTCGAATGTGGTCGAGGTCCTGCGCGCGTGTTTCTGAATCCGACTTAAACCTGACTGATACTATGAGAAAGCTATGGATCGGGGCCCTGCTGGCCCTTGCCGCCTGCGGAACCGTGACCGAGGAACCGCAAGTATTCGACATCCTGGATTTCGGCGCCGTAAGCGACGGCGTGACGGAATGCACCGCTGCCGTGCAGGCGGCCATTGACAGTTGCTCCCTTTCGGGCGGAGGAACTGTCCGCGTACCGGAAGGGACGTTCCTGTGCCGGACCCTGTACCTCAGGGACCGGGTGGACCTGCATCTGGACAAGGGCGCGGTCCTGCTCGGCATCGACGATCCCGAAGCCTATGCCTCCTTCATCCCGCAACACGACCTGTCCATGTACGACAGCGGCGGCGACTCGGCCAATGCCAACAATACCGGAGACCGGCGCTGGATGAAGGCTTTCCTGCAGGGGAACGGCGTCGAAGGGGCTTCCATTACCGGGGAAGGGCTCATCGACGGACGTCATGTCTTCGACTCCCTGGGCGAAGAGAACATGCGCGGACCGCATACCATCATTGTGGGTGAGGCCAAGGACTTCCGGATAGAGGGCATATCCGTCACCCGCGCGGCGAATTATGCCTTTCTGGGCTATGCCCTGGAAAACGCCGTATTCAAGGGAATGCATATCACCGAAGGCTGGGATGGCATCCATATCCGGGGCGGCAGGCATGTAGAAATTACCGACTGCCGTTTTGAAACGGGTGACGACGCCATCGCCGGCGGCTACTGGGAAGGGATGCTCATCCGCGACTGCGAAATCAACTCTTCCTGCAACGGCGTCCGGATGATCATGCCGTCCGACGGGGTGGAAATCCGGGACTGCCACCTGTACGGCCCCGGCGTCTATCCCCACCGGACCAGCGGCGAGGCCCGGCGCAACAACATGCTCTTCGGCATCAGCCTGGAGCCCGGCGCCTGGGGGGAAGCGACCGGCACGGCCAAAGGCATCCACCTGCACGACCTGCTGCTCGAAAACCTCTCTTCGCCGGTTTCCACCAGCGTCCGGGAGGGCTCGGTCGCCGAAGACCTCACCCTGGAGAACATCACCGCCACGGGTTTGACGGGCGCCCTCACCCCGGTCGTCTCCTGGAACGACCAGGGGTTCAAGACCATCACCCTGCGCAACGTCACCCTGTCCCGGTAGCGCTTCTTTCCGAAAAACAGTTTTCGTATTTTCGGGAATAAACCGTACCTTTGTAAATTAATAAAATTTACCAAAGGTATGCACCGGATCTTCGTTCCGATCTATCACTATTTCCAGCGGCACAAGGGACTGTTGTACCTGCTTCTTGCGGGCAGTTTCCTGCTGTTCCTCGCGTTCGGCATCCGGCTGCGGTACGAGGAGGACATCGTCAAGCTCCTCCCCCGCTCCAGCACGGACAGCGAACTGGCTTTCAGCGACATCGGCCTGAAGGACAAGGTGTTCATCCAGATCACCGCCGCCGATCCGGCCCGCCCGCTGGACCCCGCCACCCTGGGCGCCTACATGGACGAATACTGCGAGTCCCTGCTGCAGCGGGATTCCGCGTCGCATCATATCACCGGCATCCTGTACCAGCTCGACATGGGCACGATGCTGGGAGCCGTGGACTACGCCTTCGAGCATCTGCCCAGCTTCATCGACACCTCCCTCTACGCCGCGTTTGAAGCGGCCCTGGAGCCGGAAGCCGTGGAAGCGGCGATGCAGGACAACCTGGCCCTGCTGGAGGCCGACGAGACCGGAGAGGCCTCCCAGTTCGTCACGATGGACCCGCTGGGCCTGCGGAACATCCTCCTGGAGCAGATCATGCCTTCCGACGGCGGCTCCGTGGGCGGGTACACCATCGAGGAAGGGCACTTCTTCTGCCCGGACAAGACGGTGGCCCTGGCCTTCCTGTCGCCGGGCTTCAATTCGATGGATTCCGGGGCCGGCACGAAGTTCTACCGCCTCATGAGCCGGACCCGCAAGGACTTCGAGGCCGCCCATCCGGACGCCCGCGTCCTCGCGCACGGCACCCCGCTGGGAAGCGTTTCCAACGCCAGCACCATCAAGGGCGACCTCCTGATGACGGTGGGCGTGTCCCTCCTCGTCATCCTCGTAATCCTGCTCTTGAGCTTCCATAGCTGGACCTTCATCTGGCAGCAGATCGTCCCCATCCTGTACGGGTCGGTCTTCGCCCTCGCCTGCATGTACTGGGTCAAGGGATTCATGTCCCTGATGGCCCTGGGCCTCGGAGCGATCGTCCTGGGCGTCGCCATCAGCTACTGTCTGCACGTCCTTATCCACCACTACTATGTGGGTGATGTGGAGCAGATGCTCCGGGAAGAATCCACGCCCGTCACGCTGGGCTGCATTACCACGGTGGGCGCCTTCCTGGGCCTGCTGTTCACGGAGAGCGACCTGCTGCGGGACTTCGGCCTGTTCGCGACCTTCGCCCTCGTGGGCAACACCTTCTTCGCCCTGTTCTTCCTGCCCCACTTCATGAAGCCGGAGCAGGTCAAGTTCAAGCGGTACAAAGGCTTCCACGCCATCGACCGGATCAACGACATCCCCTGGGACCGGAACAAGTGGATCCTCGCCGCCCTCGCAGTAATCGTCGTCGCGGGCGTGGCGCTGAGCCACCGCGTCAAGTTCGACAGCGACCTCCGGAACCTGGACTACGACAATCCCCTCCTGACCGCGAGCCAGGAACTCTACAGCCAGAAAAACGCCAGCGGCCACATGGACCTGTATTTCGCCGCTTCCGACGACGACCT
This sequence comes from uncultured Bacteroidia bacterium, assembly GCA_902785065.1. Taxonomy (GTDB): domain Bacteria; phylum Bacteroidota; class Bacteroidia; order Bacteroidales; family UBA932; genus Cryptobacteroides. The sequence goes on from CACZXH010000001.1 coordinate 29,725, forward strand.
GGACCAGGCCCTGGAATACAACTCCCTCCTGCAGCAACGGCTGGACTCCCTCGCGGAGCTCGGCCTCGTAAAGGGGTATTCCCCACTCTCGTTCCTGCTCTTCCGGTCCGAAAGGGACCAGCAGGTGCGGATCGACGCCTGGAAGGCCTTCTGGACGCCGGAGCGGAAGACGCCGGCCTGGCGTGAGATTGCCGCGGCAGCCCGCCACTGCGGCCTGGAAGCAGCCCTATTCAATCCTTTCGAAGCCCTCATCGATGCCGACTACGAGCCCGGGAACCTCTTTGAGGCAGAGGTTTTCCCACCGGAACTGGTATCCAATTACCTCGAGCGGCAGGCCAGTGGCCGATATATGGTGTTCACCTCCGTGGGCTTCCGCCCGGAGGATGCCGACACCGTCACCGCCGCCCTCGTGGCCGGACCCAACACCCTGGTCCTGGAACCTTTTTACTACTGCCGCGACATGGTCGAGATCGTCCATGACGACTTCAACACTACGCAGTGGATCTCCTCCCTGCTGGTGCTCCTGGTACTCCTCATCGCCTTCCGGAACCCGGTCACGGCTTTCCTGGCCTTCCTGCCCATGTTCCTGAGCTGGTATGTCCTGCAGGGCCTGATGGCCCTCCTGGGACTGGAGTTCAACCTGATCAACATCGTCATCTCCACCTTCATCTTCGGAATCGGGGTGGACTACAGCATATTCGTGATGGAGGGTCTCCTGAAGGAGGCGCGAACCGGGCAGCGGGAGATGCTCGAATTCCACAAAGTGGCCATCGTGTTCTCCGCCCTCGTGCTCGCCATCGTGGTGTTGTCGCTCATTTTCGCCCGGCACCCGTCCATCCGGTCCATCGGCATCATCACCCTGATCGGCATGGCCACCACCATCTTCCTCACCTATTCCCTGGAACCTTTCCTCTTCCGGCAGTGCCTCAAGTGGGGCTGGTACCGGAAGAGTATCAAAGCTTTGGAACCTTAAATGGACCGCATTGGCGCGAATCTGTACCTGAACCTCATCCGGAGCGGCGCCGCCCGTCTGGGCCTCCACCGCCAGGAAGTGAACGACCTCAATGTCTTCCCCATCCCCGACGGGGACACGGGCGACAATATGTATATGACCATCCAGGCTGGCTGCAACGCCGCCGGGAACACGCTGCCCGAGGTGGCGAAAGCCGTCTCCGCCGGGATGCTGATGGGTGCCCGGGGCAACTCGGGCGTCATCCTTTCCCGCATGTTTGCGGGCCTCGCCAAGGGCCTCGCCGATGTCAAGGAGGCCGATGTAAAAGCCTTTTCCCGTGCCATGCAGGCCGGCGTCGAGGAGTCCTATCACGCCGTCTCCGAGCCTGTGGAAGGCACCATCCTGACCGTGCTCCGGGAGGGAGTGGCGGCCGCGGCGGGCAGCAAGGACCTGGACGAATATTTCGACCTGCTGATTTCTGCCATGGACCTGTCCCTGCAGCACACGCCCGAATTGCTGGATGTCCTGAAGAAGGCGGGGGTCGTGGACAGCGGCGGCGCAGGCCTGCTGTATATCGCCGAGGGTATGCGCGCTGCCCTGCACGGAGAAGCCGCCGAGGTCTTGGACGAAGCCGTTCCCACGGCCCAGCAAGTGGACCTCGACGCCTTCACGGAGGACAGTGTCCTGGAATTCGGCTATTGCACGGAGTTCCTCCTGCGGCTCCAGCGGAGCAAGGTGGACCTGGACACCTTCGACGAGACCGTCATTTCAGACTGGCTTGCGCAGAACGGCGAATCGCTGGTATTCTTCCGCGACGGCTCCATCATCAAGGTCCATGTCCATACCCATACCCCGGGCGAGATCCTGAACCACTGCCAGCAATACGGCGAGTTCCTGACCATCAAGGTGGAAAACATGACCTTGCAGCACCACGAGAACCACATGGACGAACGGTTCAAGCAGGGCCGGAAGGCATTCGGCGTCGTGGCCGTGGCCTCCGGCGCCGGGCTCGTGGGCACGTTCCAGGAACTCGGGGCCGACGAAGTGATCGAGGGCGGCCAGACCATGAACCCGCCCGTCGAGCGTTTCATCGAGGCCTTCGATGCCGTCTCCGCCGACACCGTCTTCGTCTTCCCCAACAACGGCAATATCCTCCTGACGGCCCGCCAGGCCGCGGAAATCTATGACAAGGCCGATATCCGCGTCATTCCGACCAAGACCCTGGGCGAAGGTTATTATGCCCTCGCGAACCTGGACACGGAGGCGGGTGACGCCGACGCCATCGCAGCCGCGCTCGCCGAAGCCGCCGGCGAGGTGGCGACGGGCCTGGTGTCCCGCGCCATCCGCGACAGCGGCCCGTTCCACGAGGGGGAATACCTCGGCATCCGCGGAAAAGAGATCCTCACCGCCGGTAAGACGCCGGAAGCGGCCGTCCTTTCCCTTGCGGAAGCGATGGATGCCGCCTCCCGCGACGTTATCCTCATCTTCGCCGGTGCCGATGCAGCGGATCCCGACCGGCTCCAGGCAGATCTCACGGCACAGTATCCCCGCGCCGAAGTCATCCTTCAATCCGGCGGCCAGCCGGTCTACGAATATATCCTGGTTCTTTTTTAATTGTCACGACCATGCTCAGACTTTTCACGGACACCGATACCGACATCACCCCCGCCGTCGCGGCCGAATATGGCTACCGCCTCATCAGCATGCCATACAGCGTGGACGCCAAGACAGTCTACCCGTACGTGGACTTCGACGAATTCGAGTCCCACAAGTTCTATGACCTGCTCCGCAGCGGGGTGCTGCCCACCACGAGCGCCATCTCCAAAGAGCGCTACATCGAATACTTCGAGCCGGAATTCGCCGCCGGGAACGACATCCTGTATGTCCATTTCTCCCGCGCGATGACCGTCACCTTCAACGCGATGGACGAGGCCGTCGCCGAGCTCAAGGCCAAGGATCCCGAGCGCAGTTTCTACGAGATCGATACGAAGGGCATTACCACAATCAGCTACACCATCGTCCGCGAGGTGGGCGACCTCCTTAAGGCCGGAAAGCCCCTGGAGGAAGTGCTGGAATGGGCCCGGACCGAGGTGGACAAGTTCGCGATGTACTTCTTTGCCGACGACCTCAAGTTCTTCCGCCGCAGCGGCCGCGTGAGCGGACTCGCAGCGACGATGGGCACGCTCATCGGCATCCGCCCGATCATCTACATGAGCCAGGAAGGCAAGATGGTCTCCTGTGGCAAGGAGAAGGGCCGCCTCAAGGCGATGGAGCACCTCGTGCAGCAGGTCGCGGACCTGGGCGATGACTTCAAGTCCCACCGCTTCGCCATCGGCCACACCGATGCGCCGGAACTGGCGCAGGAGGTTGGCCGGATGATCCGCGAGCGGTTCGGAGACGACTTCCCGATCGACTATGTCGTCTGCAATCCGACGGCCGGCAGCCATGCCGGGCCGAACGGGGTGGGCGTCTGCTTCCATGCCAAACACCGGTAGAATGATCACTGTCAAGCAAGTAACCACCAAGAAGGAACAGAAGGCGTTCCTGGATTTCCCGCTGGACCTGTACGCGGGGAACCCCTGTTTCGTCCCGCCGCTGTACATGGACGAGAAGAAGATCTTCCGCCCGGACTACGTGTACAGCGACTGCTGCGACTTCGTCTGCTTCCTTGCGTACAAGGACGGCGCAGTCGCCGGACGCATCATGGCCATCATCCAGAAGGCCGCCAACGAGAAGAACGGAGAAAAGCGCGCACGCTTCTGCCGGTTCGATGCCATCGATGATTTCGAGGTATCCAAGGCCCTCTTCGAGGCGGCCGAAAAGTGGGCGAAAGAAAAGGGCATGGATACCGTGTGCGGCCCGCTGAACTTCTCGGACCTGGAGCGGGAAGGGCTCCTCATCGAAGGCTTCGACCAGCAGGCCACCTTCGAGGAGAACTACAATGCGCCCTACTACGGCGAGCATATTGAGCGCCTGGGTTATGAAAAGGAAGTGGACTGGGTCGGATTCCGGCTCTATGGAGCCGAAAGCCCGGAGGCGATGGCGGAACTGGAGCAGCTCTCCGACTTCATCTTCCGCCGCTACAAACTGCATTTGGGGCCGTCCAAGAGCGGTTCCGACTTCCTGAAGCGCTATGCCGACGGCATCTTCGAGCTCATCGACAAGTCCTACGAGGGCCTGTACGGGACCGTCCCCTTCACCAAAGGGATGCGGAAACTGATGCTGGAGAACTTCAAGCTCGTCGTCGACCCTAAGTACGTAGCCGTCGTCCTGGACGAGAACGACCGGATGGTGTGCTTCGGCATCACCTTCCCCGCCCTCGCCGGCGCCCTCGCCGGCGGCCGGGGCAAGCTCACGCCGGGCACCGCCCTCCGTCTCCTGAAGGCCCTGAAAAAGCCCGATGCCATCGACCTGTGCCTCGTGGGCGTGGATCCCGAATATGCGAACCGGGGCGTTTCCGCGGTCTTCTCCGTCGCCATCATGAAAATGCTCCGGGACAACCCGCGCCTCCGCTTTGCGGACACGAACCTCAACCTGGAGGACAACTACGCCATCCTGAACCAATGGAAGCGCTTCCGCAAGGAACAGGTCAAGCGCTACCGCTCCTATGTGAAGAAACTCGTATGATCAAACTCCTTGTCGACTGTTTCGGCGGCGACCATTCGCCCCAGGCGCCCGTCGCCGGCGCCCTCGCCGCCCTTGCCAAGAATCCGGACCTGCACCTCATTCTCACCGGGGACGAGGCAATCCTCCGGAAGGAACTGGAGGGAAAGGCCTACGACGCTGCCCGCCTGGAAATCGTCCACGCACCCGAAGTCATCGGCTGCGACGAAAAGCCCACCGACGTAGTGCGCCTCAAGCGGAACAGCTCCATGATGAAGGCCATCATCCTGCTCCGGGACGAGGACGACATCGCCGGGATGGTTTCCACCGGGTCGACGGGTGCCCTGGTGACCGGCGCCCTAGTGCGTCTGGGCCGCATCAAGGGCATCATCCGCCCGGCTTTCTGCCCCATCCTCCCGACCATGGACGGCGGCATCGTCGGCATCTGCGACAGCGGAGCCAACGTGGAAGTGACTCCCGCCCACCTGCGCCAGTTCGCCATCATGGCGAGCCTGTACATGCAGGAGGTATACGGTGTCAAGAATCCCCGCACGGCACTCCTGAACGTGGGCAAGGAAGCCGAAAAGGGCGACGACATCCGGAAGGAGACCTACGCACTCCTCCAGGACACCGACTGCGTGAACTTCGTGGGCAACATGGAAAGCCGCGACCTGCTGTCCGGCTCCTACGACGTGGTCGTGGCCGACGGTTTCTCCGGAAACGTCCTCGTCAAGACGACGGAAGGGACGGCCCTGGAGCTCCTCAAGAAACTCAAGAAAGATATCTATTCCCGCACCCTGTACAAGCTGGGCGCCCTCCTGATGAAACGGATGTTCCAGGAGGAAAAGGAGTTCATGAATTACCAGAACTATGGCGGGAGCGTCCTCCTGGGCACCTCCAAGGTGGTGGTGAAGGGGCACGGCAGCAGCAAGGCCGTGGCCGTGGAGAAATGCATCGAACAAGCCTACCGGATGGAGGTGAGCCACCTCTCCGGCAAGATCGAAGAGGCTGTCGCCCGCTATGAACATTATGAAGACTGATGGAAACGATGTATGAGAAAGTCCAGGCCATCCTGGCCCGGCAGTTGCGCGTGGACCCGGCGATTGTCACGCTGGAGACGCAGATAAAAAAAGACCTCGGCGCCGATTCGCTGGACATCCTCCAGCTCCTCATGCGTATCGAGGACCAATACGGGATCGTCATCCCGGACAAGGCGCTCGCGACGTTCAATACCGTCGGAGACGTCGTCACCTACCTCGAGCAGGAAGGGACGCAGATCTAATACTTGAAGGTATATTCGGTCACGATGCCCGCAAACTCGTCCAGGACCATCCGGACGGGCAGGCCTTTCTTGTTGTAATCCAGGATGATCCGCGCATAACCGGTGGGCAGCTGCTTGCGGGCCATCATGGATACGGTCTTGATGTCGCCGTTCTGCTCGACGATGAGCGTAGCGTCGTTATCCTGCGCCGCCTTCTCGTAGTTGCCCATGATGCAGTCCAGCAGCGTGTCACGCATCTTGCGCATCCGCGCGTTCTTGGAGGTGTCAATGTTGATGACCTTCCCCTTCACGCAGTTTTTCAGCTGCATTCCCTCGATGATGAGGTATTCCCCTTCCGGAACATCGTAGGTCATATTGAGATAGTCGGGGGCCTTGAAGGTGACTTTTCCCTCGCCGGGAATGACCTTGTTCACGGCCTTGAGGGTCTTTTTCTGGACGAATGTGGCGCTAAGCTCCTGCGCGGAGGCCGTCAGACCGCACGCGAGGAGGGCGAAAAGGATCAGGAGTTTTTTCATTTCGTTTCAATCAATCGGCCGCAAAGATACAAAGATTGTTCCGAAAATGTATATCTTTGCAGGGATAAGGTAGATTTTCCACACCCATGAGCAAGACCGGAGATAAGATTTTCAAATATGCCCTGGACAAGGGCCGCAGCGTCAAGAACAGCCTCTGGATCGCCGGCTGCTTCCTGCTGGTCGCCGCCAACATCGCCTTTTTCCTGCTCTTTCCGCGGATTGTATCGGGACTCGCCATCGTCCTTTCCAACGCCATCACCCTGATTCTCACCTTCCTGGCCTTCAAGCCGCTGAACAGCTGGCTGCAGGACAGCCTGATGGAGCGCCAGCAGGCGCTTATCGAAAAGATGGAGAAGGACCGGGAGCTGGAGCGGAAGGTGGAGGTCCTGGAACTGGAGAACCGCACCCTGTCCGACAAGCTGGACACCCGTGTGCAGACGGGCGCCCTCCCTGTCCGGCTGGACTACACCTTCAAGGTGGAGCAGATGGAATACGCGAAGCAGGGCTATGTCGTGAAGGAGGAGGAAGTGGACGCCCTGGACCGCGGACAGTTCAACATCCCCGACCGGAAATTCTTTGAAACCATCCTCGAGGACTCCCTCCTGAAGGAAGCTTCCATCCGCAAGATCCTGTACATCCATAAATTCTACTATAAAGTCTCCCTGGGCATTGACTTCAGCAAGATCATGTACGCCTTGGAGGACGGGAAGGTCCTCTTCTACGGAGTCCGGTTCCAGAAACTGCACGACATTACCAGCGAGATGGAGCCCGAGCACGGTGACATTGACCGGGTGGAGATCCTGAAGATATCCGGCGACAAGACGGAAATCCGGCAGGACAAGGAGTACGAACCCCTGAAGGAACAGTATCGCAACGTGCGCGCACAGGAAGTGAAGGTCGGGATGGAAGAGGAGGTCACGGCCCTCTGCGGACAGTACACCGGCGCCCTCCACGACAGTATCAAAGGCCGCTTCGGCGACCGCGTGGACTTTGTCGATTCCATTGAGGATTACCGCGACAAGAACTGGTATTCCCTCAAGGCCAGCGAGGACGCCACCGTGCAGGAAATCGCCGCCAACATGCTGATGCTCACCACGGTAATGAACAAGACGCAGGCTATTGGCGAACAGGCCGGTGTCCGCCTCCTGGAAGAGGCTTAATCTACATTGAACAATCGGGGAAACAATTGAACGGACGGGACAAGGTTTGCCGCCCGAAAGGCCTATCTTTGTCCCGAACAAAAACCCTGATATGAAACGTATCCTGATTCTCGTCGCAGCCGTCTGCTGCACCCTGCCGATGGCCGCCCAGTGGGGCCGCCGTCCCACCCCCAACGACACGCTCCAGTCCACCCGCGTCCTCCCGGACGGGAAGGTGCTCTTCCAGATCTATGCCCCGGAAGCCAAGACGGTTTCCGTCTCCGGCGACCTGCCTTGGAACGCCCCGATCAAGTTTGAAAAGGCCGAGAACGGCGTCTGGAAAGGCCTCTGCGAAGGTTTGGGCAACGGAGTTTTCCGCTACAATTTCACGGTGGACGGTGTGCGGGTGCAAGATCCGAAAGCGCCCCTCTCCGCCGAGCAGTCCTCCCTCCTTACCGTGGGCCAAGGCTACATCAAGGACGTTCCGCACGGGGCTGTCGCGCAGCGGTTCTACTTCTCCAAGCCCCTGGGCGAAATGCGCCGGATGCACGTCTGGACCCCGGCTGGCTATGAGAAGTCCAATGCGAAACTGCCTGTGCTGTATCTCATCCACGGCGGCGGTGACAACGACGCCTCTTGGCCCGGCGTAGGCGCCGCAGGCTGGATCCTGGACAACCTCCTTGCCGAGGGAAAGATCGTCCCGATGATCGTCGTGATGCCCAACGGCACCATCACCAACGTCCCCAACGAGGTGCCCCCGTTCGCCGAGGACATGGTCACATCCATTATCCCGTTCATCGAGGCCAACTACAACGTGAAGACGGACGCGGACAACCGCGCGATGGCCGGCCTGTCGATGGGCGGCATGGAGACGATCGAGACCGCCTTCAACCACCCCGAGTTGTTCCGCTATGTGTGGGTGCTCAGCGCCTCCTTCGCCCCCGGCCAGGATCCCGCCGCAGAATCCGCCCGCCTGAAGGTCAAGGAGAATGTCGCCAAGATGAACAAGCAGTTCAAGCGGATGGTCTTCACCCAGGGCGGTCCCACCGACATTGCATACCAGAACTGCCAGAATACCCGCGCTCAGCTGGACAAGGACGGCCTCAAGTACGAATACATGGAGAACGCCCAGGCCGGCCACAGCTGGGCCACCTGGCGCGCCGACCTCCAGGCCCTCGCCCCCACCCTGTTTAAATAGACTTGACATTCATGCTTTTTTTTCGTATGTTTGAAAGGCCTTTTTCGAAAGGTCTTCCAACCACATGAAGAAAAAGCACATCCTCTGGGGAGCAGTCCTGGGCAGTCTGGCATTGGGTATCGCACTGATGCTGGTTCTCGTCAGCGTGGACACGCATACGTCCACGAACGACTCCTGCATGCGCTGCCACTATCATGAAGAGGCCGACCGTCTCTGGAAACAATCGTCCCATTACCTGAATGAAAGCGGCGTAGTCAGCGACTGTGCCGCCTGTCATTTGCCTCCCAAGGAGGACGGCGTCGTCCGCTACTACATGGTCAAGCTCCGGATGGGTGCTAAGGATATCTGGGCGAAAATGATCCGGGACAAGGAGGATATCGACTGGGCTGCCAAGCGCCAGGTGGATTATGCCCCGCGCATCGTCTACAATGCGTCCTGCGTGAAATGCCATGAGAACCTGTATCCGGAAGGTATCAGCGACGACGGCATCGCCGCCCATCTCTATTACGACGAGAATCACGAAAAGCTCAAGCTCAACTGCGTGAGCTGCCACCTCAACGCCGGCCATTACATCGAAGGATACACGCACCAGAAACTCCAGGGTACCGTGGACACCGGCCCCGGTGAGATTTACACGGCTCCCGCCACCCCCGAACGGTTCGAAACCTTCACAGAAACCGTTCCCGGCACCAATGCCGCCATCCGGATGGTAGCCGTCCCGGGTGGCGAGTTCCTCCTCGGCAGTCCCGCGGGCGAGCCGCGGCGCGGGGCCGACGAAGGCCCGCAGAAGCGGGTCCGCATCTCCCGTTTCTTCATGGCCGAGACCGAGATCACCTGGCGGCAGTTCTGGAGTTTCTACAACGAGACCATGTCCGAGGGCCGTACACCGCCCTCCGTTATCTATGAGGCCAACAGCCGTCCAGGGCTGGACGCCGTCAGCGGTCCTACCCCGCCTTTCGGCTTCCCGGACCAGGGCTGGGGCATGGGCGAACGGCCCGCCATCACCATGACGCACTACGCGGCGGAAACCTTCTGCCTGTGGCTCTCGCTCAAGACCGGCAAGACCTACCGCCTCCCCACCGAAGCGGAATGGGAATATGCGGCCCGCGGCGGCACAGATACGCCGTACTTCTTCGAAGGCGATCCCAGGAAGTTCGATCCCAAGGGCCTCCGCAGCCTCTTCGGGGCGGATACGACGATGATCGCCCGTTACGTGATCTACAGTGGCAACTCCCCGTCCCGGACGCAGGAGCCCCAGGAAGTCAAGGCCAATCCCTTCGGCCTCAAGAACATGCTCGGCAACGTGATGGAATACTGTGCCGACCGCTATGCGGAGGACGCCTACGCACAAATAGCCGACGGCGCCCTGGACCCGAAGGGCCCGGCCGATGGGGACGAGTTCGTCGTCCGCGGCGGCTCCTATGCCGATGACGCCGGCGCCGTGCGCTGCGCCGCGCGCAGCCACACCCGCCACGACGACTGGCTGCGGACAGACCCGCAGAACCCCAAGAGCATCTGGTGGTATTCCGACGTCAAGGCCATCGGCTTCCGCATCGTGTGCGAAGTTCCGGACAATATCGAATAATCACATAAAACCCTGAAACTATGAGCGCAAAAATGAACAGAAGGTCCTTCCTCACGACCACCGCCGTCGTCGGCGCAGCCGGTCTGGTGGGCGGACAGCTTCTCACCGCCTGCTCCGGCGGAAAGAAGGACGGCAAAGCCACCCCGCTGAAGGAACCCGGTTCCTATTACATCCCCGAACTTCCGGACAAGGCCATCGACGGCCGTCCCCTCAAGTGCGGCCTCATCGGCTGCGGCGGCCGCGGCAACGGCGCCGTGGGCGACCTCCTCGCCGCCGCGAACGGCATTACGATCACCGCCCTCGGCGACGTCTTCCCCGACCGGATCCAGGCAACGCGCGAGGCCATCGCCAAGGACCATGGGCAGGAAGTGCCCGCCGAAAACTGCTTCACGGGTTTCGACGCGTACCAGAAGGTCATAGACTCCGGCGTGGACATGGTCATCGTGGCCACCCCGCCTGTATTCCGTCCCGTCCATTTCCAGTACGCCACCTCCAAGGGGGTCCATTCCTTCCTGGAGAAACCGATTTGCGTGGACGCCAAGGGCTACCGGACCATCATGGCGACGGCCAAACAGGCCGAGGCCAAGGGCCTGAGCGTTGTCACGGGCACCCAGCGCCACCACCAGCGCGCCTATGTGGAATCCTACAAGAAGATCCAGGAAGGCCTCATCGGCGAGATTACGGGTGGCAACGTCTATTGGAACCAGGGCATGCTCTGGTACCGCGAGCGCCAGAAGGGCTGGAGCGACATGGAATGGATGATCCGCGACTGGGTGAACTGGAAGTGGCTCTCCGGCGACCACATCGTGGAGCAGCATGTCCACAACATCGACGTGTTCACCTGGATGCTGGGCGCGCATCCCGTCAAAGCGACGGGCGTCGGCAGCCGCCAGCGCCGCATTACCGGCGACCAGTACGACAACTTCAGCATCGACTTCGAGTTCGAGAACGGTATCCACATGCACAGTTTCTGCCGCCAGATCGACGGCTGCTCCTCCAACGTGAGCGAGTTCGTCCAGGGCACCAAGGGCTCCTGGAATTCCGCCGATTTCGCCATCCGCGACCTGCAGGGCAACATCCTCTGGCAGTATGACGAAGAAGCCGCGAAGGCGCAGTTCGCCCAGCACAATCCCTATGTCCTCGAGCACGTGGACTGGGTGAACCACATCCGCCAGGGTGAGGCCCATGTCGAGGCCGCCGAGACGGGCCAGTCCTCGCTCGCCGGCACGATGGGCCGCGAGGCCGCTTACACCGGCAACACCGTCACCTGGGACGAAATCAGCGCCTCCGACCTCGATTACATGCCGGAGAAGCTGGAACTGGGCAAGATGGACATGGCCAAGTACACCGTTCCGGTCCCCGGCACGGGTAAATAAGGCGCGCGTATGGACAGGAAAACCTTTCTGAGAACCACTGTCGCCGGCGCGGCCGCCCTCGTGGCCGCTCCCGGCGCCCTCGTCTCCTGCGCCTCCCCCAAGGAAAAGAAGTCTTCCGTTCCCCTGCGCCTCTCCTTCCAGGAGGGCGTCACCCCGGGGGAAACCCTCGCTGAGAAGCTGGACTTCATGGAAAAGCTGGGCATTGTGGGCTTCGAGCCCGGCGGCAAGGGCCTCGCCGGCCGCGTCCAGGAAATCCGCGAAGCCCTGCAGGGCCGCGATATCCAGGTCTCGGCCATTTGCGCCGGCTTCGATGGCTTCATCCTGGCCGAGGACCCGGCCGTGAAAGCACAGTTTGACACCTCGATGCGGGAAATCGTCCGCGCCGCGGGCGAACTCGGTTCCACCGGCGTCATCATGGTCCCGGTGTTCAACTGGCAGAATCCCGCCCTCCCCCACACGCTGGAAACGCGCGACTACCTCTGCCAGCAGATGCACGACCTGGGTGAATTCGCCCTCAGCTGCGGAACAACCGTGATCCTGGAGCCGCTCAACCGCAAGGAAGCCTTCTACCTGCGCCTGGTGGGCGACGCCGCCGCCATCTGCCGGGATGCCGACAGCGCGGGCGTCAAGTGCATGGGCGACTTCTGGCACATGCAGGAAGAAACCTCCGACTACGCCGCCTTCATGGCGGCCGGCCCTTATCTGCAGCATGTCCACATTGCCAGCCGCGGAAACCGCGTCATGCCCGGCGAAGACGGGGACAAGGACTGCTACACCGACGGCTTCCGCGCCCTCAAGGAGCTCGCCTATCCGCACTACGTCAGCTTCGAATGCGGCTGCCGCTCCGATGACCGCGCCGCCACCCTGACCGCCGCGGTCTCCCTCCTCCGCAAACAGTGGGACGAAGCGTAAAGTTCCAGGAGGGGTATAGGGTGTCCGGGGGCTTGCCCACCCCCGGACACCCTATATCCCTCCCAAGATAATACAAAAAAGAGTCTTACAAATAAAGGAGTCGGCTCAGACGAGTCGACTCCTTTTCTTTTGATACACAGCGTGCTACTCCGCGTACGTCGCCTTCACGAAGGGGGCGTTCAGGAGGTAGTCGGCGCTCTCGACGAAGCTCTTGCGAATGTCTTCGTAGCTGTAGCGTTCGATCTCCACGACGAAGTCCTTCAGGCCCGCGAGTTCCGCGTTCTTGAAGATGGCGTCGAAGCCGACCATGCCGCTCTGACCCACTTCCCACTCGTCCTTGATGTGGAGCATGGTGAAGCGGCCGGGATAGCGCTTGAAGTAGTCCACCGGGGAGGCCTTGCCGATCACCGCCCAGTACACGTCCATCTGGAAGAACACCAGGTCAGGATCCGTGTGCTGGAGCATGTAGTCGTACATGACCTGGTCTTCGACCTTCTCGAACTCATAGGCGTGGTTGTGGTAGCCGTACTTGATTCCGGCGGCCTTGCAACGGCGGCCAACCTCATTCAGGTAGTCGCAATAGACCTGGAGGTCCTTGAGGTCGCGCTGGCCGCCAATGGCGGGCGTAACCATGTACTTCATGCCTGCGCGCTTGTGGACGTCGATGCACTTGTCCCACCAGGCCAGGGCTGCTGTCAGGTCGTGATTGTCCAGTTCCTCACGGGAAAGGCCGCGGGAAACATGGGAGGAAAGCACCTTCATGCCGGCGGCCTCCACCTTCTCCTTGAAGGTTTCGGGAGCATCACCGTAGAGGAGGCCTTCATTGCCGTTGTAATTGGCAGCTTCCACGGCCGTGTAGCCCATGGCGGCCATTTCCTTCAGGATGTCGGGATAGTTCTCCGGCGTGATGAGACTGCGCGCAGAGTACATCTGGATGCACATGTCCTTCTTCACGGGAGCCTTTTCCTTAGGCCCGCAGGCACACACGCCGGCCATGGCGAGGAGGGTAAGGAGGATGAAACGGACCTTCATAGGGCTAGTCCATCTCCTTGATGCGGATGTTGCGGTACCAGACGTCGTCGCCATGGTCCTGCATGCCGATGTAACCCTCGTGGTCGTCTCCGCCGCAGTTGTTCAGGAGTTCGAAGGCCAGGGGCCAGTCCTTCTCGCTGAACTTGGAGGCCTGCAGCATATCGGTCCACTGCTGGGTCCACAGGTGGTACTCGAGGACCTTCACGTCGTTCTGGAAGTGCACGATGGTGCCCTTGTAGCAGAGGATCTTGACCTTGTTCCACTCGCCGAACGGATTCTGGTTCTGCGGAACGGCCGGGATCATGTCATACAGGGAGGCGGACTGACGGTTGCCGTCCACGCCGAGGAGGGCGTCGGGATGGTTCGCATTGTCCAGCACCTGGTACTCCGGAGCGGAGATGTAGATAGGCTCGTAGCGGTCCTTGCCGTTTTCGTCCTTGGTGGTGACTTCCTTCGCGAGGTAGAAGATACCGGAGTTGCCGCCCTTGGAGATCTTCCATTCGAGCTCGAGGGTGAAGTTCTTGAACTCGTGGGCGAAGATGATGTCGCCACCCTCGCCGGTCTGGCCTTCGCCGGAACCGGTGCCGGAGAACTTCAGGCAGCCGTCCTCGATGGTCCAGCGGGCCGGGAGTTCCTTCTTGCCGTAGCCGCGCCATCCCTTCGTGGAGGTGCCGTCGAACAGGACGATATAGCCTTCGTCATCGACCTTGAAGTCGTCCAGGTCCACCTCGGGGGCGTCGACGACCGTATACTCGGGAACGGCGGATTCAGCCGCCTTCTTCTTACCCTGGTTGCCGCAGGAAACGGCGGTCACCATCAGCGCAGCAGCCGCTGCAAGCAAAAGAATCTTTTTCATGAAGTTATTGATTTTAAGGTTTTAAGGCATTTCAGGGAGCTTCCAGCCGTCGCGGAAGACAGGCTTGATCAGTTCCTGGGCGAACTTGTTGGCGTCCACCGGGTCGGTGTACACGTTCTCGAACGTGGGATGGCCGTCGGTGATGGAGAAGCCGTCGTGGATCATCGTCTTGATGGTCGCGCCGGCCGGGATGTTGGTGAAGCGCATGTTCTCTCCGTCCCACTCCAGTTCCTGGTTCAGGCCCTGCAGGCGCACGGCGACGACACCCATCGCCACCATCTCGTTGAACGGACCGGCCTCGGCGAAGTCGGACGCGCTCGGGGTGCGGAAATCCGGATCCTCCTTGCAGGCGCGGACCCAGTCCTGCTGGTGGTCGAGGCTGAATTCGCGGTGGAGCTTCGGGACCTCGGGATTGCGGCCGGAAAGGAGGTACGGGTTCACACCGTAGCAGCCGCAGATGAGGGTATCCTTCGTGCCGTAGAAAATGACGGCGCCGCCGGAATCGTTCAGGTTCTTGCCGGCGGGCAGGCCTTCCGGACGGTCGGGCAGGATGCCGCCGTCGGTCCAGGTCACCGTCACCTCGGGCATCGCCACCTTGGGCAGGTTGTCACGGGCGGGGAACACGAAGCGGACCTTCTCCGCCTGCGGGCAGGACTCGGTAAGGAGGGCGGTGGAACTGCCCTGCACCTTGGTCGGATAGCCGAGCTTCAGGGCCTTGAACACGGGATGGAGGATGTGGCAGGCCATGTCGCCGAGGGCGCCGGTGCCGAAGTCCCACCAGCCGCGGAAGTTCCACGGGGTATAGATGGAATGGTACGGACGGTACGGGGCCGGTCCGAGGAAGAGGTCCCAGTCGAGGGTCTTGGGGACCTTCTCCGCCTTGGCGGGACGCTCCAGGCCCTGGGGCCAGATGGGACGGTCCGTGAAGGCCTCGACGCGGGTGACCTCGCCGATCTCGCCGTTCCAGATCCAGTTGCAGATCTTGCGGACACCTTCGCCGGAAGCGCCCTGGTTACCCATCTGGGTAGCCACGCGATACTTAGCGGCCAGCTTGGTGAGGAGGCGGGACTCGTACACGGTCCGGGTAAGCGGCTTCTCACAGTAGACGTGCTTGCCGGCCATGATCGCGTTCGCGGCGATGATCGCGTGCGTGTGGTCCGCGGTGGCGACCATCACGGCATCGGCCTGATCCAGCATTTCATCGAACATCACGCGCCAGTCCTTGTAGCGCTTGGCGTTCGGATAGCGCTCGAAGATATGCGCGGCGTACTTCCAGTCCACATCGCAGAGGCCGATGATCTCTTCGGTCTCCAGGCCGCGGAGGACGCTGGCACCCCGGCCGCCGATACCGACGCCGAGAATCTTGAGTTTGCGGTTCAGCGGAGCCGGGGCCCGTTTTTCACTGTCGGCGAAAACCTTGCCGGGAATCATGGAAAGCCCGAGGGCCGCCGCCGTTCCTGTCTTCAGGAATAATCGTCTGGAGATGTCTTTTGCCATATGGGTTACAGATTAGTGATTGAGTTTTTTCAATTATGGGTTAATTTGTACAAATATACTAAATATTCATAAAAAATCACGGGATTCACGGGTTTTGTCCGAAAAACCCTTCCATCCTTGGATATGTTCTTGAAAAAGACTATCTTAACAACATCAAAACGACAGCCCATGAAACGACTTATCCTCTGCTGCGCCGCGCTTGCAGCGACCCTCCTTTCTGGTAACATGGTCCATGCTACCCGGTTCAAGGGCCTCCAGGCCATCGACAAGGAAACCCTCGTCATCCAGTTCCAGGACGGCGACGTCCGCTACCGGGACAACGGGACCGGCCCCAGTGCCTTCCTCGGGCACACGTTTGTTGACGGGGATGACACCCTCGTGGTGTTCCACCCGAGGCTGGACCCGTCCGCGACCGGATGGACCGTCACCTCCGAAGACGACCCCGACTTCGGGACCGTCTCTGTCACGCCCTGCCGCAAATCCAAGCCCATGCACTGGGACCACACCCTCACGGCCGAACTGGACCACTGGCTGTACCTCCGCCTCCCCAAGCCGATGAAAGAAGGCTGCATTTACACGGTCCACATCCCGAAGGCGAGCGGCTCCGACAGGGCATCCGCCAAGATCCAATATTACTATTGGACCCGCATTTCCGAGGCCGTCCATGTGAACATCCTCGGATACTCGACCCAGGAAGAGCGCAAGGCGGCCGACCTGTATTTGTGGCTCGGCGACGGCGGCGCCCGCGACTACAGCGCCTATGAAGGCAAGTCCGTCTGGCTGCTGAACCTGGACACCTGGACTGCCCGGAAGACCGGCCAGGTCACATTCTGGAAGCCCGCCTCCGACAGCGCGAACGAAGCCGGGCGCAAGAACCTGACCGGCTCCGACGTCTGGAACATCGACTTCACCGGTTCCGAACCCGGCCGCTACTGCCTGGTCGTGGAGGATGTGGGCCGCAGCATGGAGTTCCAGATCCGGGACGACATTTACTTCCAGCCTTACCGCTACTCTGTCCGCGGCTACTACTACATGCGCCTCCAAGAGCCCAAGGACCCGGAGCATGTATGGCCGGTCCCCCGCCAGCCGCAGTTCACCCCCGGCGTGGACCCGGAAGGCTTCGTCGTCTACAAGACGGACCTCCATCCCTGGCATCCTGACTGGCGGAAACTCCGCGGCGACGTCTGGGACGAGCCGCACTTCAAAGCGCGGGAGGAATCGGCCTTCTGGGCGCACCGGCTCCCGGGCAATCCGGTCAATCCGAACGTCGTCGGCGGCCATTCCGACGCCTTCGACTGGGACCGCCACCTGGCCCACGTGAGCAACATCTATGACCTCCTCCTCCCCTACATCCTCACCGGCGGACGGCTCCCGGAAGACGACCTGGGCATCCGGGAAAGTGGCAACGGCATTCCCGACATTGTGGACGAGGCCCGGAACGAAGTGGACTTCTTCCTCTCCCTCCGCGACGGCGAGGCCTATGCGCAGGGCGTCACGAACCCGGACAAGGACTGGACCGTGATGTTCCAGGCCGGCTGCACGACGATGGCCGCCTGGGCCAACGCCGCGAACGCCGCGATGCTCGGCGAAGCCTTCCGCATCGGCGGGAACAAGGAACTGCAGAAGTATTACACGGACGAGGCAATCAAGGCCTTCCGCTTCGCTTCCAAACAGGAGAATCTCCAACTGGACGATGTCCAGGGCATCGGTGACGGATCCATGCGCGGCCGCGACTTCAAGCAGCTGGCCGCCGCTTACCTGTACAACCTCACCGGCGAAAAGGAATGGGAGGATGTCATGGCCGAAGAATGCGTCGTGAAGGGTCCGGACACCCAGATCATCAACACCGGCCGCGGCGGCTGGTGGCAGGTATGGGGTGTCGCCGCGTACCTGACTTGCCCGTACGAGCGGCATTATCCGGAACTCTGCGCGAACATGGCCCAAAGCGTCATCGCCCAAGCTTACAAAAAGAATATGGAGCCCCGGCTCACCCGCCCGTCCCGCCGCAGCGCGGACGATCCCCGCTGGCAGGTGTCCGAGAACCTGCAGCTGGTGATGCTGGCCCATGCCATCACGCAGGATCCCGCGCAGAAGAAAGAGCTGGAGCAGGCGATGTACGACGAAGCCGGTTGGGGCCTTGGCCGCAACCCGGCGAACATCGTGGAGATGACCGGCCTCGGCGAGCGCCACATCACGGACTGCTACTCCACCGGCCGCAATGACGGCGAGCCCGGCACCCATCCCGGCCAGACGCCGTTCAACGGCACCGAGACCTGGTCGCCCGGCAACGGCGGCGACGCCCGCATCATCCTGGAGAAGTGCTACCCCGACTGGAACACCGGTGGCTGGCCCCGCCAGGAATCCTTCTTCAACCAGCGCTACTTCTGGGTGAACGGCGAGTTCACCCCGCGCGAGACCATGCGGGGCAAGATGGCCCTCCTGGGCTATCTGTACGGAATCCGGTAACGGTTACAGCGCCGGGAGGAGGTGATCCCAGATGAGATTCAGCTCCTGGCCCATATTCTGGATATGCGCCGTCGTCACCACGACGGCGTCTTTTTCGGGGATGATCAGGATATACTGGCCGTTGGCGCCGTCCGCGCGGAAGGCGTTGTGGCGGCAGCGCCACATCTGGTAGCCGTAGCCCTGGACCCAGTCGTTGTTCTCGGGCGAGAACCGGGCGTAGGCGGGGTGCTCCGGGTTCGCCTGGATTTCCTGGAGCTGGCGCTCGTTCATCCCGGCATTGACGCAGGGAACCTGCTTCGCGGACATTTCCTTCACCCAGTCGGCGGGAATCACCTGCCTGCCATTGAATTTGCCCCCGTTCAGGATGCAAAGGCCCATCCGGGCGAGGTCCTCCGTCTTCAGGTACAGGCCCCAGCCGCCGGTGTTGATGCCGGCCGGGCTCTCCTGCCAGAAAGGCTTCTCGATGCCCAGGGGCTGCCACAGGCGCGGCTCCAGGTAATCGACGATCTTTTGTCCCGTCACCTTCTGGACGGCGGCGGAAAGGACGTACGTGCCCAGGCT
Source organism: uncultured Bacteroidia bacterium (assembly GCA_902785065.1). Classification (GTDB taxonomy): domain Bacteria; phylum Bacteroidota; class Bacteroidia; order Bacteroidales; family UBA932; genus Cryptobacteroides. The sequence goes on from CACZXH010000001.1 coordinate 48,699, forward strand.
GTTGTAGCAGTAGCACGTGCCGGGCTCATACTGCAGCGGCCATTCCATGAAGCCGCGCACCCAGTCGCCGTCCCCGCGGCGGGTGGCGCCGGTCGGGTCGGTTCCGTGGCCGGAGTTCATCGTCAGGAGATGCCGGATGGTGACCCGCTTCAGGGTGTCCGAGGCATTCTCCGGAACGCTTTCCGGGAACAGGTCCACGATCTTGTCGTCCAGGTGCAGAAGGCCCTCTGAAATGGCGAAGCCGACGGCCGTGGACGTGAAAGTCTTGGACACGGAATTGAGGATGTGCGCCGTGTCGGGGACGAAGAACTTCTCCTCGAGCACCTTTCCGTGCTGGAGGACCATCACGCTGTGCAGGTCCTCGGCGCTGTCGGCGACGGCCTGGAGATAGGAGGCGAAAGCTTCGTCCATTTGCGCGGAAGCCTTGGCGCGCGGAAGCGGGCCGTTTCCGTTTGTGCAGGCGGCCAGGAGGACGGCTGCCAGAAGGAAGGTCAGACGTTTCATAGGATCGGGTTTTATGCCCAAAGATACTGATTATCTTTCAATTGAACAATTGTTAAACAATTTGAACATCACACGCAAAGCCTCTGCGTGTGATTCCGTATCTTTGCATCAACATTAAAACAAAACACTTCCATGAAACGAATCTTCACCCTCCTCGCTACCGCTCTCCTCGCGGTGTCCGCCCTCTCCGGGCAGGAACTTACGAACTTCGCCCGCGGCGGCAACGGTCCCCGCGTCGTCTCCCCCGAGGTGAAAGACGGGAAAGTCACTTTCCGCCTCAACGCCAACTACGCCACCCGCGTCCAACTCTCCGGCAACTGGATGGAGAATCCCTGGACCGGCAGCATCGACATGCAGAAGGGTGAACGCGGCATCTGGGAAGTCACCATCGACGCCCCGGAACCGGAAATCTACACCTACAACTTCATCGTGGACGGCGTTTCCGTCAACGACCCGCTGAACGACAAGGTCCAGCGCGACGGCACCCGCTACCTGAACATGCTCTTCATCCCGGGCCCCCGCTCCGAGAACTACTACGAGGCCAAGAACCACGGCTCCGTGACCTACCGCTGGTACGACAGTCCGAGCCTCGGCATCTCCCGCCGTATGACCGTCTACACCCCGTACGGCTACGAGAAGAGCCCCAAGGCCAAGTATCCCGTCCTCTACCTCCTCCACGGCGGCGGCGGTGACGAGGAAGCCTGGACCTCCATGGGCCGCGCCGCCCAGATCCTGGACAACCTTATTGAGAAAGGCCTCGCGAAGCCGATGATCGTGGTGATGCCGAACGGCAACCCGAACCAGAAGGCCGCCAACACCCTCGGCCTCGAGACCATCCAGATGGACCGCCAGGACCCGAAGTGGCAGAACGCCTATGTCAACAGCCTCGTGAAGGAAATCGTCCCGTTCATCGACAAGGAATACCGGACCATCGCCAAGGCGGACGGCCGCGCCATCGCGGGCCTGTCCATGGGCGGCGGCCACACCACCTCCGCGACCATCCTCTATCCCGGCGTGTTCAATTACATCTGCCCCCTGAGCTGCGGTATCCGCGAGAGCGACCACCTCGACGCTGACCTCCAGGGCATCAAGAAGGCCGGCTACAAGTTGTACTGGATCGGCGTGGGCAAGGAGGACAACATGGCCTACCAGGGCTCCCTCGTCCTGGACAAGCACCTCACCGACAACGGCATGCAGCACACCCTCTTCGTGAGCGACGACGCCCACGTCTGGAAGAACTGGCGCCTGTACCTGAACACCTTCGCCCAGCTGCTGTTCAAGTAAAAGCCGACCTCCAGCATGAACTGTTCAAGGTTTCTTGCAGGGGTTACCGGATTGGCGTAAACCCGGGAAAAAGTAGATCCCCAATACCCTGTAAACAATGGCCGCTGCCCGGATTGACGGACAGCAGCCTTCCAACCATTTACTAACAAACCTTATCCTACCGGCCGGACGGCCGGTACACCAGGCGTTTTGTTTCAGGATCGCGAGAGAATTGGATGAAGTAATCCCACATCATCCGGGCCGTCGGCTTGAAGTTCCAATGGGCATAGTCCATAACGGCGATAATCTTGACAACGGGCACATTCCCCTTCAGGACTTCACCGGTCTCGACGGCAATCCCATCCCCTTTGCAGGTGACGATGCGCTGGCGGTTCGAGAGGGCGAAGCCGAATACCGGATCGATCTGGAAGTCCAAGTCCTTGACGACAGGGACACCGTTCATCAACTCGTAGGCGTTCCAAGCCTTGAGATAACCGTTTCCGACATAATCGTCCGGACTGACGAAAGGAACCACCTTGTCCGCCGTTCCCAGTACGGAGCAATAAGGCATTTCCACGTTACCGCGCTTCTGAAGCGCCTCATCCATCAGCCCGTTCTCGTCACAGAACCGTGCGACGGCGAAAATCCCGCCGGAATGGCCGCCCACGGCGGCAAACAGATGCGACTTCTTGATACCCAGCGCTGTAGCGGTTATGGATCCGGCGGACAGGCCTTCAGCGTAAATCCGGGACGGGTCGATCTGCGGATACTTCTCCAGCAACTGATAGATGACGGATTCCACGCCGTCGTGTCCCATCGTGCCATGGGTTTCACTCCCCTGCCACTCCATCTCGACGACGATGAACTTCTCTTCGCCGGCAAGTTCGATGAAACCGGAAGTTTCCGCCTGCGTGCGGGGATCGTTCGTATTGCCGTGAAGAAGCACCATCAGGGGGACGCTCTTTGCCGGAGCGGCCTGGGTCCCTTCCGGGAAGTACTCATACCAGAGCCAGTCCTTGCTGCCAGGATGCTCTTGCGTGACGATCCTCCTCTCGACACCAAAGTGTCCGGGAATCATATACGGTTCCAGTTCATAGGAGCCGTAATCACCGAACTTAGCCCCTTCATACCAAGTGTGGCCCACATTGTTGAAGCGATAGTTCCGGCTGAACACCTGGTCCCACGCCTGACGGAAAACTTCTCCCAGCGAGGCCTTCGCATCCGAAAGGACGACTGTCTTGAGAAGCGGTTCCGCTTTCTCAAGAGGTTGATTGGCGGCCAGGTAAGGTTTCGCCGCTTTTGCGGCGCCCTTCCCGGCGAGCAGGACAGGGACCGGGTGCGGATTGACCTTGGCATGTGCGGGCTTGCCACCGATGGAAAGGATACCGGCGATGGCGTGACCGGCCTCCGGAGCCAGGGTCTGGTTCACGAAAGTGGCGCCTTGGCCAATGCCGATTACCTTGAGGTTCGTCACGGTATACTGGGCATCGAAGAGTTTCTTGAATGCCTCGAAGTCCGTTCCTGCCTCATACTGGTCTCCGACCGGATTGACGACAAAGACGCTCCAATGGTTACCGGCCATCGGCTCAGCCATCCCCAGTTCCTCTATCAGTTTCTCGGCACCGTCTTTGTCCAACCGGCCGTCCGGATAGACGAAGTACACGGGACTCATGTTGAACGAGCGGGTTTCATCGCCCGGGACCATGACCCGGTGCGTAAAGACGACATTCCCGGGCGGAGGAGGCAACTGCGGTCGCTGGGCGGCACAGACCAGGGACACCAGGGCGCCTAGAAAAACGATTGCTTTCTTGTTCATTCTACAATGCAGGTAAAATATGTTCCCATACTAGATTGATTTCGCCCTGCATGTCCCGCAGGTTCGCCGTCATCGCAACGACTGCATCCTGGTCGGGAAGGACGATGATATACTGGCCGTTGGCACCGTCTGCCCGGAAAGCGTTGTGGCGGCAACGCCACATCTGGTAACCATACCCCTGAAGCCAGTCGCTGTTCTCCTCCGTCATGCCGAAGCGTTCGCACAGTTCGGGCGTAAGCATGGAGGGGACGGACCATACCAGGCGGGAAGAGGCTTCGCGTACCCATTCCGCCGGAAGGATCTGTTTCCCTTTCCATTTCCCTTCCTGCAGGAGCAACTGCCCCATCTTGGCCATGTCTTCCGTCTTGAGATACAGGCCCCAGCCGCCACAGTTCGCACCGGCAGGACTCTCCTCCCAATACGGTTTTTCAATGCCGAGGGGCTCCCAAAGCCGGGGTTCCAGATAGTCATTGACCTTCTGTCCCGTCACTTTCTGCACGATTTCGGAAAGCACGTAGGTACCGATGGTGTTGTAGCAATAATACGTACCCGGTTCATGGTCGATGGGCCATTCCAGGAAGGCGGTCACCCAGTCCTTGTCCCCCTGCCTGACGGCAAAGGTAGGATCGGTCCCGTGTCCGCAGTTCATGGTGAGCAGATGTCGGACCGTTATGGACTTCAGCGTATCAGAAGCATTATCCGGGACCTTCCCCGGGAAGAAATCAACCACCTTGTCTTCCAGTTTCAGCCGGCCCTCGGAGATGGCAAGACCCACGGCCGTGGCCGTGAAGGTCTTGCTTACCGAATTCATGATATGGGTGCTGTCAGGATGCCCTTCGCCCATCCATTTCTCCTCCACCACCTTTCCGTGCTGCAGGATCATGATGCTGTGGATATCCTGGCCGGCATCCTCCACAGCCTGAAGATAGTCCGCGAAGGCAGTCTCCATCTGGGGAGTAGCCTGCTGCCTGGGCAGTTTCCCGTCACGGCCGCAGCCGGTCAGGAAGACCAGCGCGGCCAGACAGTTGAGGATGAGTTTCCTGTCCATGACTTAGTCCGTATATCCAGGATTCTGCCGCAGGTTCGGATTCACGTCCAACTCAGCCTGCGGGAATGGAAGCAGTTCGTCACGTCCTGCCGTCCATCCGGCCAGGGGTTTGTCGTTATCCACATATTCCACGCTGGTCTGGTACTTGGCCGCATAGATAGCCTCGGCAGAAGTGATATCCAGACCCTCCGGCGGAATAAGACGCAGGGTAGGAAGTCTCTTACCTTTGTCCTTCAGGACGGTAGGAGCATCGCCCCAACGGATCAGATCCTGGAAACGGAGGCCTTCCAGGGCAAGTTCCAGATGACGTTCGGTCTTGATGTCCTGGAGGGTGACTCCGGACTTGGTGGGGACACCGGCGCGGGTACGCACTTCGTTGAAATAAGTGTCACCACTTTCTCCGGTCTGGACACAGGCTTCGGCCATCATCAAAAGCACGTCCGCATAGCGGATCATCGGCGTGCACGCCAGGCTGCCGCCCCAATAGTTCACGTTCTCATCCTGCAGCAGGGGCAGCCATTTGAAGCGCCAGTAACCTTCATTCATGTACATGGACATGGTGCGGTCGAAGTAGATGTTCATGTCAATCAGATCCTGGAGGGAAAGGATCGTCGCCTTGCGCCGGATGCCGTTTTCTTCGCCTGCGGCCTTGTAATCATCGTACAGGGATTTGGAAACCAGGCCGTTGGAATAACCCGTCGTGGCATTGAAATCAAAGTGGCTGGCGGCATCAGGACCACCGCAGACACCGTAATTGAAGCCCCAGTTCCACAGGATGGCGAACCAACCGCTCTGGCCGGTGGTCATCGTACCGTTCAGGCTGAACCAACTGTTGTTGGCCATATCGTAGTGGCGGTTGATCTCCAGCACGTATTCCGAGCAGTGGTTGTTGGTGGTGTGATAGAAATACACGAACTTCTCAGGGGGGACCAGCGCGTACTTTTTGGATTCGATCACCTTTTTGAGTTGCGCCTTAGCCTCGGCAAATTTGCCTTCATACAGGAGGGCCCTTCCGTAGAAGGCCTCAGCGGCTTCCTTGGTCAGGCGGATTCCGCCTTCCTGGTCGTTGACATTGGATTTGGTGCCCAGAGCGCCGGAATTGATGGCTGCCTCCATATCATCTTCGATGAGTTTCCAGATCAGGGCCGGATCGCCGTTCTCCAGATCACCCTTGTCGGGCTCGACGGAGTGATCGATATAAGGCGGCGTCCCCCAGAGGGTTACCAACTGGAGATAGGCCCATGCACGGAAGAAGTGGGCTTCGGCTATGGCACGCTTCTTCGTCGCCGATTCGGGGTCGAAGTGCTCCATCACCAGATGGGCCTTGTAAATGAGTTTATACAGGTCCTGGAAATAGCCCTGAACCACCGCATTGGTAACAGATATGGCACTTTCATTGAATTCCTGCAGCATCGGTTGGTCGGAACGGCTGCCGCCGGTATTCAGTTCGTCGGATAGGAGGTTGCGCATCATGAAACCGTTGGCGTAGTGGACGCCTCCCAGGAAGGCACCGGACTCCATGTTCCGCCACCACTGGTAACAGGTCGCGATGGCCTGTTCGGCGTCATCGTCAGTCTGGTAGAAGTTGCTTTCGCTGATGACTCCCTGCTGGGGAATGTCCAGCAACTTTTCATTGCAGGCCGACAACAGCGCAACGGAAAGGATGGAGAGAATAATGTATCTTGTTTTCATGGCTGATCGGATTTAGAAGGTGATAGAAAGGCCAAAGACCGTCTTGCGGGTGCTGGGATAGTTACCATAGTCCACGCCCATGCCGCCGAGGACGGAGGCGGACACTTCCGGATCCAGTCCGGGGTACTTGGTAAAACAGAACCAGTCGTTCAGGGAAGCATAAATCCTGAGACGGTCCACGAAAACCTTCTTCGTCAGGCGCGCAGGAAGGGTGTAGCCTAACTGGATCTGCTTGATCTTGAAGAAGTCGCCGCTGAAGACATAGGCATCGGAAAGGCGGTATTTGTCATCGTTGTAACCGGCACGGGCGAACTTGCCGTTCGGGTTGCTGCTCGTCCAGCGCTGCTCGAAGAGTTCGGCATACTGGTAGGTGATGGTGTTATACCCCAGGGCCATGAACAACTGGCTGCCAGCCTGGCCGGAACCGAAGATATTCAGATCCAGACCCTTCCAGGCCATGTTCAAGGTGATGCCATAGGTCACGTCAGGCATGGGCTTGCCAATCATCACCCGGTCGTTGCCGTCGATGCCTTCCACACCGTCATTGTCCTTGTAAACAGGATTGCCTTCCGCATCGATGTGGTCCACCTGATAGCCGCGGAAATACCATACCGGATAATCCTTTTCAAAGGCGGAGAAGGAACCGCCGGCCGCCTGGGCCGAGGACCCGTCGATACGTCCGCCGGCGATGGCAGGAGTCAGGTAAGTCACCTTGTTGTTGAGGGTGGCCAGATTGCCGTTGACGGAATAACTGAAGTCACCCACCTGATGCTTCCAGCCCAGTTCGAATTCCAGACCGGTATTCAGCACGTTACCTGCATTGATCGGCGACGCGTCGTTACCGACGACTGCAGGCAGGGTGACACCGGATACGATGAGGTCCTTGGTCTGCTTGTGGAACCAGTCCACACCGAGGGAAAGGCGGTCGCTGAAGGCGCGGAGGTCGAAGCCCAGGTCGATCTGTTCGGAAGTTTCCCACTTCAAATTCGGATTGTACGTCTGGGAAGGATAAGCCGACGCTTGATAAACATTGCCCACCGTGTAGGAATAACCCACCGCAGAAGTCTCGATGGAGTTGGAGTACATATAGTTGCTCAGGTTGCTGGTGGAGCCGTTCTGACCCCATGAAGCCCTGATTTTGAAGTAAGAAACCGGGTTATTGCCGATTGCCTTGTAGAAATCTTCCTCGGACAGGACCCAACCCAGGGAAACGGCCGGGAAATAGCCCCAGCGGTTGGACGGCGGGAGCACGGAGGAGTCGGCGGCATCAGCGCGGAGGGACACTTGGGCGATGTACCGGTTGGCGAAGTTCCAGCCTATGCGGCCGAAGTAAGAAAGTTTGCGGTTGATCCGGCTGTAACCACGCACGGTCTTGGTCGCATTGGGATCGGCATAATCGATATCGGCGAACAACGGATCGTCCTTCTGGACGGCGTTCGCTTCATCATTGCCGTCCAAGGCCGCACTCACATAAGTGAATTTGTTATCCGAGTAGGACATACCGGCCATTGCGCTCAACTCGTGCCTGCCGAAACTATGGTTGTAGTTCACGAAATTCTCCCACTGGTAGTAGAAGCTTGTGGAGTTGTTCCGGTTGACCGAGTTCTTGAGTTTGTTCACGGAAGTGGATCCATAGTAGACGTTTCCATAGGAATAACGGGAAGCGTCGTTCAGACGGTATCCCAGGCGGGATGTGAATACCAGCCCCTTGATGGGTGTGAAGTTGAGGTACGTAGTACCGTCGATGCTGTAGGTGTTGTTGTCGACCTCACTGCGGCGCATGGACACGCGCGGGTGACAGTATTCGCTGGCACCCAGCGTCATATAGTAGTCGCCGTTCTCATCCTGGAGCAGGGTGTATCCGGTGGCCATCTGGGTCTGCATGGCGATAGGCAACTTGTCGGCAGGATAGGTGGACGCCCAATACGGCTGGAGGTTCAGGACCGCGGCCACCATCGATCCGTAGATGCTGTTGGAACTACCGTCATTGATACCAGCCGACCTGGAGTATCCCAGGTTATTGTTGGTTCCCACCTTGAGCCAAGGCTTGATTTGATAGTCGGCATTGGCCATGAGCGTGAGGCGCTTGTAAAAATCGCGGTTGCCCACGATGATTCCCTGGTCATTCAGACTGGACAGGGCCAAATAGAAGGATCCCTTGTCGTTGGCGCCCTGCATGCCCACGGTATGACGGAGGGTCGGAGAGACCTCGAAGGACTCCTTGTACCAATCGGTGGAGAACTTGCCGTCCCATACACCGTTTGTGATGAGGGCGTCCACATCGGCCTGCGTACGGGTCTTGTCCATCTCCAGGAATTGCTGGATGGCCTGGGTGGAATCCAGGAGTTTGGGCCGACGGACCAGGTTGTTCAGGGAATACTGGAGTTCATAGGTGATGGAACTGGTTCCTTTGGTTCCTGTCTTCGTGGTGACCAGCACTACGCCGTTACCGGCCTGGGCGCCATAGATGGCAGCGGAAGCGGCATCCTTCAGGACTTCGATGCTGGCGATGTTGTTCGGATCCAGATTGCCGATGTTGTCGACCAGCAGGCCGTCCACGACATACAACGGGTCGGAGGTACCGTTGGATGAAAAACCGCGCACGCGCACGGTAGGGGAAGCGCCCGGCTGCGCCGTCGTCGTGATCAGGGCAACACCCGCTGTCTTACCCTGCAGGGCCTGTTCCGCACGGGTGATCGTCCGGTTCTCGATATCCGAAGCCTTCACAGAGGAGATGGCGCCCGTGACATCGCTCTTGCGCTGGACGCCATAACCGACTACGACGGTCTCTTCGATCATCAGTTGGTCCAGTTCCAGTTGGACATCCACCCGGGGCTGGTTCGCAGCCCTTTCCTGGGTGACGTAGCCGACACTGGAAAACTCAAGGATGGCTCCGTTCGGAACCGTGATGGAATAGGAGCCATCCAAATCAGTTACAGTACCGTTCGTCGTCCCTTTCTGGACGACTCCGGCTCCGATCATAGGCTGTCCGGTCTCGTCTGTGACGCGTCCGGATACGGCAATGATTCCCTGTGCGAACAGGGAAGGGATGCACACAAGGAAAGACAGCAGGATCATCGCCGTCCTTCTCCAGTTCAATGTTTGTGAAATCATAGTGTGGTGATTGGTTAGTCTTTACCGATAGCAAAGATATCGATTGTATCCCCGACAGCCGCGACACGATGATTCAATTGTTATACAGAATGTTCGACCATTCAACCCAATCGTCATTCTGCTATGCTGAATGATAAAAAAACGTTATTTTTGCTTTTGATGAAACGCCTTCTCCATCTTCTTCTTGCGGCTTCCGTCCTGTTGCCGGACAGCATCCCACTCCATGCCGAAAGGAATCCCCTTCCGGTGAAGTATCAACTGAGCAATCCGAATGTGTCGTGCCTGGCCCGAAGCAGCGACGGGAATCTCTGGATCGGCACCCGGCTGGGTCTGTTCCGGTACAACGGGACATCTTACAGGGAATGTGAGGCACTCGCCGGCGAAACGGTCTATTCCCTGTTCGCTGACGCAGACAACCGGCTCTGGGTGGGGACCTCCGCCGGAATCCTGCTTCTTCAGGACGGAAAGTTGGTCCGGGAGTATCCCGTGGGCATGCCTCGCATCCAGCAGATCGAGTCACTGGATGCGAAGCGGATGATCCTGTCCAACTCCGGGGGGCTCTATTCGCTGGAAAAGGAAACCGGAGAGGTTTATTCCATCTACCGGGACCCAACCCTGTTATACAATTCTTTCCATATTACGAAGGACAAGACGTTTTGGATACGCAATCTCGCCAATGGCAGATTAACCATCCTGGACAGGACCGGCAGCGTCCTCAAGGGGTTCACGATTCCAGGGACGAACGGTTTCCACGAAGGAGCGGCATCCGACATGTATGTCTGCACTATCCGGGGTATCCTCCGGTTCGACAAGGATGGGAATCCCCTTCCCCTCGATCCCGTCCTGGAAAGGCATACCTCCGGGAAGAATATCCTTTTCCTGCAATGTGACGGGACAGCCCTGTATGTCGGCATCCAGGAAGAGGGAATATGGTTGTTCAAAGACGGAGTCTTCTCCCGACTTTGGGAAAGGGAATCCCTGAAAGACACACATTTGGTACTGTCCCTGCTGACACCTGATGAATTATGGATCAGCAAAGGGATGAGAGGTGTCGAATACTTGTCCCGGCAGGCCGGACACTACTCCATGCCAGTCGCCGTTTCGATTCCACAAGACTATTTGAACTTTTTCTTCCCGCTTCCGGACGGGGATTTGCTGGTCGTCACCAACAATGGATTGTTTCGTCACGATTTAGAGACGGGAAACGGTCTGGCATTGACCGGGAACGGCCTGGAAGGGAATGACAAACTCGGCGTGGAAGTGATGGACAAGGCCGGTCATCTCTGGATTCAGCACAATTACACGGAAATGCGCTGTTATGAGATCCGGGGGAACGAGGCCGTTCTCCTGTCTCGCCATCCTATCGAGATGTCCACCTCCATGTGGGCGGCAGGTGACGATTCGATACAGGTCCTCCAGCAGGACCGCATCATTACCTTGGATGCAAAAGGGAACCGGTCGGAATTTCCCATCGACCCCCATCCTGACTTCTGGTTCTGCTCGACGCTTGCTTCCGGACAGCCCTATTTCATTTCAAATGACGATTTTTACCTGCTGGAAGGAAGACGGTTGAGAAAACTCGATGCACAGGTAACGTCACCCGGATGCATGTGGCAGGATGCCAACGGCTGTTTCTGGCTGGGATCGCATCGGGACGGGCTTTCCTTGTATGACCCTGATGCACAGACGATCCGGCGGATCGGTCTGGACAGTTATCTGGAGGACTCCCGTATCCAGAACCTGGTCGGAGATGCCAAGGGAAATATCTGGGGAACGACGCAGTATGATGTTTTCCGGATTTCTCCGGGAGGAGACATCACCATCGTCGGTAACCGCGACCAGGATTATTACGAGTACAACACCAACAGCGATGGTGTGCTTGAGGACGGAACGGTCGTCTTCGGTACAGGACACCGTCTTTTCTTCTTCAACGCCGAGGCTGAGACGCCGGAGATTCCCCTGTTCATGGAAGGGATCCTGGTCAACCGGGAGCGTTTCGTTCCGGCACAAGGCCAGACCATCCGCTTCAATCATCGGGATGACCATCTGGATTTCTATTTCTCAGGACGAAATTTCGACCCGGGCGTCAAGGTCGTGTATCAGTATCAACTGGAAGGTCAGGACCGGACCTGGCTGAACGCAGGAAGCGACCTGCATGCGGGCTACTCCCGACTGGGGGCCGGGAAATACACGTTCCGTGTCCGTACCCTCCTTCCGGACGGCCGGACCGGAAAGGAACAACTGGTCCAGACCATCCAGGTGATGCCTTCACCATGGCTGTCTCCATGGGCGATAGGGCTTTATATCCTGTTCGGACTGTCCATCCTATTCTTGTTCCTGTGGGATTACGCACGGATGGAACGCACCCGGGAACGGCTGTCCTATGCCGAACAGGAAAAACTGCTTGTCGAGCAGATCAATCAGGAACGGACCAACTTCTTTTCCAATGTCTCCCACGAATTCCGAACGCCTCTGGCCTTGATTTACGGGCCCATTAAGGAATTGACCCGTTCGGAATCCCTCACTGGAGCGGACAGAAGGCTGGTTTCCATCCTGGAAAGGAATGCCGACCGAATGGTCCGCCTGACGGACCAGTTGCTCCAGTTCCACCATTCTGCGGAAGACCGTGACCGACTCCGGATGATCCGGACCGACATTTCCGTGTTGCTCCGTCAGATGCTGGAGAACTTCGAGTACATGTTCCTACAGAAGAACTTGAGTGTCAGGCTGGACATTCCCGAACGGCTGGATGCCTGCTGTGACCGGGAAAAGGTGGAGAGAATCGTCTTCAATCTGATCAGCAATGCCGTGAAATACACGCCGGAATACGGTACCATCATCGTGAGCGGTTTCCAGGAAGGAGACATCCTCTCCATCCGTGTGGCCGATACCGGAATCGGGGTCTCTCCGGAGAAATCATCCCGGATTTTCGAACGTTTCGGAAGACTGCAGGAAAAAGTCGGCGATACCGTTCCATCCGGCTACGGAATCGGTCTGAATTATGCCCATCACCTGGCTGAAATCCATAAAGGCACCCTGACCCTGGCACCGAATGAACCGCTGGGAAGCATCTTCACTTTCTCTTTCCCTACCAACTTGGATGCCTATCCCGACGGATCCGTTTGGGAGACGGAGACGGAAACGGAGTGCCAGCCCATGCCAGAAGCCGTAGATACCGGACAGGGAGAGTCCGTCCTGGTTGTCGAGGACCAACCTGACATGCGGGAGTATATCCGTTCGATTCTGGACAGTTCCTATCGTGTGACGACGGTCGGAGACGGCGAGGAAGCATGGAAATGCATTCGCATCTCGGCTCCTGACCTTGTCATCAGTGATGTGATGATGCCATTCAAGGATGGGTACACGCTCTGTAAGGAAATCAAGAACGACCTGGAATACTGTCATCTCCCGGTGGTGCTCCTGACGGCAAAAGCCAATATTGAGAACCAGATCCAGGGACTCCAGTTGGGCGCAGATGCCTATATTGGAAAGCCATTCGACCCGAAGTATCTGTTGGCGGCAGTTCGGGGGCTCATGGACAACCGGCTTCGAATCCAGAGAATCCTTCGGGAGCGGACTTCCGCACCGGACAAGGATGTCACGGAGAAGATGAATCCCCACGACCGGGATTTCGTCAACAAGGTTTTCGCCCTCATCGAAGAACACCTTTCCGATGAAGCCTTCAACGTCACGGCGCTCTCCCTGGAACTGGGGATGAGCAGGACCAGCCTGTTTTCCAAGACCAGAAGCCTGTTGGGCGAATCTCCCCAGGCTTTTCTGATGGATTTCAGGCTGAACAAGGCCATGGAATTGCTGAAACAGGGAGACTTGAATGTCAGCGAAGTAGCCTTTCATGTCGGGTTTTCCACCCTGACCGGATTCTCCCGTTCCTTCAAGAACAAATTCGGCGTTCCTCCCAGCAGTGTCCAGCGATGAACATGGAGATAAACATTTGTATTTTAGACACAAGTTTCTTCTTCGTTTCTTCTTACATTTGTATCCGTGATTCCTATCCTGGGATATTCAATAACCTTATATCAAATGATCAAACGTTTCTTCCCTCTCCTGATGGCCGCCCTCCTCGCGGCTTCATGCGGAACTACGCAGTCTCCGCAGGACAAACTCACTGTCAATGACAAGAAAATCGACCAGATCATCGCCCAGATGACCCTGGAGGAGAAGGTCAACATGCTCCACAGCAAGACCAACATGTCCTCCGCCGGTGTCGAGCGCCTCGGCATCGCCGACATGCACTATGCCGACGGTCCTTTCGGCATCCGCGAGGAAGGCGTCCCGAACGGCTTCCAATCCGCCGGCTGGAAACTGGACTCCGCCACCTATTTCCCGACCGGTAGTGCTCTCGCTGCCACCTGGTCCCGGGAAATGGCCTACCTCTACGGTACCGGCATGGGCACGGAAGCCCGCCTCCGCGGCAAGGATGTCATCCTCGGCCCGGCCGTGAACATCCAGCGCCTGCCTGTGGGCGGCCGCACCTATGAGTACCTGTCCGAGGATCCGATCCTCTCCGCCGCCCTCTCCCTGCAGTACACCCTCGGTGTGCAGGACAAGGGCACCGCGGTGTGCATCAAGCACTTCGCCGTGAACAACCAGGAGACCAACCGCGGCTCCGTGGACGCCCAGATCGATGAGCGCACCCTCCGCGAGATCTACCTCAAGCCGTTCGAGAGCGCCGTTGTCGAAGGTGGCGCGATGAGCGTGATGCCGGCCTACAACAAGGTGAACGGCGACTACTGCTCCGAGAACGAGCACCTGCTGAACGAGATCCTCCGCGGCGAGTGGGGCTTCAAGGGCTTTACCGTTTCCGACTGGGGCGGCACGCACAGCACCATGGGCGCCATGCTCCACGGCCTGAACGTCCAGATGACGGGTTCCAACTACCTGGGCCAGCCGGTCATCGACTCCATCGCCACCGGCGCCCTCACCGAGGCCCTTGTGGACGAGAAGGTCAAGCAGATCCTCCGCGTCCGCTACGCCATCGAGGCCATCCCGGACGATGTCGCCAATACCAAGATGACCTCCCAGCCGGAGTGTCAGGACATCGCCAAGCAGGTCGCCGAGAAGTCCATCGTCCTCCTCAAGAACCAGGGTGGTGTGCTCCCGATCGCGAAGAGCGTGAAGAAGATCGCCGTCATCGGCCAGAACGCCGTTCTGAAGACCCAGAGCGGCGGTATGGGCGCCGGTGTCAAGGCGCTCTATGAGGTCACTCCGCTCGAAGGCATCTGCAAGCGCGCCGGCGCCGACGTCGAAGTGAAGTATGCCCCTGGTTACAAGAACTTCCCGGGCCGCCGCTGGGGACCTCCGTCCGCCACGGTCGATCCGCTGGTCGCGTCCGCCATCGACGAGGCCGCCGATCCCGACCTCTGTGCGGAGGCCGTCGCCCTCGCCCAGGAAGCCGACCTGGTGATCTTCTTCGGCGGTACCAACAAGAGCATCGAGACCGAAGGCTCCGACCGTCAGAACATCGACCTGCCGACCGGCCAGAACGAGGTTGTCGCCGCCCTGGCCGCGGCCAATCCGAACCTCGTGACCGTCCTGATTTCCGGTGGTCCCACTGACCTCCGTCAGCTCGAGCCTGTCTCCCCGGCCATCGTCCAGGGCTGGTGGAACGGCACCGAAGGCGGCACCGCCCTCGCCGAGGTCCTCTTCGGCGACATCGCCCCGTCCGGCAAGCTTCCGTTCACCTTCCCGGCCAAGCTCGAGGATTCCCCGGCCTACGCGCTGGGCAACTTCCCCGACAAGACCCAGGGTGGCGACCTCTTCACCCTGATGTACCGCCAGGACCGCACCCGGATGTCCCGGGAGGAAATCCAGGAAATGATGGCCAAGATGCCGAAACCCGTCTCCAAGTACACGGAAGGCTCCCTCGTAGGCTACCGCTGGTATGACACCAAGAACGTGAAGCCGATGTACGCCTTCGGCCACGGCCTCTCCTATGTGGACTTCGAGTACGGCGCCGTCAAGGCTTCCGCGAAGAAGGACGTCGTGAAGGTGACCTTCAACCTCACCAACAAGGGCGGCATGACCGCCGACGAGGTTGTCCAGCTCTACGTCGCCCGTCCGGAAGCCACCGTCGAGTGGCCGTCGAAGGAGCTCAAGGCCTTCGACCGCGTGACCCTCGCTGCGGGTGAAACCAAGACCGTCACCCTCGAGATCCCAGTGAAGGACCTCCGCTACTGGAACGTGGACAAGAACGCCTGGGACCTGGAGCACGGCAAGCTCGTTCTCCTTTTGGGCGCCGCTTCCGACGACATCCGCCAGCAGGCTGAAGTCACCATCTAAGCGTTATGCGCAGAACTATGATCCTTGGGGCCGCCCTGCTTGCCGCAGCGTGCGGCCCCAGGCCTTCTGCCCAGGTGGAGAAGGTCGAACTGCACTCTGTCGTGGGCGACTACGGCCTGGAGGCGGACGCCATCGAGATCACCGTTTCCAATCCCCGTTCCCTGAAGGGATTGACCGCAGCCGATTTCGACCTCGTGAACAACGTCCCAGCCGCCATGGTCGATGCGGTCACGGGCCAGGCCCCGGCTGAATACGAGGACGACGGCATCGTCCTGTCCGTGAACAAGAACGTCCTCCGCATCGAAGCCAGGCCCTTCAACAAGGCCGGCAAGTCGGAAGGCTGGTTCAAACGCATTCCCTGGGAGTTGCACTGCGCCGTGGACTCCGCCCTCAACGTTACCGCCGCGCAGGTTACCGGCGAGCACATCGCCATCCTGGACGACTGCGAGACCGGTACCTTCACTTTCGGCGGCCTGACGCGGGAGTATATGCTCCACCTGCCGAAGGATGCCGATGGAAAGGTCATCCCGAACGCCCCGCTCCTCGTCTGGCAGATCGGCGGCGGCGAGTATGACAAGGACCTGATGACGGTCGCCACGGCGAACCGCTGCCTGGTTTCCCTTCCCACGGAAGGCATTCCCTGCGCCACGCTCGTATTCGCGCTTGCGAATCCGAACTATTCCTACAGCGCCTCGCTGTTCCCTGAAAAGATCGAACTTATCGACCGCAACAATGCGCTCCAGATGGCCTTCATCGACCAGTTGATCGCCGAGGGAAAAGTCGATGGCAGCAAGCTCTTCTGCGCCGGTGCTTCCTCCGGCGGCGGCTGCACGATGCGCTTCATGATGCAGTTCGCGAACCGCTTCAAGGCGGCCATTCCTTGCTGCGCCATGGACCCGATCGTCCCGATTCACCAGGTCGAGGAGAAGTATCCCGGCCAGTATGCCGACGATGTGGAGAAAGTCTGGCGCGGCGACTGCGTCTACAAGTGGAACGGCACCGACATGGCGCTTGCTCCGATGGATATCGACGCTTTCGTGAAGCTCCCGATGTTCTTCGTCCACGCGGAGACCGACCGAACCTGCAAGGTCGCGAGCACCTACGCCTACACCGAGGCCCGCAAGCGCCTGGGAGCCACCGACGACAAGATGCTCATCTACAGCGACGAAGACCTCGTCCGCTGGGGCGTCGCCCCGATGCTGGCCCACTTCTCCTGGGTCCCGCTCCTGGACGACTATGCCGCCGGCAGTCCGATGGATTGGCTGGTGAAGCAGCTGTAAAGATTCCCGGTCAAGCCGGGAATGACGATCTCATTACGTCATGGCCGGCACCGACCGGCCATCTAACGACAAAAGCCCGCAGACGTCTGCGGGCTTTGTCATTTCGAGCGAAGTCGAGAAATCTACTTGAAAATCAGCGGAACAAACTCGGAAAGATAGATCCGCCAGTTGCGCCAGATATGGCCGCCGTCGGTTTCCATGTACTTGTACGGATAGCCGGCCGCGTCCAGTTTCGCGCGGAACTCGTTGTTGGCCTGGATGAGGAAGTCGGTGTTGCCGATGCCGATCCACAGGAGTGCGGGCTTCTTCGCGAAGTAGGTCGCGAGCTTGCCGTCGATGTTCTCGTAAATCTCCTTGTGCGTGGCCTGCTGCTCGGAACCGGTGCCGATGGCGGCGGAGAACATGCCGGAATAGTTGAACATATCCGGATTGTTCAGCGTGATATACAGGGTGTGGAAACCGCCCATGGACAGACCGCAGATGGCACGGCCCTGCTTCTTGGCGATGGTCCGGTAATGGCTGTCGATGAACTTGACGACCTCCGGGAAGGAGGTCTCGAAGGTACCTTCCATCGTCTGCGGCAGGGACATCGTCGGACGGTCGTAGCCCATCGAGTTCTCGAGCGGGGCGGCCTCCTGGGAGATGTTGCCGTTCGTGAAGACGACGATCATCGGCTTCGCCTCGCCGCGGGCGATGAGGTTGTCGAGGATCTGCGTGGCGCGGCCCTGGGTGACCCATGCGTCTTCGTCACCGCCGATTCCGTGGAGGACGTACAGGACGGGATACTTGGCCTTGGGGTTGTTCTCGTAGCCGGCCGGGGTATAGACCGTCAGGCGGCGGTCGAAGCCCGCGGTGGCGGACGGATACCATACCTTGGACACGGTGCCGTGCGGAACCCGGTGGATGGCGTACAGGTCGCTGCGGGCGCCGGGCTCGGCGACGAGCAGCAGGCTGGTCAGGGAGGCGACGTCGCGGTTCACGAACACGTTGTTCGGATCCAGGACGGTCTGGCCGTCCACGCGGAAGGAATAATTGTAGAGTTCAGGAGCTACCTTGAAGGGCGTGGTGTATTCCCACACACCATTCCGGCCTTCCTTGAAGACACCCACACCGGGGGCTTCATAGTTCATCTTCTGGCCGTTGAATTCCACCTCCATCTTCTCGGTAGGGAGGAAATCGCCGGTCACTTCCACTTTCACGGCCTTCGGGGCCTGGATGCGGAAGGTGACGGTGCCGTCAGCATTGATCACGGGAGACTCCGTCTGGGGGCCTCCGAACAGGTTCTGCTGTGCGAAAGCGGAGACGCCGAAGCAAAGGGCGGCCGCTGCAATGAGGATTTTCTTCATATGGTTTACAGTTTGATGTTTTTCTTGAGCCGGATGTCCTCCGAGGAGGCGCCGATCATCAGTTTCGCCCGGCTGTTCCGGAAGGCGAAAGCGTGCTTTTCACTGTCCCAGAGCTTCAGGTCATCGGCCGGAACCAAGATTTCCACGGGGACGGTCTCCCCTGCCTTCACGGCCACACGTTCAAAGCCGCGGAGGCGCTTGGAAGCGTCGTCATTCTTGAATTTGGCGTACAGCTGGACCACTTCCTCGCCGTCGCGGTCACCGGTGTTCTTGAGGTCGAATTTGACCACATAGTTGTCGCCGTCCTTCTTTACCTTCATGTGCGAATACTTGAAGGTGGTGTAGCTGAGGCCGAAGCCGAACGGGAAGATGGGCTTCGCCTTGGCGTACATGTAGGTGCGGCCGTTACGGATGTCGTAGTCCAGCAGGTTCGGGAGGTCCAGGATGTCCTTCACCCAGGTCTGGGTGAGCCGGCCGGCGGGATTGTAGTCGCCGAACAGGACATCGGCCAGGGCGTTGCCCGTTTCCTGGCTGCACTGGGTCATGTGGACGATGGCGGGGACGTTCTCCGCAGTCCAGTTGATCGCGAACGGGAAACTGGAGATGAGCGTGACCACCGTATTGTGGTTCGCCTGCCAGACGACCTTGATGAGGTCTTCGGTCTCCAGTTGGAGGCTGCGGCGGTCCAGGGCCTCGCGGCCGTCACCAGCCACGGTGCCGTAGGCCCAGGGGGCCTGGACGCTCTGCTGGTCCCAGTCCGGGCTCGTGGCGGGATGGTTACCCACGACGACGATGCACACATCGGCCCATTTCGCAAGCTCCTGGGCGGAGCCGTCGGAATCCCAGCGCTGGAACTTCACCTCCACGTCGGTGCCTTCGACCTTGGCCTTGATGCCGTCGAGCGGGCTTACGCGGTAGGCCGGCAGGGCGCCGTACCAGTCCTTGAGGACCTTCTCGGCGCGGTTGCCGAAGACGGCGATCTTCTTGACCTTGGACTTGTCCAGCGGAAGCAGATTACCTTCGTTCTTGAGGAGAACGATGGACTTCTGCGTCACGAGGCGGGCCTTGTCCTTGAATTCCTGGCGCTCCCAGGGAATGTCTTCCTCGGAGCCGAATTCCTGCGCGTCATACGGGCATTCCGCGTCCATGAGGCCGAGCCGGAGCATAGTGCGGAGGTTCGCCTTGGTACGCTCGTTAATGACCTCGTCAGAGAGATAACCGGCGTCATAGGCAGCCTTCACCTGGTTGAAGTTGGAGTCGATGAACCGGCTCAGACCGGCCTCCAGGGCCTTCTTGACAGCGTCGTTCACATCGGCGGCATAGCCGTGCATCTCCGGCATGTACATGAAGCGGAGCGCGCCGGCATCATCGACGATCGTGCCCTTCATGCCCCACTCGTCGATCAGGATCTCCTGGATGAACGGCGCGGCGATGCAAGGGACGCCGTTGTAGGCGTTGTAGGCGGTCATCAGGGACATGGCGCCGGCCTTGGCGCCCTTCCAGAAGCCGTAAGAATAATAGTCGCGGAACTGCTCCTCGTCAAAACGGGAGTCCGTCTTGTAGCGATTGTCCTCGTTGCTGTTCGCGAGGAAGTGCTTCATCAGGGCCGCACCCCGCCAGTAGGTGGGGTCGTCGCCCTGGATGCCCTTGACTTCGGCGGCGACCATTTCGCCCACGAGATACGGGTCCTCGCCGAAACTCTCCTCGGTGCGGCCCCAGCGGGGGTCGCGGGCGAGGTCGGCATTCGGCGCCCAGAGAACCAGGCATTTCCAGGGATTGTCCTTGGAATAGAAGCGGGCCTCATTGGACATCACATCTCCGACGATATGGGCCATTTCCCGGTCCCAGGTCTCCCCCACGCCGTAGGCCTGCGGGAAAGCGGTGCTGTTGCGATACTTCGGCTGCGGACGGCCGGGCCAGTTGCCAAACTGGCCGGCGTTCCCCAGATTCCTCAGTTCGGCGTCCCCGCCGCGCACGATGCCGTGGATGGCCTCGGTCGCGCCGGGACCGGCGATGCCAAGACGAGGAACGCCCTGTCCGACGATGGTCATGATCTTCTCATCGACCGTCATCAGGGAAACGGCGTTGTCCAGCCGCTCCTCCTCAGAGAGCTTCGTATCCTGGAAGGGATACTCCTGCGCCCGGAGGAAAGCGCCCCCTGCCAGGATCAGGCAGAAAGCGAAAGAAAGGATGCGCTTCATGGTCATTGAAAAAGGGGCCGGCCGTAATGGCCGGCCCCGATCTGCAGATTCAGGTATCCAGAGAATTAGTCCTCCCACACAACGGGCTCGATGGTCTTGTAATCGGCGGAAATCCGATAGATCTTCGAGAAGTTGTAGTAGGCCTGGCTGTTGTAGTTGTTGCCGCCGGCCTGGGCGGCGATACGGACATAACGGTCCTGTTCATACTTGAACAGTTCGGCGTTCTTCGGTTCCTCGAGGTTGATTTCCAGAGTAACCGTCTCACCGGGCTGGCAAGCGGGCTTGCTGCTCCAAGTGGCCCAGTCGAATCCACCGGCGCGCTTGGCGCCCGGATCGTCCTTGGCGAGGTTGAAGAACTTGCAACCGACGAACACCTGGGTGTTGGCGCAGAAAGCGACGTTGTCGATGGAATTCGCCTTCGTGCCGTCACCGAGTTCCACCTGGAAGGTCGCAACGATCTTCTTGGCGGCCGCGTCATAGGAGATCTTCTCGTTCACGATACGGCAGTACGGGGTCACGGTGAAATCGACCGTATTCCCGCCTTTCTTCAGCGTGAAGCTGTCATTGGAGGGCGGATAGCACGGGAGGAAACGGGTATCCACCTTGTAGTCGGCGGCGAAAACGAGGTTGTTCGTGTACTTGCCGTCAAAACGGACAAGCCATTTCTGGTCCTCGGACACGTCGTTGCCGTCCTTGTCCTTCCAACCCTGCTCGATCACGACGAGAGCGCCGGCGGACTCGGTCTTCATGGACCAGGAACCCCAGTCCCAATAGGAGTAGACGGAGGATTCGATGCCCATCTGCTCGCCGGTCTTGGAATCCAGGAACCGGCCGCTCACCTGCGCGTTGGGGCCCTCGAAGCTGTCCAGTTCGAACATGCTGCAGGAAACAGCGGCGCCGAGGGACAGGAAGCATGCGATGATATGGGTAAGCTTTTTCATGTTCATTCTTTATTTGTTGTTAGGCTCGATACGGTTCTTCTGGTAGTTCGGAATCTGGCCGTAATAATCCTCGGCCTGCACGCGAAGCGTACCGGAGTAGCCCTGGTTGGGAGTAGCGTTGTAAGGGACGGCGCGGAGGAAGATCCACTGGGCCTTGCTGCCGGAGAGATCCACCATCGGGACGAGGGTGAGTTTCTTGCCCACGCTGCCTTCCTCGACGCCAGGCGTGTTGTCCGGGTTGTAGAAGGCGCGGCGGCGGTGGAGGACATTGGTCCACTTGTTCTCGAGGGCGAATTCGACCTTCCACTCGTGAAGGACGTTCTCGAGGGTCAGCGCGACATTATCCTTGAATCCGGCGCGGTGACGGACTGCATTCAGGTACTCGGCGGCCTTCGCCTTGTCACCCTGGTTGCTCTCGACAACGGCCTCGGCATAGGTGAGGAGCATCTCGGGGAACCGGATGTTGTAGCAAGGAGTCTGCGGGGTCTGGGTGTTCTGCGTCTTGTCGATGCCCTTCAGGATCTGGAAGCAGTAGAAGGCGCGGTTGGAGTCGTTGATGTCGACGTTCAGGTGATAGAAGAAGCTGTTATCTTCACCGTCGCCGCCGTAAGGATAGTAGGTAACTCCCTGGAACTCGACACCGGTGTTGTCAAGCGGATACACCTTGACGGAACCGTCAGGCATCACCATGCCACCTTCGTTATTGAGCGTCTTGCCGCGGAACTTGTTGCCGGGATAGGCGACCCAGGCCTGGAAACGGGCGTCCTTGAGGGCGAACGGGCCATCCGGAGAATCATAATGCTTGAAGTCAGCCACCTTGGCGGCGGTGAACTCCGTCTGAGGATAAGTCATGTAGCTGTCCTCGTTGCCATCCACACGCGTGGCGATCTTGCCGTTGGCGCGTTCACGGGCGTCGGCATTGGTATAGTAGTCATACTCGTCGGCGAGGTTCAGGGTGACCGCATAGGTGCCCTGCAGGTAACCGGTGACCAGCTGGTTGGGACCCCAACCCTGGTTACCGTTGCCGGAGTTCTGGCTGCCGATGTTGTAGGAGCGGCCGAAGATACCTTCCGTGGCGTTGTAGGTCTGGAAGAGGTCGATGAAGTTGTCGCGGGCGGCGGAAATGCTGCCGGGGGCCTCGCCAGCCAGACCATACAGACCGGATTCGATCACCTGCTTGGAAGCGTCGATGGCCATCTTGTAGTAGGCGTCCGCATAGGAAGCCTCCATGTAGGTGAGCTTCTTCTGGACGGCGGTGTAAGAGGAGTTGATGGGAGCGCGGTTCCAGTACTTGCTCTCGGAGGCGGCCCAGAGGGCGACGCGCGCCTTCATCGCGAGGGCGACATACTTGTTGGCACGGAGGCCCTTCTTCTCGGCGGGCATCAGGTCGGCGGCCTGCTGGAGCTGGTCGAGGACCCAGTCCCAGGACTCCTTCTCGGTGGAACGGGGATAGTACAGCGCGGAGGCGTCGCCGTCCACATACTTGTCATCCAGGGAGATGTCCACGATCGGAATACCGCCGTAGATACGGACGCTGGCGAAATAGTAGCAGGCACGGATGAAGAGACCCTCACCGGTGTAGGCCTGCTTGGTGGGCTCGTCCAGGTCGGCGTTCTCCACAGCCTGGAGGAAATTGTTGACAGCGCGGATGTTTCCGTAGTTCCAGAACCCGCTGACGGAGGTGCCGTAGCTGGGCGTCGAACGGCTGCCATTGGCAAACATCTGGCTCTGGTCGCCCGTGGAAACGCTCATGTCCGGAAGGGCGGAGTAGAGGTTGGCCAGCAGGGAAAGCAGACCCGAATTGGAAGCCAGCAAGTCTTCGGCCGAGACCAGGTTCAGGTCACCCTCGGCATTGTCGAAGAATTTGTCGCAGGACACCAGGGAGAAGGACAGTCCGGCAAGCAGGATATATTTGAATATCTTTTTCATTGCAAGGCAGGATTAGAAGTTGAGGTTGAAGCCGAAGTTGTAGGTCCTGTTGATCGGGAAGTCACCGCCCTGGCGGCCGCCGTCGGAAGCTTCAGGATCCACATACTTGAGGTACTTGTTGCAGAAAGTCAGGAGGTTGCCGCCGTTGAAGAACACGCGGGCGCTCTTGATGCCGGCCTTCTTGAGGAAGTTCGGGGACACACGGTAACCGACCTCGATGGTCTTCAGACGCACGTAGGTGGCGTTCACGTAGTTGTAAGGCTGGTTGTTGGTGTAGGTCGCGTTGTGGCTGCCGCCGGCCTGATTGACGCGCGCGAGGGCGGGCCACTCGCCTTCCACCCACTGGGTGGCCGGATCCCAAGGATCGGCGCCATAGGTGGCGACGTGATAGGAATCCGTGTACTGGGAAGGCATGTAATAGAGGTAGCCGGTACCGGCGAAACCACTCAGGGACACGCTCTTGTTCTTGAGCGCGGCGCCGCTGAAGATCAGGTTGAAGTCGAAGCTCTTGTAGCTGCCGCCGATGGTGAAACCGAACTGGAGCGGAGGCATACTGCCACCCCAGGTGTAAAACACGTCTTCACCGTCGATGTAACCGTTGCCGTTGCGGTCCACGAGCTTATACATACCGGGGACGAGGGCGCGGTTGCCTTCGCCTTCACCGTTGGTGTCATAAAGGATCTGGCTGGCGCTGGTCTCGTAGAGGTTGTGGAAGCGCTCACCGGTCCAGTGATAGGTGCTGCCACCCATCCAGCCGCTCCAGCGGTTCAGGCTGTAGTTCTTCCAGTAGTCCATCGAGGACTTGTAGAACTTGGTCTTCTCGGATTCGATGTAAGTCTGACGGAACCGGGTGAAGGACACCTGGCCCTGGACGCGGTAGGAGAAGTTGCCGATGCTGTTGCGGTGGTAGAGGGAGAGTTCGAGACCCTGGTTCTCATTGCTGTTCAGGTTTTCCTGCGGGAGCGTGACGGCATAGAAGTCAGGAAGGGTCGCATCGCGCTGGGCGGCCGTGCCGATGGTGCGGCGGCTGAACCAGTCGAAGGTACCGCCGAACTTACCTTGCCAGAGTTCCCAGTCCACACCGAAGTCCATCATCCGGACCTTCGCCCAGGTAAGGATCGTGTTGGCCACCCGGTTGTTGGCGTAACCGGTGGAAGCGACGCCATCGTTGAACACCCAGGAACCGCTCTTGCTATAGCCGTTGATATAGGCGTACGGGGAGCCCTGGACGGAACCGGTGCGGCCGTCGGACCAGCGGATCTTGAAGTTGTTCACCATCGGGAGGACCTTCTTGAAGAAAGGCTCCTCGGAGACGCGCCAAGCGAGGGAGTAGGACGGGAACAGGCCCCAGCGCTTGCCACGCTGGAACTGGTAGTTACCATCGTAACGGCCCATCAGTTCCACGATGTACTTGCCCTGGTAGTTGTAGTTCAGACGGCCGATGTAACCGGCGGTGCGGATGTTGTTGCGGCCACCTTCGTTCATGGAAGTATTGGCGTCACCCTGGTCCAGGATGTCATGGGTGTAGAGGAACTCGTCCAGGGACGGACCGTACTTGCGGGAGGCCATCAGCCTGGAGGTCTTGATATTGGTGAGTTCGGCGCCGAGCATCGCGGAGATGTTGTGCTTGCCGATGTGGGTGTCGTACAACGCCTGGAAACGGCCGTACAGACGGGCGTTGTCGTTCACGAGCTCCACATACTCGGTCTCGTTACGGACCTGCATGGTGGAATTGGTCTCGTCCGTGTAGTAGTCGTACAGCTGATAGTTCTTCACCAGGGTGTTCTGCTTGTTGTTGGAGAAGTCGTACGCGCCGTTCAGGGAGAGGGTCAGACCCTTGAGCCAGGGAGCGTTGTAGGTGAAGTCCACCGTGTTGTTGAAGTTCTTGCTGTCGGTCTTGGTGTAACCGGACAGGTCGGAATCCAGCAGGACGGTCGGGTGCATGTTCTCGTTCACGACGGAATAGTGGTTGGGGTTCGCCTTGGTGGTGATGCCCACAAACGGTTCGGCCGCGAGGATGTAGTAGAAGATGTTCCACTCCTGGTCATAGGAACCCATGCCCATGTTGTTGGTCTGGCGGATGGCGCTGGTGTAACGCATCGTCAGGGACGGGGTCAGCCGGACGGAGATGTTGGAGTTGAAGTTGTAACGCTTGTAGCCGAAGGTGTCACCCTTCAGGATAGGGTTATCGTTGGCATAGCCCACACCGAAATAGTAGTTGACCGTCTCGGTACCGCCGGACAGGGAGGCGTTGTACTGCTGGTTCACGGAGAACTTCTTGTAGCTTTCCTTGTACCAGTCGGTATAGACGGTGTCATGGACTTTGTGGGTCGGGTCGTTCGGGTCGATCCAGGTGGGAGCGCCGCTCTCATAGGCGGCGATCTGGGCGTCGACGAAACGGTGGTCCATCTTGGCGACGTCGGACATCGCGTTGTCCCACTTCATGAAGGAGACCCAGTCCTCGACCTTTCTCGGCACGTTCGGAGTGGCGAGGTTCACGGAAGCGGTGAAGTTGATGGACGGCTTCTTGACCTGGCCCTTCTTGGTGGTGATGAGGATGACACCGTTCTCGGCGCCGAGACCGTAGATGGTCGCGGAAGCGTCCTTCAGCACGGAGATGCTCTCGATGTCGTCCGGGTTCAGTTCCTGGAGGACGGAGATATCGTTGTAGGACTCGAGCTGGCGGGCGTTGTTGCTCCAGGAACGGGTGTTCTTGCGCTGGCGGGTGACGCTGCGGACGACACCGTCCACGACGATCATCGGGTTGCCGTAACCGCGGATGCTGAGGTCGGAGTTGAACTGACCCGGCTTACCGCTGTTCTGGGTGACCTGCAGGCCCGGGATCTTGCCCTGGAGGGCATCGACACCGTTGGCGGTGCGGGTGGCGGCGATATCCTCGGAACGGATCTGGGAGATAGCGCCGGACAGGGATTCGCGCTTCTGGACGCCGTAACCGACGACGACCGTCTCATTGAGGAGCTCGGAGTCTTCGACGAGGATCACGTCCATCTTCTCGGTATCCGCCTTCAGGGTACGGGTTTCGAAGCCGATGGAAGAGATCTCGATGACAGCACCGTGCGGAACCGTGAGGGTGAAGTTACCGTCGATGTCGGTAGCCGTACCATTGGTGGTGCCCTGCTGGAGGACGGACGCACCGATGATCGGCTCCTTCAGCGCATCCGTGACCGTACCGGTCACCGTGATGTTCTGGGCGCTGAGCGCCGATACGCCGAGGAGGAATCCTGCGACGACCGAAGCCAGGCGCTTGAGCAGATTGATGCTTTTCATAAAGGAAAATTGGTTAGTTATTGGTTGATGGATAGTTGTGTCAAACCAAAGGGAGAAGGCTTACTTGAAGAGCTTCTGGGCGAAGGTGTTCAGGTACAGGCGCCAGTTGGCCCAGACGTGACCGCCCTCGGAGACGAAGAACTCGTGGTCGAGGCCCTGCTCGGTGAGGGTCTTGTCCAGGGTCTTGGAACCTTCGAAGAGGAAGTCGGTGTTGCCGCAGGCGAGGAAGTAGAGCTTCACGCCGGCCTTCTTGAGGGTAGCGACCTGCTCGGCCGTGGCGGAACCGGCGGCGGACAGGGGGCAGATGTAGTCGAACATCTCCGGATAGAGGTTGGAGGCGGTGATGGTGTGGCCGCCGCCCATGGACAGACCGGCGATGGCGCGGGAAGCGGGCTTCGCGATGGCGCGGAAGTTCTTCTCGATGAACGGGACGATCTCCTCGCAGAGGCTGATTACGTAGCCGTTCATGAGCTTGTTGCGCTCGGCCTCGGGCATCTTGGCGAGGGCTTCGCGGTCATAGCGCATCTGCATCGGCTTCTGGGGGATGCCGAGGGTGCCGGCAGCCGCCTGGTTGCCATTGCCGTTCGGCATGACGACGATCATCGGCTCGGCAAGACCCTTCTCGATGAGGTTGTCCAGGATCTGGGCGGCGCGGCCCATGGACGTCCAGGCTTCCTCGTCACCACCGGCGCCATGCAGGAGGTAAAGGACCGGATACTTCTTTTTGGGATTGTTCTCGTAGCCGTACGGGGTGTACACCGTCAGGCGACGGTCCATGCCGAGGACGTTGCTGTGATACCAGGGATGGCTCACGGTGCCGTGCTGGGTGGCCTCGTTGTAGTTCTCGGTACGCTTGCCCGGGACGATGAGCATCGGGAGGAAGCGGGTGCCGTCACGCTGCACATAGATGTTCTGCGGATCGTTCACCGCGACGCCGTCCACGACGAAGTTGTAGGTGTAGATCTCGGGCTCCGGGAGCGGGATCTTCACTTCCCAGACGTTGCCGGGACCGCGGAACATGTCGATGGTGCCGCCGTAGGGGTTCGGCATCCAGGAACCGCTGAGCTTCACGACGGTGGCGTAGTCGGCTTTCAGACGGAAGGTGACGCTGTCATTCTGGATCTCCGGGGAGACCACGGGACGCTGGCGGCCTCCGAAGTTGAAGTTGGCCAGTTCCTGGGCGTTCATCGTGCCGGCGATGGCCAGGCAGAGGGCGATGGAGGAAAGGATTCTTTTCATCTGTCAGTGTTTTTTAATAGTTGGTAAATAATTGGTAATCGTTACTTTTCAAGAGAGGAATCGATATTCAGCTTCATCACGGCCGGCCAGGGCTCCCAGGTGGGGATTCCCGCGGCGGACGGGACGCCGGACTTGGCGAAACTCGTCCACAGGCGGCTGATGCGGTGACCCAGCTCTACGGCGTCGTCTCCTCCGCCCGTGAAAGTGCGGTGCAGGAGAACGTTGTCGAAGACGAAGGGGATCTCCAGGCAGTGGGTGCTGCCCAGGGCGCCGTCCAGCACGGGCGACTCCCACGTGAACTGATACATATACACGGGCGCGCAACCCGCGGACGCGCGATCCTGCGCCTGCCGGAGAGCCAGCGGCTTGAAGATGGGATCTTCCTGGTCCCGGGTGAACTCGTGATAGACCGTGCCGATGATGACGGGGATGTCCTTCGACAGGGCCAGGGCCTCGGCTGTGCCGGGCTGGGCGGGAATGATTTCGCCATCCACCACGGGCACCTGGCCGAACAGGATGGCGTCCAGGAGGTTTGCCGGATAGGCGCCGTCTTCCTTCGCCTCCTCCACTACCTTCTTCATCGCCGCGTCATAGGCGGCAAGCAGCCGGTCGTAAGGAACAGCGGCGATTTCTTCGATCCGGGCCGGGGTCAGGCCGAGGTTCGCAGCCGTGGCCGCACCGATCCGACGGGAATACTTGGGAGAAAGAAGATTGGTGATGGAACCGCTCTCGACGATGGCTTTCGAGAAAAGGCCTCTCGCAGAAGGCATCGCCATCAGGGTGGACACCTTCCCACCGCCGCCGCTCTGGCCGAAGATGGTCACGTTAGCGGGATCGCCGCCGAAATTCGCAATGTTGTCACGGACCCATTCCAGCGCCTTGACGATGTCCATCATCCCGAGGTTGCCGCTGTGTGCGTACTTGGCGCCGAAGGCGGAAAGGTCCAGGAAACCGAGAACATTGAGCCGGTGGTTCAGCGAAACCACCACCACGCCGTGGTCACGGGCCAGGTTCGTGCCGTCATAGCAGATGAGTTCCTGGCCAGAGCCTTCACGAAAACCGCCACCGTGTAACCAAACCATTACGGGGCGCTTCTTCCCGTCATGGATGCCGCCGGTCCACACATTGACCCGGAGGCAGTCCTCGTCGTGGAAACCATCATCCCAGTGCATCGTGAAGGCCTGGTCGTCGGACCACCAGCCGGAACGGGCGGGCGCCGGTGCCGTGGGGCCGTAAGCCCGGCTGGGACGGACGTCCGTCCACGGGTCGGGATCGACGGCCGGGGCAAAACGCTCCGCCTTGGCGTAAGGAATACCCTTGTAGATGAAAACACCGTCGTCGACATAGCCGGCCACGGGACCGGACACCGTCTTGACGGTCGTCTGTTTGGCAGAAGTCTCCAAGCTGCCATAGCACTCGATCGGACTCCGGGACGGCTGTCCGCAGGAGACGGCGAGCGTCGCAGCGAGCAAAAAGGCGGGGTTGGGTTTCAGTGTCATAACAAACGGTTTTCTTCCAATGCAAAGTTCAGCAATAACCTGCACAATCCTTTTTTGTGCTTTTCAATAGTTTGCGTATCCGTACTTCGTACCCGCGCATTTGTTCAAACTTCTTTCTATTTGTTCAAAAATCACTATCTTTACGAAAACTAACCGAAACGAACCCTATGAAATACCGGCTTCTGACCTTTCTGACCTTTCTCACCCTCCTGGCCGTCCTCGCGGGCTGCCGGCGCGGCGCGCCGCCCGTTTCCCAGCCGTCCGGGAACATCATCGTTTCCGACCGGCTCTCCAACCAGCGGGTGAACGCCTTCGCCGAGGATGATGACGGCCATATCTGGATCGCCACCTCCCGCGGACTCAACCGATACAGCGTCCACGAGTATCACCAATACTTCAGCGCGGACGATACGCTGGGCCTTCCGGACAACCAGGTGAACGACGTCTTCCGCAGTTCGAACGGAACCATCTGGGCCGCGACGAACGGCGGAGTCGCCCGCCTCACGCCCGAAGGCCTGTTCCACTGCGTTCCCGCCCCGGGCCGGCCGAATGCCAACCGGATCTGGGAGACCCGGGACGGAAAAGTGCTGATGAGCAATTCCGCCATTCTCTACCAGTACGATGCGGAAGAAGACCGGTTCCGGCCGGCCGTCCGGGATTTCAACGCCTTCGGCATTCCCTCCTCGGCCCAGGACGGCAACCTCCTGTGGGTCGTTTCCGGGAACGGAAGAGTCCTGAACTGCTACAATACCGACGATTTCTCCCTCACCGCCTCCTACCCCGCTTCCCACACCGTCTATCACCTGTGCGACGCCGGGAACGGAGAACTCTGGATGTCCGGCATGGGCCGGATGAGCATCTTCGACACCCGGACGCGTACGTGGAAGGAACTGCCTGAAGCCATCCGCAACGAATCCCGGCTGATGCAGGGCGACGTGGACATCATCTACAACGTCGATGACCGTTCCATCCTGCTGAATGTCATCGGCAAAGGCATATTCCACTATTACCGCACGACGGAGCGCGTTCTCTTCCAGGATGACGCAGGCTTCCCTTTCGAACTGCCCGACACCGAGATCCGCACCATCTTCCGGGACAGCGAACACAACCTGTGGTTCGGCACGACGGACCAGGGATACTCCGTCTCTTACATGTACAGGAACCAGTTCAACAGCAACAAGTTCCTGACATCGGCCTTCGCCGGGAAAACGGTGGTGTCCCTGTGCCTGGACCAGGAGCAGCGGCTCTGGATCGCCACGCTCCGCGACGGGCTATGGCTGTACGACCTGCGGACGAAGGATCTCCGCAATGTGAATGAGGATTCCCTGGTCCCGAACACCAGCGTGGGCTACAACCGCTGCTCGAAGGTGTTCTGTGACTCCGGCGGCGACCTGTGGCTGTTCTTCCAGGAAAAGTTCTGGGTGGTCCGGTGCCGCTACGAAGGCGGGCGCTTCCAAGTGCTGGACAACCTGTTCGTAGCGAATGCCAATGCCATCGCGGAGGACGGGCAAGGCCGCATCTGGATGGGCGGATCGAGCGCCAACCTGACCCGGTACGACAAGGTCACCCGGGAATCGGCGTACATCACCGTCTGGAACGATTCCGAAACGCCCTATGTCACCGACTTGGAAATGACGGTGGAGAGCGGGATCGTGGTCGCCGGCCTCAACCGGATGCTGGTAAGCGTGAACCCGTACACGGACGAAGTCACGGAACTGCCGATGACCGAAGAGGAAAAGGCGGCCTGCGCCCGCCATTCCTCGCTTCGCGCGACCTGTCTCCTCAAGGACAGCGCCGGGGAGTTCTGGACCGGAACCACGGCGAACGGCCTGCTCCGGCACTCCAAGCGGGGCGCCGTCACCGCGCCGGTGGACGGGGTCCCTTGCCTAGACGTCTGCTCCATCGAAGAGGACCGACAGGGCAACATCTGGGTGTCCACGATGAACGGACTGGGCAAGTTTGACCGCACCGTCGGCCAGTTCGTCAATTACTTCAAGGAAGACGGCATCGGCGGAGACCAGTTCTCCGAACGGGCCTCCTGCGTCCTGCCGGACGGCACGCTCGTGTTCGGCGGCACCCACGGCCTCACCTGGTTCAACCCGCTGGACGTGCCCCAGAAGCGTTCCGTTCCCCTGGTGTTCGAGGACTTGAAGATCAACAATGTCCTGGTGGAACCCGGCAAGGGCGCCGCCATCGAGCGGGAACTCCGGGACAATCCGGACATCGTCCTCCACTACGACCAGAACGCCTTCAACATCTCCTTCGCCGCGCTGGACTTCAGCGGACTGGAAAGGACGCACTATTATTACATGATGGAAGGCTACGACCCCGACTGGGTCGATGCCGGGAACGACCATGACGCCTATTATTCGAACCTGCCGGCCGGCCGCTACAGGTTCCGTGTCCGCATCACCAACAACAATCAGAGCATCGTCGAAACCGAAAGATACCTGAATGTCCGGGTCTTGCCGCCCTGGTACGGAACCTGGTGGGCAATCCTGCTGTACATCCTGACCGGTTTCGTGCTGCTGGCCGGGATCTATCAGCTGACGCGCAGGATCCGCCGCGTCCGGAAGGAAGCGGCCCGGCGCATCCACGAAGTGCGCCGCGAGCGCGAACGGGTGGAGAAGGAAAAGGAACAGGAGAAGCGGCTGTCGAAGATCCAGATGAACTACTTCTCCAACGTGGCGCACGAGTTCCGCACCCCGCTCACGATGATCGCGGGGCCGGTCTCCCAGCTGGCGGAATCGGACGGTGTCAAGGGCCAGGACCGCCAACTGGTGGGCATCATCCAGCGCAACGCCACCTGGATGCTCTCGCTGGTGAACCAGCTCCTGGACTTCAACCGCATCGGCGACAAGAAACTCCAGCTGCGGGCCGCGCAGGGCGACATCGTCGCCCCGCTCAAGGGCATCGCGGAGCTGTTCAAGTTCAACGCCGGCGCCAAGGGCATCGAGTTCCAGACCCACGGCCTCGAGGATTCCTTCCCGATGTGGGCCGATGTGGACAAGGTGCAGAAGATCGTGATGAACCTCCTGTCCAACGCGATGAAGTTCACGCCCACGGGCGGGCGCGTCACGCTCTCCTTCGACGTCGTCCCGCGGGACGAAGCGGCCGCCGCCTTCCCGCTCACCAAGGCCGATACCGACACCCAGTACGCCCTCATCACGGTGGCCGACACGGGTCGTGGCATTCCGGAAGGGGAGTTGGAGAAGATTTTCGAGCGGTTCTACCAGGCTGATAACCAAGGCGATACGCACGGATCGGGCATCGGTCTGTTCTATGCCCGTGTGCTGGCCGGCCTGCATCACGGCTATATCAAGGCGGCAAACCGCGAAGAAGGCGGGGCCGTCTTCAGCCTCGTACTCCCCGTGAGCGCCTCCTCCTATACCGAGGACGAGCGCACGGAAATCAAGCCGGTGTACGACATCCCCGCCCCGGTCGCCACGGAAATGCCGGCGGAGACGGCGGACAGCGAGGACCACCAGCGGATCGCCGTCGTGGACGACGACATCGACATCGCCAATTACGTGAAGGTGCTCCTGAGCCCGTACTACAACGTGTCCGTGTACTTCGACGGCGCTTCCGCCCTGAAGGGCATGGAGGACGAGATTCCCGACCTGGTGATCTCCGACGTCGTGATGCCCGGCATGAGCGGCTACGAGCTGTGCAAGGCCGTCAAGGCGGACCTGCAGTTGAGTCACATCCCCGTGGTGCTGGTCACGGCGAAGGTAGCCGTGGAGAATCAGGTCCAGGGCCTGCGCGAAGGAGCCGACGCCTACGTCACCAAGCCCTTCCAGCCCGCCTACCTGCTGGCCCTCGTGAAGTCCCTACTGGACAACCGCGCGAAGCTGCACAAGCAGCTGGGCTCCATCACGACGACGGAGGACATCGAACCCGAGGCCCTCTCGCCGCGCGACGCCGCCTTCATGAAGGAGCTGTACGAACTGATGGAAAAGGAACTCGCGAATGTGGACCTGGACATCACCCGCATCACGGAAATGATGAAGATCTCCCGCACCAAGTTCTACTACAAGGTGAAAGGCTTGACTGGCGAGAACCCGAGCGTGTTCTTCAAGCGCTACAAGCTCAACCGCGCCGCCGACCTCCTCAAGGAAGGAAAGTACAACATGTCCGAAATCGCCTACATGACCGGTTTCAACACCCTCTCCCACTTCTCCACATCCTTCAAGAAGCAGTTCGGCGTCCCGCCATCGGAGTACGGAGGATAGAGGCGAATCTATCAGCGTTCTTTCAACGAAACCACCTTGCCATCCTTCCAGACAAGGTCTACCGTCGTGCCCTTGCGGGTGCGGAGGCCCTTGAAGGAGCCGGTAGGCCAGGCGGAGGGTAAGGCCGGAAGCGGCTGGAGGGTACCGTCCGGGCCGCTGTAGAGGAGCATTTCCATCACGCCGGCGCAGCCGCCGAAGTTTCCGTCGATCTGGAAGGGCGAATGCGCGTCGAAGAGGTTCGGGTAGGTGCCGCCGCCGCTGCGGTAGTCCGGGCCCCGGAAGTTGTCGGGGCTCACATAGCGGAGCAGGCGCCGGTACATCTTGTAGGCGCTCTCGCCGTCTCGGAGCCGGGCGTACAGGTTCACGCGCCAGCCGCAGCTCCAGCCAGTGGTCTCGAAGCCCTTGATTTCCAGCGTTTTCAGCGCCGCTTCGGCGACGGGACCGGTCACATACTGGTGGCCGGGATACGCGCCGATGAGGTGCGATTGATGGCGGTGCTGGGGTTCCCAGTCGCGCCAGTCGTAGTACCATTCCTGCAGGTTGCCGGCGGCGCCAATCTGATAGGGGCGCAAACGGGCGAGCACGTCGGAGGCTTCGGCAACGAAGTCGTCGTCCGCGGCGAGTTCGCGGGCGGCCGCTACGGCATCCGTGAGGCACTCGCGGATGATGGCGAGGTCCGCTGTAGCTCCATACAGCGTGGCGCCCCGGAAACCGTCCGGTGTGATGTAGATGTTCTCCGGCGAAGTCCCGGGGGATGTGACCAGCTCGCCGTTTTTCTCTACGAGCCAGTCCATGCAGAACTCCGCCGCGCCCTTCAGGACGGGATAATCCACTTCCAACGCGGCCCGGTCTCGGGTGTAGAGGTAGTGCTCCCAGAGGTGGGTGGACAGCCAGGCGCCGCCCATCGTCCAGTTCGCCCAGGCCGGATCGCCGGTGCCCAGGCCCACGGGCGTGGCCATCGCCCAGATGTCGGAGTTGTGGCCGGCGTTCCAGCCGCGCGTAGCGCCGTAGAGGCGACGCGAAACGGGTGCTCCGTTCTGGCTCAGGTTATGGATGAACGTGCGCAGGACGTTATGCATATCGCCCAAACCGGCGGCCTCCGCGGGCCAGTAGTTCTCCTCAAGATTGATGTTGATGGTGTAGTTGCAGCTCCACGGCGGGTCCATGCTCTCGTTCCAGAGGCCCTGCAGGTTCGCCGGGACGCCTTCCGTCCGGGAAGAAGCGATCAGCAGGTACCGGCCTAACTGATAGTACAGCGCTTCCAGCTCGGGATTCGCCTCGCCGAAGTCCGTGTAGCGCTTCAGCTGGACATCGGTGGGCAGGACGCGGACGGAGTCCGGCGTCGCGCCTAGGTCGATGGACACGCGGTCGAAATAGCCCTTGTAATCGGCCTCGTGGCGAGCCTGGAGCCGCGCAAAACCGGCCTCGCGGGCGCGTCGCAAGTTCGCATCGGCCAGAGCCTTGTATGGTTTCCCTTCCTTTACCGGATCCTTGTCGAAACCGTTGAAACTGGTGGCGTTGACCAGGTACAGCGTCGCTTCCCGGACACCGTCCAGCACGAGAGCGCCCTCGGCCGTGGAAACGCCGCCGCCGGAAACATCGGCATAAACCCGCGTGCGGAAATGGATGCCACGTGCCGGGTCGTACCAGTATTTCTCCGGACTGAGCTGCTTGAAATTGAAATAGTTCGGATAGGTGTGCCACGCGGCGTAGCCGTCCAGAGTCAGGCCTTCCTCCGACGCCGACAACTCGTGCGGGAGGGCCGTTTCCAGGGAAACCCGGGCGTTCACAGGCGCTTCCGAGACGATATGGACGACGATCACCGAGTCCGGCGCCGAGGCGAAAACCTCGCTCCGGAACAGGGCGCCGTCCCGCAAGTACGACGTCGTGGCGACCGCCCGGGACAGGTCCAGCTTCCGCTCGTAGGCCGACACGGCGCAGGTATCATAGTCGATCCGAAGCGTTCCAAGCGGCATATAACTCTCGCTGAAATGCCCTTGCAGGCCCCGCTGGAGCCGTTCGGCCGCCGCATAATCCTCGTTGTCCAGGGCCTCGCGGACGGCCTTCAGGGCTTCTGCCCCGTCGCCGGTCAAGCCCAGGGTCACGAGGTCCGGATGCCCCGTCCCTTTGTCCGGCTCGCCGGTCCAGAGGGTGATGTCATTCAGGGACAGATGCTCGTGGACGGGATCGCCATACACCATGGCGCCCAGTCGTCCGTTGCCCACGGGTAGGGCTTCCTCGAAGAAAGCGGCAGGGCGGTCGTAATGCAGCGTCAAATCGCGCTGCGGGGCGCCCGTGCAGGCGGTAAGCACGAGCAAAAGAGGAAGGATGTGTTTCATCATTCGACAGGCTTGTTTTCCATCGGCCAGCCGGTAATGGTGGAGACGACGGGGATGAGGGAATAGGCTTTCTTCACGTGGCCGCTGTAGTTCGGATGCCAGGAGGCGCCGAGGTCGGCCTCGTTGTCGTGGACCTGGGCGGGCAGGC
This sequence comes from uncultured Bacteroidia bacterium, assembly GCA_902785065.1. Lineage (GTDB taxonomy): Bacteria > Bacteroidota > Bacteroidia > Bacteroidales > UBA932 > Cryptobacteroides. The sequence continues at coordinate 84,878 of CACZXH010000001.1, forward strand.
CGGCGTAGAAGACGTTCGGGAGCCCGCAGGATTCCACCACGCGGCGGATGTAGTCGTGGTGGTCCGGGCTGTGCATCGGGGCGACGCACAGGATGGGATGCGCTTCTCCATAATGGGCCTTGACGGCCTTCAGCAGCCGGATATATCCCTCCTTGAAAGCGGAGAAGGCCGGCTGCCGGTTGGTGGAGAAATCATTGGTTCCCAAATAGATGACGGTAATGGAAGGCTTGGGGCCTGCGAAGGTCCATGCCGGTTCCCTCGCTGTGTCGAAAGTCTGGAGATACCGCTGCGGCATGTGCCAGCCGCGCCCGGCATCGTTGTAGTTGCGGTCGATGCCCTGGCCGGAATGGGAGATGTGCAGCACGTCGGCCCCGAAGTAGCGGCCCAGAATGTCCGCATAAGTCTTGGAAGGGTTCTCGTCGGCGGGACGGAACGGGTCCTCGCGGACGCTGTTCTCGCTGCCGTAACCGCAGGTGTAGGAGTCGCCGACGAACTCGATGAGGCGCTCGCGGAGCCCATCGGCCTGGAGGAAAGCGCCCTCGGCCTCAAAGGCCCGGAAGGTCGCGCGCCCCTGCTCGGCCTCCGTCCGCTTCTGGATGACGATCCGGTGCGGCTGCGGCTTGCGCTCCTTCTGCCGGAACAGGACGACGGTGGTGTCCCGGTCGATGACGACGACCTTGTCCGGCTCCGCGGACGGCTCCCGGTCGATCCAGACATTGAAATAATCCTTTCCGGTGTCGCCGGCCTCCAGGGCCAGGTAGCCGCCTGTGAAGGAAATCCGGGTCACGACGGCGCTCCAGTCGAAGGAGACGGCGCCGGTTTCCGAAACAAGGGTGCGTCCGACGAAGGTGATGCGGCTGTCGGCGGCCGGAACCCGCTCGCGGGCGGCGGCCGGAACGGCCGCGGCGGCGAGCAGCAGGGCGATGAGAATCCGTTTCATAGCCGAAAGATAGGCATTTTTCGGCCGATTCACAATCCTTTACTCTGTCGCTCGCTTGTTCAGGTTCGACGTGAGATACATGATGCCCACCAGCAGGACGAACAGCAGGAGCGTACCGGCCAGGAGAGCGTAGGTTTGCATCTGGAGCAGGATGTAGCTGAGCACATAGGCGACGGCGACAAGGGCGGTGAGGAGCCAGGCCGTCTTGTCGCGCAGGATGCCGCGGAAGTAGCCGAAGAGGGCCGCAACGGTCATCAAGGCCGCCAGGCCGTAGGCCATCGGAAAGCGCATGAATTCCGAAAAGGACAGGACGAGCGCATAGAACAGGACCAGAGAAAGGCCGATGACAAGATACTGGACGATGTCGATCTTCTTCTTCCCCACCAGTTCCACCGCCAGTCCGGCGAGGAAAACGAGCAGGATCACGAGGATGCCGTACTTGGTGGAACGGGTGGTCTGCTGATACTGGGTCACGCCCTGGAGCATGGTCACGCCAAAGGACGTGTCGTCCGGATTACCGCGGTTGATTTCGGAGACGGACCAGCGGGCGGAGAAGCCCGCGTCCGTCACTTCCCGCTCAGAAGGCAGGAAATCGCCGGTAAAGGAGGGATCCGGGCAGTTCGAGCGCATTTTGACTTCGGTGGTTCCCCCGTAAGGGCGGACTTTCAGCGAGGACGATCCTTTCACGCGATAGGTCAGCCGGAACGGCAGGACCGTCTTGCCATCCATCAGGGCCTTGTCCAAATCGATGGCTTCGGAAAGGGTTCCCTTGCTGTTTTCGGGGAAATACTCGTCCACCTCGCTGGAGCCGGAATGGAAGGCGTAGGCCGCCTCACCCAGTGTGATCTCTACGCTGCCTTCGATGCCGCGCAGGTCGCTGAGGCCCAGCACGACCTGCTGGCCTTTCAGGCTTTCGCCGGCATAGAAGGCCGGGATGACGAAATCGCCCGTCACGACGACATCGGCCCCATAGACCATGATGTCATAGATGGAGCGGTGCAGCGTCTGGGTCTGTGTGTCGATATCATAGTCGAGCGTCCGGGGATAGACGGTCCCAGTCGTCAACTTAACCGTCTTTTTCTGGTCCTTGTCCAGCACTTCCTTCTCGTAGGAGAACTGCAGGGCCGGACCGGTGAGTGTCTGGGCACGGCCCCAACTGGCCGAAACCTCGGCGCGGCTTTCGTCGGCAGCCACCTGCCGGTCGTGAATCTGGCTTTGGATCATCGCCAGGGGTATGAGCAGCAGAAGGGTCAGGACGCCCATCAGGGCGATTTTCAGGGGCAGGGAATCTTTCAGTTTCATCAATATTTTCCTTATCTTTGTGGAGATAGCAACCAGCAAAAACAAAGCCATGGCTGACGAAAAGATTATTTTCTCGATGAACGGGGTGGGAAAGGTCCTCCCGCACAACAACAAGGTCATTCTCAAGGACATCTACCTGTCCTTCTTCTACGGCGCCAAGATCGGCATCATCGGCCTCAACGGGTCCGGTAAATCGACGCTCCTCAAGATCATCGCCGGGGTGGAGAAATCCTTCAAGGGCGAGGTCGTGTGGGCGCCCGGCTACACCGTCGGATACCTCGCGCAGGAGCCGGAGATGGACCCGGACAAGACCGTCATCGAGGTGGTCCAGGAGGGCGTGCAGGACGTGATGGACATCCTCGCGGAGTACAATGACATTTCGATGAAGTTCATGGAGCCCATGGACGACGACGAGATGAACCGCCTCATCGAGCGCCAGGGGGAACTGACCGAGCTCATCGAGCACCTGGACGGCTGGGAGATCGATGCGAAGCTGGAACGGGCGATGGACGCCCTCCAGTGCCCGCCCTCGGACGCGAAAATCCGCACGCTTTCCGGCGGCGAAAGGCGCCGCGTGGCGCTGTGCCGCCTCCTCCTGCAGCAGCCGGACGTCCTCCTGCTGGACGAGCCCACGAACCACCTGGACACCGAATCCATCCAGTGGCTGGAAGCGCACTTGCAGCAGTACAAGGGAACGGTCATCGCCGTCACCCATGACCGTTACTTCCTGGACAACGTCGCTGGCTGGATCCTGGAACTGGACCGCGGCGAAGGCATTCCCTGGAAGGGCAACTACTCGTCCTGGCTGGACCAGAAGACGAAGCGCCTCGCAATGGAGGAGAAGCAGGAGTCCAAGCGCCGGAAGACGTTGGAACGCGAGCTGGAATGGGTCCGGATGGCCCCGAAGGCCCGCCAGGCCAAGCAGAAGGCCCGTCTGGGCGCCTACGAGAAACTCGCTTCCGCCGATGTCAAGCAGAAGGAGGCGAACCTCGAGATCTACATTCCCAACGGACCGCACCTCGGCAACAAGGTCATCCGCTTCAACGACGTGTCCAAGGCCTATGACGGCAAGGTGCTGTTCGAGCACCTGACCTTCGAACTCCCGCCGGCCGGCATCGTGGGCGTCATCGGCCCGAACGGCGCCGGCAAGACCACCCTCTTCCGCCTGATCATGGGCATCGAGCAGCCCGACAGCGGAACCATCGAGATCGGTGACACCGTGAAGATCGCGTACGTGGACCAGCAGCACAAGTCCATCGACCCGGACAAGACCGTATACGAGACCATCGCCGGCAATTCCGAATGGGTGCGGCTCGGCAACCGCGACATCAACGCCCGCTCCTGGGTGTCCCGTTTCAATTTCTCCGGCGCCGACCAGGAAAAGCTGTGCGGCGTCCTCTCCGGCGGCGAACGGAACCGCCTGCACCTGGCCCTTACCCTGAAGGATGAAGGCAATGTCCTCCTCCTCGATGAACCGACCAATGATGTGGATGTCAACACCATCCGCGCCCTGGAGGAAGGCCTGGACGGGTTCGCGGGCTGCGCCGTCGTGGTGAGCCACGACCGCTGGTTCCTGGACCGCATTGCGACGCACATCCTCGCCTTCGAAGGCGACTCCCAGGTCGTCTTCTTCGACGGCAACTATTCCGAGTACGAGGCCAACAAAAAGATGCGCCTGGGCGATGTGGAGCCCAAGCGCTTCAAGTACAAGAAGTTGATGGAATAGCGATTCCGGGTCAAGCCAGGAATGACGGTCAGCGGTCCAGGACGAGGTCCTGCCGGACTTCCCCGCCCTGCAGGCGGACCCAGGTCCGGAACGGACGGGCGCCCTGGGTGAACTGGAAGATGCGCGCGCCGCTCGGACCCAAATGGTTATAGGTGGTGTCGCAACCGCTGAAGCGGCCGTAGATGTAGTACATCTGGCCATAGTCCAGGACATAGTCGCAGTCGTGGTCATGGCCGTTGACGATAGCCTGGATGTCGCCCAACTCCCGCATCTGGGCCAGCAGGCCCGAATTCAGGCGGGACGGGCAAGGTGGCTCGCCGTTCTCGCCGGCGAGGATTCTTCCACCGTTCGCCAACCCTTCCGTGACCTCGCAAAGCGGAATATGGAAGAAAGCCAGGGAAGGTACGGGATGTCCGCCGTTCCCTTCCGTGAACTTTGCACTGTGTTCCCGATACCATTCCAACTGGGAGAAGCGGATGTAATCGTAACAGTGGATCTCCTCCTCCCCTTTCAGGATGACGGCGTCCATCGAATCGAACAGGTAGAGCGCCCGGTCCACGCCGCCGGGGCCGGAAAGCGTGATAACATCGTTGGAACAGCCGTACACGCCTTCCTTGGGCGGGAGGTTTACGCAACCCGGAATCTCCCGGATAACGCGGAACATCTCCTCCCGGGTGGCGCCGAACTGGGAATCGTGGTTTCCGAGAGCGACGGCGAACGGGATGCCCCGGTCCGCGATGGGCTGGAGGATCTCCTGCGCCGAGGGGATGTCCGGATGGCCGAACAGGATGTCGCCCGTATGGATGACGAAGTCGGGACGCTCGGCGTCCAGCATCTCGCGGACGTTGCTGATGGCCCGCTCGCTGCGGGGGTCGCCGGTGATGTAATGGGTGTCGGTAAACTGCAGGACTTTGAAGGTTCCGTCGGCGCCGTACCGGAAGTCCCGGGCGATCGCCAGCCGGGAGCCCTCTTCGCCTGTTTCCTGCCGCCGGCAACCGGCCAGGACCGGCGCCGCAGAGGCGGCTGCCGTCAGGAAAGCGGCATTCTTGAGGAAAGATCTGCGTTTCATGGATACCAGGCTTTTTGTATATTTCAAATATAAGCATTATTCCGTAAATTTGTGGAAGATGAAACGCTTTTTTACGATTGGGCTGTGCCTGGCCGTCCTTTCCTGCACGCCGGTCTACGACGTCGTCGTGGCCGGCGGCGGTACCGGAGGAACGACCGCCGCCATCGAGGCGGCCCGCGACGGCGCCAGGACCCTCGTCATCGAGTCCACGCCCTGGCTGGGCGGCATGCTTACGGCTGCCGGCGTCAGCGCCGTGGACGGCAATTACCGGCTGCGTGGCGGCCTTTTCGGCGAATTCGCAGATTCGCTTGCAGCCCGCTACGGCGGCTATGAAGCCCTCAAGTCGGGGTGGGTGTCCAACATCCTCTTCAATCCGGCCGTCGGCGCTCAGATCCTTAAAAACATGGCCGACAAGGCAGGCGTCCAGGTCTGTTTCGGGACGGATGCGGAAGAGATTATCCGCCGGAAAGCCGGCGGATGGACCCTCTGCCTGTCCGACGGTTCCACGGTCCTGGCCAAAGTCCTCATCGACGGGACCGAACTGGGTGACGTCGCCGAAATAGTGGGCGCGGAAGAGCTCCAGGACCGCGTCAGCGCCCAGGACCTCACCTATGTCGCCATCGCCAAGGAATACGACCACGACGTAAGCATTCCGGAGCCGGAAGGCTATGACATCGACCTGTACCGGAGCTGCTGCGACAATCCCCTCGCGGACAACCGGGCCGGTTTCAACCCCTATGGGCAGCAGCTCTGGAGCCCGGAGATGATGCTATCTTACGGCCGGCTTCCGGACGGGCATCTGATGATCAACTGGCCCGTATTCGCCAACGACTATTTCGCAGAATACCTGGACATGGACGCGGAAGGCCGGGCGGAGGTGGTCCGGAAAGCGAAACTCCGCACGCTGGGGTTCATCTACTTCCTCCAGCATGAACTGGGATACCGGAACATCGGCATTGCCGATGACGTGTATCCGACCGAGGACGGTCTCCCCTTCTACCCTTACTACCGGGAAGCACGGAGAATCGCCGGCAGGGATACGATGACCGTCGATGCGGCCAAGCATCCCTATGATTACGACTTATATACACGCGCCGTCGCCGTCGGAGACTATCCCGTGGACCATCACCACGTCCAGAATCCACGCCGGGAGGAACTTTCCCACCTCTGGTTCGGGAAGATCCCTTCCTTCAGCGTGCCGATGGGCGTCCTCGTTCCCGTCCGCGTGGAAGATTTCCTGGTCGCCGACAAGGCCGTCTCCACCTCGTGGGAGATGAACGGCGGCACCCGTCTCCAGCCCGTCGTCATGGGCCTGGGACAGGCGGCGGGCGCCCTGGCGGCCATCGCCGTGAAGACCGGACGGCATCCGTCCGAAGTGCCGGCCTCCGAAGTGCAGTCCGTCCTGCTGGACCACGGCTGCTACCTCCTCCCCTTCCTGGACCTCAAGCCCTCCGACCCCGGCTTCCGTCAGCTGCAGGAGAAGGGCGTCCGCGGCGAAGTCCGGGGCACCGGCCGCAGCGTGGGCTGGGCCAACGAAACCTGGGTCAATCTGCCTGAAGATGAATAAGAGAAACCTCGCCATCGACATGTTCCGGGGGCTGACCATGCTCCTGATGGTCTTCGTCAATGAATTCTGGAAAGTGTTCAATGTTCCCCACTGGCTGGAGCATTTCGCCACGATAGAGGACGGCATGGGCCTTTCCGACATCGTTTTCCCCATGTTCCTCTTCGCCATGGGCATGTCCATCCCTTACGCGCTGGAGCGTAGGAGGGAGAAGGAATATTCCACGGAAAGTACGCTCAAGCACATCTTCAGCCGGACATTGGCCCTGCTGGTGATGGGGGCCTTCATCTGCAACCAGGAGTCGCGGGAGATGACCGGAAACCGGGGCCTCTGGGTCCTCCTGATGATCGTGGGCTTTTTCCTCACCTGGAACCAGTATCCCAGGGACTGGAAGCCCGCCCGGTGGCTCAAACTCCTCGGCATAATCCTCCTCGTCGCCCTCGCCCTCTGTTTCCGGTCCACGGACGGAGGCCTGTTCCAGGGCCTCTGGTGGGGTATCCTGGGCCAGATTGGCTGGATGTACCTGTTCTGCGCCATGGTCTGGCTGCTGTGCCGGGAACGGACGTGGATCATCCCCGTCATCTGGGCAGGCCTCTGCCTGGTGAACCTCTCCGTCATCCCCATGCGGGACGGAAGCCAGCTCGTCGGCCCCAACATCCTGGCCGATTTTGCCAATGCGCTCCAGCTTGGAAAGTGCTACGGCCCCATCATGGGCCTCGGCGGCGTCATGCTCACCGTAGCGGACTGGAAGCTTTCCGACCGTTCCAGCGGTCAGCGGATCGGCCTGGGGATTGCTGCTGCGGCCGTCCTTGCCGTCCTGGGGATGGCAGCCCATACCGGCTGGATCGTTTCCAAGAACCTCGGGACGCTCCCCTGGTGCCTCTTCGTCTGCGCCATTTCCGTGGCCCTGTACACGCTTCTGCGCTATATGGAAAAAAGGGGCTGGACCGGCTGGTTCAAACCCCTTGTTCCTGCGGGAACCGCCACCCTGACAGTGTATATGATTCCCTATCTGTTCGTTGCGCTGTGGATCTTTGTCAATCCCGACATTCCGCAGTGGCTGACCGGCTGGGTGGGCGTCGGCAAATGCGCCCTCATGGCGGCCGTCTATATCGCCTGCGCCTGGGGATTGACCAAGGCCGGCATCAAGCTCAAAATCTGACGTCCCAGTAATCGAAAGCCCGGATGTGGCAGAGGTCGAAGAGGAAGAATCCGTCGGCTTCGGCCTGGATGGTCTTTTCGATTTCGGGCAGGAGGGCGGCCTGGCCGCCTTTTTCGAAGCCCTTCTCGTTGCCGATGTCCGGTCCGGCGTAGAAAGGCACGTCGCCGCAGAGCCGTTTCCGGCCCAGGCGGGCATATCCTTCCATGGTCTTTTCCGTGTCGCCATGGACATTGGCCGCCGGACAATAGGTTCCGATAAGCATGAAGTCCACGAGATCTGCAAATCCCGTTGCCTGATAGGTGGGCGTCGCCCAGGCGAAAGTGGGTTCCTCCTTCGCCAGGTCGTACTTCGGGCTCGTCCAGTTCACGCCGCTCCGGTAATACTCTGAGAACCAGGCACCCACATAGATGCCCAGCGGCAGGTCCTTCCGGACGGAATGCACCTTGTCCACGCACCGGGCCACGAAATCGTGGATCACGCGGCAGCGGAAAGTGAGCCACTCCGTTTCCAACGCATCCGGCGTCTTGTCCAGGAAGATGTGCCCCGGTTCCGTGAATACCGGCCAGCGTTCCGGTTCCCGGCCGATGTAGGCCGCGAACTGCTCCCGGGCCGTTTCCGTATAGCCGGCATCCATCGCATAGTCATCATAGCGGCAGCGGTCCATGACGATGCCGTCCAGTCCCTGGTAGGAGGCCAGTTCGCCCAGCATCGTCAGGAGGAAATCCTGCACCTCGGCATTGGCCGGATCCAGGAAACAGCCCCCGCGGACGGCGAAATTGTCCGCCTGGTTCGCCAAGGTGCCGTCAGGAAGCAGGTCCACGGCGCACCAGGACTTCCGCTCCGGATGGTCGTACACCATGCCCGTAATGAAATTGCTGCCCATCCGCCAGCCTCCGACCATCATGTTCACCCCGGCATGGACCTTGAGGCCCGCCACATGGCCGGCGTCGATGAAGGCCTGGAGATAGTCGAAATCCGCCTTCCGCTGCTTCAGGCCGATTTCCCCGCCGAACCAGGCCGGGACCTTCGTCAGCGCCGGAGCCACGGAACTATTGAAGAGCACATCCCCGCAGGTGGGACGTACGTCCACGACGATGTCCGTGAAACCCATCTGGGCGATACGCTTACAGTCCGTCGCAATGGAATCCGCATCGTCGGCATAACTGGAGAAGTTGGCCGAAGCATCGATCCAGAGGAAGCGGGAAGGCTGCTCCATCCCTCCCTTACAGGCTGTAGTCAGAAAAATGACCGCGAGCCCGAGCCAGAATCCTGTCTTCATTTTTAGAAATGAGGCCTTCGGGGTTTTCCGAAGGCCTCTTCACAATTTACAGGGACAATTCAAACTTGCGGTAAGACGAAGTGGCTGCATCCATCAGGTACACCATCAGCGTCCCGTCTTCCGCGACAACCCGAACATCGGCATTGTTGCCATACTGCCAATTGCCTTCCGTTGCATAATACTCCTGATCGATAGCCAGTTCAGGCGCACCGGGATCACTGAGTTTCAGGATCCATAGCTTACCGGGCATGTAGCCGTCCACGACCCCGTCATAGTCCCAGTCGGCGAAGGAGAAATAGTTCATGCCGACAATGGCCGCATAGGTTTCACCTTCATAAGTGAAGACGTCTCCTGCATTGACAGCCCCCTCCCAGGTATAACCGGTCTTGAAGGCAACCTTCCAGCCGTCAGCCGTCATGGCCGGATTGTAATGGACATTATAGTCTCCGACATAACCGGCGAAATAGAAGCCGTTGTTCACGGTCGTTCCGCAGCCCAGCGTCACGGCATGGAAGGAATCCCAAAGGTCTCCGCCAGAGGACGGGGAAACGGCACTGACGGTCGGGGTGTCCGTCGTCGCACCTCCCTTGATTTCCCAGGCGACGGAGTAGGTCCCGCCACCGGCGGCACCGGAAGTCATTGCCAGGACGGCGTCTCCGGTCGCATCGCCCGTCACCCGGGCATTGTCAAGCCCATATCCATAGAAGCCGTCCCGATAGGTCAGGATCGGATTCCCGTAGTTCCCGTCCAGGAAATCGGCTTCGCTCATGACATAGACCTGCAGTGGAATCTGCGCGGCCTCATCCAGCGACCAGTCTTCCTTCAGCGGGAAATTGCCGCCGGTGGTCACAATCACGTGGCCGGCATCATCGTTCGTAATACCCGTAACATGGGCAACGGGCGCCTCAAGCACCTTCTCCTCATTTCCATTCGAACGGTTGATCAGATGGATTCCCGGAGTGACCGCACCGGGCGAGTACATGGCGAGGTAATCTCCGGCGGTAGCAATCGAAACGCGGGTACTATTCGGGAAGATGGCCCAGTAGAAATCCTTCGTCCAGGTCTGTTCCAGGGAGGCCAGTCCCTTCTGCTTTACCTGGATCATGGCGCCGTAGTCACTGTAATCCTCGCCCTGGAGGGAGCACCCCATATAGATGTATTCCGTCCGGGGAGAATCCGCATTCTCGGGAATCGTCACGGTGACCACGTTTCCTTCCTTGATTACCGTAATCCAGTCAGCGTCGGGTGCTTCCGCATAGAATTCCATATTGGTTTCCGCGGTGAAGGTATAGGTGATACCTTCCTTCGGGACCATCAGCGTGCCCCAAAGGCCGACTCCCTGCTCGTCAACCAGGTTGAAGAAAGGTTCGAATGCACCCTGATTGACCGTTACGACTTTGGTCAAGGAACCTCCATCAGAGATGGTCACATGGCCGCTGCGTCCATCCCGTTTGACATTCAGAGGAATCTGTACCGAGACGATGCCATCTTCCAGGGCCTTGGTCCGGATAATCGTCATCCAGTCCACATCGGTCGTCGCCGTGTAGGACACGTTGGCCCGGACCGGAATCTCGATGGTCGTCCCTTCGTACGGGACTGCCACCTCATCCCCGTCCACAAAGAGGCCGTCAAACTGCGACTGCACGATCCGGACGGTCTTTGTAACCGTACCGGAAGTCAGCGTCAGTACGGCTTCACGGGCGGAATAGTCCTTGTTGTCCATGACCGCCAACTTCAACACACCGCTGCCCGTTCCTTTCCGCGTGGCAGGGACGACCCATCCCTCGGAGAGTTCCGTGGTCCAGTCGCCGTTTGAGGTAACGTTGACCAGCGCAATACTGGCTTTGGCCGGCACCAGGATTTCCGTCTCTCCCACTTCCAATTTCGCCGCTTCCTGCGACGTCTTGGTGCAGGCCAGCACGGCGGCTGCACTCAGAAGGATTGCGAAAAATTGTTTCATATACTTGGTTGTTATTTGTTTACAGTTTTCAGGTATGCATCGATCCCGCTTTTGAACGAGGACCAGTAATCATACATCTTGATATGGCAAAGGTCGAAAATGAACAGTCCGTCCGAGGCGCCGAGGCAGGTGGACACGATATCCGGTATCCGGCTGGACTGCCCGCCGTTTTCAAAGCCGCTGCCATTGCCGACATCCGGGCCCGCGGCGTAAGGGACCGCACCGTTCAGACGCTTGGCGCCCAGTCGGCAAAAGCCCTCCATCGTCCATTCCGTGGACCCGTGGATGCTGTCCACGCCGGCATAGGCGCCGAGGAAGATAAAATCCAGATGGTCCGCAAAACCGGCAGCCTGATACTCGGCAGATGCCCACGGATACTCCTGCCTGCAGTTGTAAGTGGGGCTCGCCCAATTCACTCCGGAAGTGTAGTAGGAAGAGTACCATGCACCCACGTACACCCCGAACCGGATATCCGGATTCACGGCATGCGCCTTGTCGGAAGCCTTTTCCACCAGGTCGTGGATCGTTTTCACGCGAAAAGAGAGCCACTGGCGCTGAAGCGAGGAGACCGAGGAAGGCAGTGTCGTGGTCCCCGGAGCGAAAATATCAGAAGGCCAAGACGTTACCCGCTGTCCCGCATACTTCTCGAACGCATGCCGGGTGTCATCGGAAAAATCGCTCTGCAAGCCGCTGTCATCGTACCGGCAGCGATCGAGAACGATGCCGTCCAACTCCTTGTAGGCAGCCAGCTCCCCGACCAGCGTGACCACGAAATCCTGTACCGACGGATGGGCCGGATTCAGGAAACGGGGGCCGTAATCAGATACGTCCATGCAACTCGTCAAGCCGGAGGAAAGATTCTGCACCGTGCACCAGTCCCGCTTGGAATCGTCCGAAAAGACCATTCCTTCGGATCCCAGTCCATAAGGGCAGAGATACCCTCCGACAAGCGTGTTGATGGCGGCATTGACCCGGAGTCCGGCCGCATGGCCTTCCTCGATGAAAGCCTGCAGGTAGTCGAAATCCGCCGTCCGCTGCGCCCAGTCATAGGTACTCCCCTTCCAACGGTCGATCCGTTTCAGGGCAGGTGCCACGGAAGACTTGAACAGGACATCGCCGGTCGTAGGCCGGACATCCACGATGATGTCAGTGAATCCGGTCCGGGCAATGCGCTCGCAGTCTTTCCGGATATTCTCCCGGCTGTTGCCATAGTCATCGAAGTTGGCGGCGGCGTCAATCCAGACATAGCGCGGCTTTCCCCCGATCCCTTCATCCGAAGGATCGGGAACCACCGGGGCCGGATCCGGAGTATCCCACTCGTCATTCCACTGGTATCCATTGTCCGGCTTGCAGCCCGCAAGGGCCGCCAGCAGGAGGACCGCTATGAAAAACCTTCCTTTCATTTCTTTTTCAGCATAATGGTACTGCCGACAGGACGCTGGCTGCCGTCCGATTCCCGGACAGTGGACTTTCCGTCGACAAGCAGGCAGGTGGAGCCTCCCCCATCCAGGTTCAGCGCTTCCGTGCAGCCCAGATCCAGCAGGACCCGGGCCACTTCGCCGGTCGTCAGTCCAGCCACGCCTTCCGTCATCCCGCGTCCTTCACAGACAAACAGGAACAACCGGCCGTCCGAGCAGCCGATGGCCGTCCGCGGATGACGCGCTTCCGGCATCTTGTCGTCAGAGCCGTTTCCATAGAACAGTTCGGCTTTCCAGGAATCGACCACCTTGCCGCCATGGATGAGGACCGGACCGGCGCCGATGGCCGTCGTCGGGGAAAAGACGGAAGCCTTTTCCGGGAACTGGGCATCCGGAGCCTGCAAAGGTGCCGCTTCCCAGGAGTTCTGCGCCGGAGCGCCGTACAAGTAATGCTGGCCGGATGTAGTGTAATAGGTCCATCCGCAACCCAGTTTTCCGTCTTTCTCATAGAAGACACCCCGGGTAGGATAATAGTAGGTACTCCAGTCCAGGGAGGCATAATTGAGATTGACGCCATACGTGCGGCCGGCGCTTACGGCGACGGAGGCATTGTAACGCCTGCCGTCCTCCACGAAGAAGTAGCCGCCATTCATCACGACGGGAGCCTTGGTGGCTTCAAATACTTCAGCGGGCGTTTTGAGCGCCTCGGAGGTTCCTTCCGTCCGGGGGTCATCGATGCTCCATACGTCCCATGTAACCATCGAAAGGTCGGCTACTGCGACATAGGCGACGGCCTTCACTCCCTGAAGGGTACCCGGGCCCTTGTACAGCTGGATTCCGTCCGGCAGTCCGGAATAGGAGGCAGACACATTGGTCCACCCCTTCTCCGGAAGTCCCGGATTGGGATCGGCCGCAGGCTGCGGTTCCTCCGGAGTCGCCGGTTCCGTCCACGGCCACTCGGGGACGGGCGTTTCCTTGGAGGAACACCCGCACCCGAGCAGCGTGGCGGACAGAAGGATCAACAGACGTTTCATCGCTTGATACAGTCTGCGGAATAGCCGCCCAGTACCTGGGAGTTATGGTCGTAGTAATATACGTACAACATGAACCCGTCAGCAGAAGGAGCCAGCACCACGTCACCGCTGGCGATGGCATAGGAGCCCGTCTGGAACCAGCCGATGGAAGTATTGGACATCACCAGGGCACCCGTGTCCCCGAAGTCACCGCTCAAGGAGGCAGGGTTGGTAACGTCATACAAGTACAGTCGAGGGCCGATGCCCCAGGCCGGGAAGTGACTCACGACGAACATCGTCAGATAATTGGCATTATTGAAACGCTTGCTGTCGAAGTTGTTGCAGTTCCAGCCCCAGCTGTTGCCATCGGACGTACCGGCGGTAGCGCCGTCGGTTCCGTCGGCCTTGAGCCAGTGGATCACGTTGGCGTCATAAGCGGCGCCGAACCAGCCATCGGCCGGATTCACGGAAGCGCCGCAGATGGCGGTACCGTTGACCGGAGCGCTGCCCCAGGCAAGTCCGGTGCCGGCGACATCTTTCACCTCGGCGGAAACGACCTTGCCACCTTCAACTTTCAGTACCCAGAACTTGCTGGATGTGGTGACTCCGTCGATACCCTCCAGCGTGGCCACGATCTGCGCCTCGGACTTCACGTCTCCGATGACACGTATCTTCCGGCCCATCGGCAGGTCTGTCGTATTGGCAAACGTATGGAACAGTACCGGCTCTTCCGTCACGGAAGAAGTGACCCAGAGGGAGAATTCTCCACCGGCATCCACATGGTTGCTCAGGAGGATATTGCCCGCTTCATCAGAGGTGATACCCGCCGCAGGGGCGCTGCCGAGGGCGATAGTCCCCAGTTTTACACCCGTCAGTTTATTGACATAGACAGGGGCGGAGCCATCTCCCATGCAGATGACCAGGTTGTTACCGGAAACGGCAAGGGTAGGATAGACCAGTTCTGTGTAGGCCGGCATGCCCAGGTTGGACACCGGATCCATGTTGAAGAGCTGCTTGAGGCTGGAAGTATTGAAACCGTAATCGATCTTCTCAGGTACCTCCTTCACCACCGTGTATTCCGTCTTGTCCACGCCGTTTGCGGCAATGACCGTCACCTTGAACCCGTTGTTGTAGTCATGCGGCTCGGAAAGGTCCGGAGTGATAGTCGCATGCGCAGAGCAGGAAGCGGTAGCCACTGCGGCAGAGAGATCGTCCGCACTCACGAGGGACACCTTGTGCTGGTCCTCGTCAATGAGGCCGCTGATCGGCGGATCGACGATGTCAAACGTCAGCAGCTGGGCCTTAGAGGAATGTACCCGCTCGCCGGTGATGACAATGTTCCGGGATTTTCCGGAAGCGTCAGTATAGGTAAAATGATTCTCTTCCGTCAGATCCAGGACATTGAGGCCGGGCTCGATCTTGCAGTTGGGCTGCAGTTCGGCTTGTACGCGTGCCTTGATCATATAGATTTCCGTCTCGTCATCGGACGTTTCCGGGTAATAGAACGGGACAGGAATCACGAAGCGCGTCGCTTCCGGATCCGAGATATCCAACTTGGCCATTTCCTGGTCCACGAAAGGACCGAAAGTGAAATAGGCCGTCAGGGATGTGATACCCTGCCTTTCTGCAGTGGGCAGCACATATTCGGGCTGATGGCAGGCTGATGCTGCCAACGCCAGAGACAATATGATAAGGAATTTTTTCATAAGGCTATTTCCATTCGGCATATTGTTCCACGAGGGCATTGCTGTTGAGTTCGGAAGACGGCATCGGGAAACGGTACATCTTCTGCGGGAAGTTGCGGTCCTTATCGTCTACCGAAACATAAGAGTATTCAAATTGGCCGGATACCGCGCCGGGGGCTATGCGCAGGCCATGCACCTGATATCCGTTCAGTCCTGTAGGATAAGGCTTGGCCGAATCTTCCCAGCGGCGCAGATCCCAGTACCAGAGTCCTTCGAAAGCCAGCTCCACACGGCGCTCCTGACGGATGGCCGCCCAGAGATCATCTCCGGAAAGGTCGGTATAGGGAAGGCCTACACGGCTGCGGATCTCCTTCACGGCAGCATTGGCGCCGGCGGGATCATTGGTCCGATAGCAGGCTTCAGCCTTGTTCAGAAGGACTTCACCATAACGGAGGATGACGGCAGGCTGGGTGCCCTTCGAGGCATCCCTTCCCGCAAAATCGTGGTTCTCATCCACGCCCTTGCGAAGGTAATAGCCGGTCGTAGTCCGTCCCAAGGGCTGGGTTTCCTTCCGCCACTCGGCCCAGCCGTCCAGTCCGCCCACGTAGGGTTCGATGGTACGTCCTTTCCAGGTGGCGCCGTTATAGAGGATACTCGCCTGGAAACGAGGCTCCAGCAACTTGTACGGAGGCGTTTCCGTCGTCGTACCGTGCCAGGGAGACCAATCCGGGAATCCGCCGGTGGCCAGTTCATAGCTTTCCACCATTTCCTGTGTAGGAGTGGCATAAGCGCCGCCCTGCTGGCCGACGCGGGCAAAATCTCCACCGGGGCTGTAATAGAAGTCGAAGGACTGCATCACATTGTCGGCATAGGAGAAATTGTATTGGAGAATGCTCTCCGTCCCTCCGCCGGCAAAAACGCTGGCATAGTCGCTTTCCAGGCTGTAGCCCAGGGACTTGACGGCATCTGCCGCGGCAATCACCCCTGCATAATCCTTGGCATAGAGAAGGGCACGGGTCGCCAGGGCATAGGCGGCTCCCTTGTCCAGGCGGCCGCGGGCATTGGCCTTCTCGGGAAGGTTCTGCTCCGCGAAAGCGAGGTCATCCTTCACGGCTTTCCAGCCGTCGGCCTCGGGAGAAACGGCCTTGTCCTTGACGATGGCGGTCAGGTCTTCGTCGTAAATGATAATCTCCTTGTACCGCTTGACCAGTTCAAAATACAGCCAGCCGCGGACGAGGCGGAGTTCCGCTTCCAGACGGATCCGGTCGGCCTCGGAGAGGTTGGTGCCCAGGGTATGGAGGTTATAGATGGCTTCATTGGTGCGGCGCAGCGCCCCGTACAGGGAGCCCCACGCACCCATGTACACATCCACATAATTGGCTGTCAGGGTGGATCCGCCGTAGGCGATCTCACTCGGGATGAAGCACATGCTGTTATACAGGTAGGAGCCGTACTTGATCTGGTCCGTCAAGGCATCCGTCATGCCGGCCACACAAGGATAGGTGACATAGATGTCGTAAATGTAGCTGTACACGGAATTGACGGCATACTCGGCCGAGGACACGTCGGCCCACATAACCTTGTCGGAAATGCTGTCCCGCGGGGTCAGGTCCAGAAGTTTGTTGCAGGCGGTGGCAGAAAGCATCGCCACGGCAGAGGCAAGAAGTATGATCTTTTTCATGATGCTGTCTGTTTAGAAGGTTAATGTTATGCCGCCCATGAGGTTGCGCTGCTGCGGATAATAACCGTTGTTCACGCCGGGGGATTCAGGGTCGACACCCTCCGGAAGGCCGTCGATCGTAAAGAGGTTGTTACCCTCGACGAAGAACCGCAGTCCTTCCACGCCGAAACGGTGCGTGAAGTTCTTGGGAAGGGTATAACCCAGCTGGGCGGTCTTGAGGCGGACGTATTTCCCGTCTTTCCACCAGAAACTGGATGCCAGGCCATTGTCTCCGCCATGGCCGGTCGTGGCAAGGGTGAGACGGGGCCAGACGCCCTCCGGATTGTAGATGCTGTACGCTCCTTCCACCAGGAACAGCGGAGAGTTCGCTCCCTCCTTGAATGTCTGGGTCCAAATGGTGTTGTCGTCATAACCGTTGCCGTATGTACCGGTCATGGACACATGGAAGAGAGCGCCGCCGGTGAACTGGAGGTTCATGTCGAAACCGTTCCAGCCCATGTTCACGTTCAGGCCGAAGGTAAGTTCCGGGCGGTTGCTCTTTCCGAAAATACCACGGTCGTTCCAGTCGATCTTGCCGTCACCGTTCAGGTCCGTGTACTTGATATCGCCCACATTGGGACGGGTGCCGTACCAGGCGGACTTGTCGATCTCGTCCTCCGAACGGTACAGGCCCTCGGCCAACCAGCCCCAATGGGCGCCGTAGGTCGTTCCGGTAACCTTTTGCCATTCAGGGATATTGGGCTGATCCTGATAGACCAGCCAACGGGTCTTGGAATAGGTCAGGGTTGCGCCCATCTCGTAGAAGAAAGGCTTGCCGCCCAGGTCGAAACGGTTCTTATGGGTGATCAGGATGTCGATACCCTTGGCGTCGATGGCGTTCTTATTCACATAGGAAGGATAGTAACCGCCCATGGAAGAAGGCTTTCCGCCGCTGTTGCCCGTAAGGATATCGTAGGTGTAATTGTAGAAGAGATCGATTTCACCGCCCAGGAGTCCACCCCACAGGGTGAAGTCGGTTCCCAAGTTATAGGAAAGGGTCTTTTCCCAGGTGAGTTCACGGTTGGGAATGCCGTTGGTGTAATAGGAAGGCACGGCGCCGGTCCCGTTGTACACGACCTTGCCGCCCTCGGCATACTGGCTCAGGAACATGAAAGCGCTCACATTGTCGCTTCCCAGGAGACCGACGCTGGCACGCAGTTTCAGGTCATCCAGCACGGAAGAGCCCTTCAGGAAATCTTCCTCCGAGATCCTCCATCCCAGGGATGCGGAAGGGAAGAAGCCCCAGCGGGTCTTCGTCATTCCGGCGAACTTATAGGAGCCGTCCACGCGGCCCGTGAACTCAGCCAGATACTTTTCAGCGTAGTTGTAGCGGATACGGCCCACGTAACCGGCACTGCGGGAGGCATTGCTGGAGCCGGCCACCGGGCTGGAGGTAGGCGTTCCGTTATTCAGTTCCGGAAGGAGGGCGAACGGAAGGTCCTTCACGTACGCGCTCAAATTATTGGTCTTATAGTCACGCAGTTCTGCGAGAACGAGCCCTTCCACGTTGTGCTTGCCGAAGGAATTGGCATAGGAAAGGCTCACCTGACCGGTCAAGGATTCGGAATACACGGTTCCTTCTCCGAGCTTGATTCCGTCCGCCTGTCCGTTCACGTCCACCTGCGGACCGCTCCACGTCCAGTTCCCATCGGCGGAGCGGATCGGAACCACCGTATAGTACGGGGTATCCAGGTTCTTGCTGTAGGAATTGGAATTGTCGTAAAAACCGCCGGCTTTCAGCTGCAGCCCCTTGATCCAGGGAATATCCCATGCCAGGGATACGTTGGCCTGGGTGCTGAGGCTCTTCGTATTCTTGTAGCCGGACTCGTGGAGGGCGGCCAGTGGGCTGTAAGGATAATAGCGGTTGGTAAGCATCACACCGGTGTAGTAGTCTCCCATCTTCTCCGGAAGATAAGGGGCCATGCCGATGGCCTGGTGCGCGATGGAGAAAAAAGATGTCTCGCCGTTGTTGACGCTGTCGGAACCTCCGGAAGCAAAACGCGGCGTGGTGCGTTTCCCGACAACACCGCTGAGTCCGGCCATGAACGTAAGGTGCTTACCGATCTTGGATTCGATATTGGCACGGAGGTTATAACGGGTATAGTCATATCCCTCGATGTTACCGCTCTGGTCCATGTAACCCGCACTCACGAAGTAACGCACCTTCTCATTTCCGCCCTGCACCGTCACATTGTGCTTCTGGGTGATGCCGGTACCGAAGATCTTCTGGATGTAGTTGACATTGTCCCAGCCGTCGGAGGGATCGCCGTTGGTCATTGCCGCCACATTCTCCTTGGAGAAATAAGGGACGTATTCGCTGGCCGATGCGATGGCGCCGTTCGCCATCTGGTCCATCATCTGGGCCGTATTGTAATAATAGGCGAACTGGGGGCCATCCATGAACTGCGGGAAATTGGCATTCATGGAAGCGCCCACGGAAGCGTTGTAGGTGATATGGACATCGCCCCGGTTGCCTTTCTTGGTCGTGATGATGATCACGCCGCCAGCTGCCTTGAGGCCGTACACCGCAGCGGAAGCACCGTCCTTCAGGACGGAGACGCTTTCGATGTCGGCAGGGTCGATGTCATTGATATTGTCCACCGGGAAGCCGTCCACGACATAGGATACACCG
The DNA here is from genome assembly GCA_902785065.1 of uncultured Bacteroidia bacterium. Lineage (GTDB taxonomy): Bacteria > Bacteroidota > Bacteroidia > Bacteroidales > UBA932 > Cryptobacteroides. The sequence goes on from CACZXH010000001.1 coordinate 104,348, forward strand.
TAAACGGAACCACGGATGCGGAGAGAGGCCTGGTCCAGACCCGGTTCACCGGACTCCTGCACGGAGGAGACACCGGAAAGTTTACCGGCCAGCACCTGGGAGACATTGGTCGCCGGCGCTTTCAGGAGGTCGTCGCCCTTGATGGCCGACACGGCCGCCGTCAGGGTTTCCTTCCTGGCCGTACCGTAGCCGACTACGACGACATCCTCCAGGAACAGGGTATCCTCCTCCAGGATGACGTTGATGGCCGAATGACCGTCGAACTCCCGTTCCCGGGTGGTCAGGCCCAGGCAGGAAAATTCGATGGTGCTGCCCGCGGGGGCACGCAGGGAATAGGTGCCGTCGGGGCCTGTCAATGTGCCGTTGGTGGTGCCCTTCACCAGAACCGTCACGCCGGAAAGCGGTGCGCCCGAAGGGTCGGTCACCTTTCCGCGGAGCGGGTTCTGGGCCCATACCGGCAACAGGGTGGAAAACAAAAACACCAGGCAGGAAAGCAGCAGGGGCAGATAGCTGCAACGCCTTGGTTCAAAAGAAGTTTTCATAGGCAATACAGTTGGTTTGTATTAAAATTACGAGTTCAAATTTAACGATTATTGGCGTAAATGCGATGAATTTTTGAACATTTTTATTAATTTTGACATTGTTAAAATAATTTCTCATGGAGAACCGACGCGAATTCCTCAAAAAGACAGCCGCTGCGACGGCGGCCGCCGTTGCGGCCCCCGCCCTCATGACCGGTTGTAAAACAGTTTCAGAAACAGACCCTTACGGCATTGCACCCGACCCTTCCGTCAAAAGCAATCTCATCGTCCCGAAAGCCGCCGGCCTTCCCATCACCGGCACATTCCTGGACGAGATTTCCCACGACATCCCGCACCAGAACTGGGGCGAACGGGAGTGGGACCGGGACTTCCGCTACATGAAGGCCATCGGCATCGACACGGTCATCGACATCCGCTGCGGCTACCGCAAGTTCATCACCTATCCTTCCCCCTACCTGCTGGGAAAGGGCTGCTACATGCCTTCGGTGGACCTCATCGACATGTTCTGCCGCCTGGCGCAGAAGTATGACATGAAATTCATGCTGGGCCTGTACGACAGCGGAAAGTACTGGGACACCGGCGACATGAGCTACGAGGTGGAAGCCAACAAGTACGTGATCGACGAAGTCTGGGAGCGCTACGGCTCCAAGTACAAGAGCTTCGGCGGCTGGTACATCTCCGGTGAGATTTCCAGGGCTACCAAGGGCGCCATCGAGAGTTTCCGCACCATGGGCCGCCAGTGCAAGGAGGTGAGCGGCGGTCTCCCGACCTTCATTTCCCCCTGGATCGACGGCAAGAAAGCCGTGATGGGAACCGGCAAGATGACCAACGACGAGGCCGTCTCCGTCGCCCAGCACGAGAAGGAATGGAACGAGATCTTCGACGGCATCCACGATTATGTCGATGCCTGCGCTTTCCAGGACGGCCATATCGACTACGACGAACTGGACGCCTTCTTCAGCGTGAACAAGAAACTGGCCGACAAATACGGCATGCAGTGCTGGACCAACGCCGAAAGCTTCGACCGCGACATGCCCATCCACTTCCTGCCCATCAAGTTCGACAAGCTGCGCCTCAAGCTGGAAGCGGCCAAGCGCTGCGGCTACGACAAGGCCATCACTTTCGAATTCAGCCACTTCATGAGCCCGCAGAGCGCCTACCTCCAGGCCGGCCACCTCTACGACCGTTACAAGGAATACTTTGGACTATGAGTAAAGCGATGACCTCCGGGCGCGTCCTTTTCGTCGCCTGCGTAGCCGCCCTCGGCGGCATCCTCTTCGGTTACGACACGGCCGTCATCTCCGGCACCACCCGCATCGTGGCCGACCAGTTCGCCCTGACGGAAATGTCCAAGGGCTGGTATGTGGGCTGCGCCCTCATCGGCTCCATCCTGGGCGTTTCGGTCGCCGGCATGCTCAGCGACTTCCTGGGCCGGAAGAAGACCATGCTCATCTCCGCCCTGATGTTCAGCATCTCCGCCATCGGCTGCGCCGTGTGCGCGGATTTCACGCAACTGGTGATCTACCGCATCATCGGCGGATTCGGCATCGGCGTCGTATCCATCGTCTCTCCGGTCTATATCTCCGAGGTCTCCCCCGCGGAAAAACGCGGCACGATGGTTTCGCTCTACCAACTCGCCGTCACCATCGGCTTCCTCCTCGCCTACCTGATGAACTACCTGGTCCTCAAGGGGGCCGACACTGCATCCACGGACCCTGCCCTGGGCACCCGGATGTTCAATAATGAGTACTGGCGGGGCATGCTGGGCCTGGAGACCATTCCGGACCTGCTGTTCCTCGTCCTGATTTTCTTCATCCCGGAGAGTCCGCGCTGGCTCGCCGTCCGCGGGGAACGGAAGGACAACAGTGAAGAGTGGAAGGCCCTCCGCGAGCCGGGCATCCTGAAAGCCGTGCTCGTAGGCAGCGCCATCGCCATCCTGGGCCAGTTCATGGGCGTGAACGCCGTCCTGTACTACGGTCCCGAGATCTTCCAGGATGCCGGCCTCTCCAGCGAAGGGTCCATGTTCTCCACGGTCCTCGTGGGTGTCGTGAACATGGTCACCACGGTCATCGCGCTCCTGATCATCGACAAGGTGGGACGCAAGCAACTGGTCTGGTGGGGCGTGGGGGGCATGATCCTATGCCTTGTGGCCATCGGGACCTATTTCGCCTGGGGCCCGCAGCTGGGCCTCGGAACCGGGTTCCTGCTCACCTTCTTCCTGCTCTACGTCTTCTGCACGGCCATCTCCATCAGCGCCGTGGTGTTCGTCCTCCTGTCCGAGATGTACCCGAACCGCGTCCGCGGCCTGGCGATGTCCATCGCCGGCCTCGCCCTGTGGGTGGGCACCTACCTCATCGGCCAGCTCACACCGTGGATGCTGGAGAACCTGACGCCGGCGGGCACGTTCTTCCTCTTTGCCTTCTGCTGCCTCCCTTACCTGTACATCATGTGGAAGTACATCCCGGAGACCACCGGCAAGACGCTGGAAGAAATCGAGGCTTACTGGAAGAAGTAATCGATTTTCCGCCAAAAAGTTAGGGTTTTCCGTTTTTTCTGCCGATATTTATGTCAAAATAACCAAAAGCAGTTTCCGATGAAAACCACGCATCTCCTTTTTGCCGCGGCTTCCGCGTTCCTGCTGGCGCTCAGCGCCGCCGCGCAGCCCAAAGAGACTTTCTGCAACCCGCTGGACATTGTCATCGGCCAGGAAAGGGCCTACCGGGGCGGCGAGCCCGTCGTCCTGATCTTCGAGGACGACTACTTCCTGTTCGTCTCCCATCGCAAAGGGTACTGGTACTCCCCCGACTTCAAGAACTGGACGTACGTGGACGCCCCGAACTATCCGGGCGGCGTGGTCTCCGTCGTGGAGATGGACGGCGCCCTGTACGGCTGCTCGATGAACAACAAGCGCGTGTTCAAGGCCGTGGACCCGCGCAAGGGCGAATGGGTCCAGGTCGGCACCCTGGACAGCGACCGCTATGGCGACGCGAACATGTTCTATGACAACGGACACCTGTACCTGTACTACGGCTGGTCCCAGATCATGCCGTTCAAGGTCGTGGAACTGGACAAGACCACCTTCAAGGAGATCGACGGGCCCAAGGTCCTGTTCTTCGGGGACCACCGCAGGCACGGCTTCGAGAGCCGCCGGAACGAGGACGTGATCTATTCCATCTTCAACGGCCGGCGCGACTACTTCGAGGAGGAATACCCCTGGATCGAGGGTCCCTGGATGACCAAGCACAACGGGAAGTACTACCTCCAATACGCCGCCATCGGCCTGGAGTTCCTGTCCTATTCGCACGGCGTGTACGTGGGCGACTCCCCGACCGGCCCGTTCACCTATTCCGAGCATAACCCGCTGACCTTCAAGACCACCGGTTTCGCGGTGGGCGCCGGCCACGGCAGCACCTTCCACGACAAGAACGGCCAACTGTGGACCATCTGCATGATCCCGGGCAACTACGGCGGCGGCCGCGGCTCCGAACTCGCGATCTACCCGACAGCCGTGGACAAGGACGGTGTCATGCATTCCGAGACCGCCCTCGGTGACTGGCCGCAGTACTGGCCGGGCTCCCGGAAGGGCCCCGTGGGCGACAACTGGACCGGCTGGAAGCTCCTGTCGCACAAGAAGAAAGTGGAAGTCTCCTCGACCTTCGAGAACTACGCCCCCGCCCAGGGCGTGGACGAGGACTTCATGACCTGCTGGGCCGCGGAAACCGGCGACCCGGGCGAATTCTTCTGCGTGGACCTCGGGAAGGTGGCGGACCTCCGCGCCATCCAGGTCAATTTCGACCACATCGGCGGCGCAGCGCCCCAGGGACGCGGTTTCGGCGCCCCGCAGGCCCCGCCGGCCCACTACCAGTGCTACACCGTGGAGGTTTCCGCCGACAAGGCCACCTGGACCAAGGTCGCGGACAAGCCCGACAACAAGCAGGAATTCCGTCACGTCTACATCGAGCTTCCGAAACCGATGAACGCCCGCTATGTCAAGGTCACGAACCTGGGCACGTATGACGGCGCCAAATTCTGCGTCAAGGACCTCCGCGTGTTCGGCAATCCGGACGTGGGCAAGTCCACGGTGGTGAAGGACGTCAAGGTGGTCCGGAATCCCGAAGACCGCCGCGAGGCCGCCCTCCTGTGGGATCCGGTCCCGGGTGCGGACGGCTACGTCATCCGCTATGGCATCGACAAGAAAAAGCTGTACAACAGCTATATCGTGTACGACGCCAACTTCTTCCAGTTGCACAGCCTCAACGTCGATCCCGAGTATTTCTTCCAGGTGGAATCCTTCGACAGCGGCCTGGACTACTGCCGCGAGAAGACCGAGGCCGTGAACGGCATGGGGGCCGAGGTGGAGATCAACAAGCGCGGCAACGGCAACTTCGGCTACGGCGGCAACGCGATGAGCAAGCGCGTGATGCTCAAGGAAGGTGTCGACGAGTACGTGTTCGAGGGCATCGACCCGGGCCACTGGGTGATCAACCACACCTTCGGTCCCGTCCTCTGGGACGGCGACCTCACGGAAGCGGACCTCATCGGCGAGGGCGAACCCGGCATCGAGGCGAAGCTCACCGAGCTCGGCCACGGCACCACTGTCACCGGGGAACTCCGGATGAAGGTCGTCCGCGGCAAGGAGGCCGGCAAGGTGGTCGTGACGATCGTCCACTACTAGTCGTCGCGAGACATAAAAACGAAACGAGACCGTCCGGATGGGCGGTCTCGTTATGTTGTAAGGTGTAGTCGAAGTCTTACTGCTCTTCCTTGAGGCGGAGCTGCTGCACGTAGACGGCCTTCTGATGAGCAATGCGATTCTTCACGGAAGGCTTCTCGAAGTTCTTGCGGGCGCGGAGCTCGCGAACGGTACCGGTCTTCTCGAATTTGCGCTTGAATTTCTTCAGGGCTCTCTCGATGTTTTCTCCTTCCTTAATCGGGACAATGATCATGCTTTTACACCTCCTTTTTTCATTGGGACTGCAAAGGTAGCAATAATTTGCTAATCTGCAAGCATCCCGATGAATTTTTCCATTCCCTTCGTGGCGACGTCCTGGATCATGATGATGCGGGAGTCGTGGACGGGGACGTCCTTGGGGTCGATGATGTAGATGGGGATGTCCGGCCGGGCGTATCGGTACAGGCCGGCGGCAGGATACACCTGCAGGGAGGTGCCCACGATCAGGAGGATGTCCGCCCGGGACACGAGGTCGATGGCCTTTTCGATGTTCGGGACCGCCTCGCCGAAGAAGACAATGTGCGGGCGCAGCTGCGACCCGTTGGGCGCGGTGTCGCCCAGGACGACCTTGTCATAGCCGATGTCGATGACCTGGTCCGTCCGGTAATCGCGGTCGTAATGGCCGTTCTCGGGGCGGACTTTGGTCAGCTCCCCGTGCAGGTGGAGCACCCGCGTGGAGCCGGCCCGCTCATGGAGATTGTCCACGTTCTGGGTAACGACGTCCACGTCGTAGTCTTTCTCCAGGCCGGCGATGGCAAGATGCGCCGCATTGGGCTTGGCATCCTTCAACTGCTCCCGGCGCTGGTTGTAAAAATCCAGAACCAGCTTCCGGTTCCGGTACCACCCCTCGATGGAGGCGACATCCTGCACGTCATATTGCTCCCACAGTCCGCCGGTGTCACGGAAGGTGGCGAATCCGCTCTCGGCGCTGACGCCGGCGCCGGTCAGGACGACAATCTTCTTTTTCATCATTCGGGAAGTTCAAAGTAATACTTCTTGATCCAGTACTCGAACAGCGGGTCCAGGAATTCCGGCTGGTCCTCGGTATCGAAGGTAAGGATTTCTTTTTTCATCAGGGCGTCCTTCACGCGCTTGACGTTCGCCGAGGAGTTGAGTCCGTACTTGCGGATCACCTCGGAGGCGCTGAAGCGGGTGTTTCCCTCGGCCGTGGCGCGGAGGAGGTTCACCTGGTGCGTCGTGAGGCCGCACACCATCGCCCGGAAGCGGGGTTCATGGATGGAAAGCAGGCAGCCGAGGGCATCGACCAGCACCGGTTCCATGATGTAGCCCTTGGACATCGAATCGCAGATGGAGGCGAAGCTGTTGATGTACCAGAGATTGTTCTTGAACAGGCGGCAGGCGCCGATGAGAAGTTCCTTGTCCAGCACCTTGCCGCCCGACAGGAAGCCGCGCACCACATGGTCCGCGATCTCGCGCTCGTCCACGGAGGAGAGCCGCACGCGGGTGACGTGGCGGTGGAACAGGCGGCTGGTCTCGAAGATCTGCTTCATCGCGTTCACCATGGACCCGCAGAAAATGAAGGAAAAGCCCTTGAGGCCCTGTTCAGCCGCTTCCTTGATGATAGCGTCCAGGGGTCGGAGGATCCGGTCGCCGTCCTCGGTTTCGAGCACGTTCTGGAACTCGTCGAGGACCAGCAGCATCGGCGTGCCTCGGTCCGCGGCGAGGCGGAAAGGCAACCGCAGGACGGCCTTCACGTCCTCCTCATCCAGGTCCCAGCTGCGGGAAAGGATCTGGTCGGAATCGGAGAAGGCCTCCTGGTCAAAGACGAAGTGGGTACCGCCCAGATAATCCTGGACGAGGCGGGCGTACTCCGTCGGGGCCGAGGCCACCATCCGGATGACGGTGGAGCCGTAGCGGGCGAGGAACTCGTCCACGGTGCGGATGTTCAGGACGGAGAACTGGCCCACCGTGAAGGCCCGCTGGCCGTAGCGCATGGAATACATCGCCTGCTGGATGAGGGAGGTTTTCCCGGCCTTGGGCGGCTCGTAGAGAACCACATGCTCGTGCTGGGCGATCAGGTTCGAAAGGACCGTGCACTCGGCTTTCCGGCCGATGAAATTCTTACCGGTCACGAATTTGTCATACGGGAATGGGGTGTCCATAGGCCTGCGGGTAACTATCTTGTTACAAATATAGGAAATCTTATGGGAAATCGGGGCGGGAGAAACAAGAAATCGTTGTTTTTCCCCTCAGAATGCTTAAATTTGTGCAAGAAACGTTTTTTCCTATGCGTAAGTTCCTGATATTGATTGCCTTTGTCTGCTGCTCCGTGGCCCTTTTCGGCCAGGTTGACACCGTCCGGCTGGGCTATTCGGTGCAAGGGAACGTCGTGGACGCGGTGACCGGACGCCCGATGGAGTCCGTGCACGTCTCCGTGCCCGGCCGCCATTACTCCACCGTCACCAACGCGGACGGCGACTTCACCATCAAATCGGACCAGCCCGTTCCGGAAGTCGTCTTCTCGTACCTCGGTTACCGTACCTTGCGGCAGAAACCGTCCGGCGGCATACTCCGTGTCCGCCTCACCCCGGAGTCCATGCCCCTGTCGGAAGCGTCCATCATTACGGGCGACCCGCGGGAAATCATCCGGGAAGCCCTGTACCGGGTCCAGGACAATTACAGCCAGAACCCTGAACTGCTGGAATGCTTCTACCGGGAAACCGTCCGCAAGCGCAACCGCTACATCTATGTCTCCGAAGCGGTTTCCCGGCTCTACAAGACGGGTTATGACGGCACGGTCTACCGCGACCGGGCCGCCTTGGAGAAAAGCCGCGTCCTGCTGAGCCAGCGCCGGACCGATACCCTGAGCGTGAAAATGCAGGGCGGTCCCACGCAGGCGATCACTTTCGACGTGGTGAAGAATCCGGAAATCCTGTTCAACGACGAGGAACTGGCCCTGTACGAGTTCGAAATGGGCATGCCCACCTACATCGGCGACCGCCTCCAGTTCGTCATCCACTTCCACCCCGGCTCCCGCGAGGTGGAATGGGCGCTCTACCATGGAACGCTGTACATCGACCGGGAACTGCTCTCTTTCACCCGCATCGAGATGTCCCTGGACATGACCGATCAGGCAAAGGCCACCCGGATGATGGTCGTCCGGAAGCCGCTTTCGCTCCGCCTGTCACCGAGAGAACTCTCCATCGTCATCAGCTACCGGCTCAAGGAAGGCCGGAGCCAGCTGGAGTATTTCCGTTCCACGATGCGTTTCAACTGCGACTGGAAGAAGCGCCTGTTCGCCACCTCCTATGCCGTGGTCAACGAACTCGTCGTCACGGACGTCCGCGAGCCTGCCGTGCCCATTCCGCGCGCCGAGGCGTTCCGGACCGTGGACATCCTCAGCGACAAGGCCGCGGAGTTCCAGGATCCCGATTTCTGGAAGGATTACAACATCATCGAACCCACCGAAAGCCTGGAGCACGCCATCGGCCGGCTCCGCAGAGGGCGGTAATTCGCCCCAAATAAGGGGATTTCATCACATTATCCCTGCTTTCACCACCTTTATTTGCCGCCCTCTCCCGGGGGCGGTACTTTTGTTTCCGTAACAATCGCGACCTCGATGGAACGGACTTTCAACCTTTCAATTCCCGCCCGAATGCGGATTGACAATGCAGCGAACATCTACCCCGCTTCGCTGAGCAGGGACTACGCATCCCTGTACCGGATGAGCGTCACGCTCACCGAACCCGTGGATCCCGCCCTGCTCCAGCAGGCGCTGGAAACCGTGTCCGAACGGATCCCCACATTCCGGTGCGGACTCCGTTCCGGCACATTCTGGTGGCACCTCCGCCGGTTGGACAAGGCCCCGGAAGTCCTGCCCGCCGCACCGCTCAGCCGGTTCCATTTCCGCGACAACGGCGGCTTCCTGTACAAGGTGAGCGCCGACGGATGCCGCATCGTCCTGGACGTCTTCCACGCCCTGGCCGACGGGACCGGTTCCGAAACCTTCCTGCTCACGCTCGCAGGCGAATACCTGCGCCTGAGATACGGCCTGTCCATCTCCTATTCCGGCCTGGTGCTGAACCCCGCCGAGGGTGCCGACCCCGCGGAAGTGGAGGATAGCTTCAAGACCGTCTTCTCCGGCCGCAAGGGCGAACTGGAGAAGAACGTCCCTGCCTACCACATCCAGGGCCGCCGGCTGCCCAGGGCGGGTCTCCGTGACATCCGGGTAGTCATGCCGCTGGATACAGTGAAGGCGGTGTGCCGGCGGATGGACTGCAGCGTTACGGACCTCCTCACCGGCCTGATGCTGGACGCGCTCCAGAAGCTGTACCGGGCCGATGACGACCCGAAAAAGTGCAGCGTCGTGAAGGTCAGCGTCCCGGTGAACCTGCGGCCGCGCTACGGCAGCCGCACTGTACGGAACTTCTCTTCGTATGTAAACCTCGGGGTGGACATCCAGAGCGGCTATCTGCCGCTGGAACAGCTGGTCCGGCTCGTGAAGATGCAGAAAGAGGCGATGCTGCGCCCGGAAAACCTGGAGCCGAAGATCGCCGCCAACGTGGAACTGGAGGAGAGCTTTGCCGTCCGCTGCCTGCCGCTCTTGGTGAAGAAGCCCATCATCGACATCATCAACAAACTCCACGGGGACAAATACTGCTCGCAGACCTTGTCCAACCTGGGCCAGATCCGCGTGCCGGAAGAAATGCGCCCGTACCTGACCGAGTTCGACTTCATCCTGGGCAGTCAACGCGGAAACAGCGGCGCCGTTTCCTGCACGAGCTTCGGGGACAAACTGTTCCTGCACCTGTCCCGGAACATTTACGGAGCGGAATTCGAGCAGTTCTTCCTGGACCGGGCCGGATCGCTCGGCCTGCTCTCCGGAGTTTCCCACCACATTCTCGCCTGACAGGGTCCCCGCGCCGAAGATAGTGAAACTTTTTTCACTATCTTTGTTCGTATGAAAGCGCTCCGCATTATCCGGAATATCGTGCTGGCCCTCCTGGGCCTGGTGCTGCTCCTGCTCGTGGCCCTGCAGATCGTCCTGCGGCCCAAGGTGCTCACTCCCATCGTAAACCGGTTCGCGGAAGAGTATGTGGAAGGAGGCGAACTCCGATTCTCGCGGGTCCGCGCCTCGGTGCTCAAGGATTTTCCTTTTTTGAATTTCAGGCTGGACAGCCTGGCCATCGTGTATCCGCACGGGCGGTACGCCTGGTATGACTCCACGTACGTCGAGACAGGGCGGTTTCCGCTGCTGCAGGCAGGCCGGGCGCCGGTGATGGACACGCTGGCCTCGTTCAGGACGCTGGAAGCGTCGCTCAACCTCATCAATCTCCTCAAGAAGACCAGTTACGACATCCGCCGGGTGGAACTGGACCACCCGCGTATCTTCGCGCACCATTACGACAGCACGGCCGCGAACTGGCAGATTCTCCAGCTCAGCGACCCGTATGACACGACCGCTTCCGCTCCCCTGCCGCCCATCCGCCTGCATAAGGTCCACCTGACCGGCCGGCCTTACATCGTGTACACGAACCAGCAGGACACCCTCCTGGCGATGCTGCGGATGAAACAGCTGAAGTTAGAGGGGAAAATGGACACATACCATTTGCCGGACGCCCGGCTGCGGCTCGTCGCGGACAGCCTCTTCGTGAACGGCCGCCTGCCCAAGGATACCTTGGCCCTGGGCCTTGACCGCCTGGAGGCGGAAGGCAAGGACCGCCGCGTCTCCCTCGCGGCGGACGCCAAGGCTTTTCTCTCCCGGCGTTCCTCCGGCCGGATGCGGATTCCCGTACACCTGGAAGCGGATGCAGCCTTCCCGGAAAGGGCGGACGGCGCCCTGGAGGCGCAGGTGGACCGCCTGGCCTTGCAAGTCGCCACCATTGACCTGAAAGGCGGCGGCAACGCCGTGTTCCACCGGGACAGCACAGAGATCAAGGCCGATGCCACCATTGAAAAATGCCCCTTGGGTGATCTTCTGAAGGAATACAAGGTCAATTTCCCCGCCCTGGGGAAGGTGAAGACGGATGCGGTGCTGGACCTGGATGCCCATTGCGACGGCGTGCTGGCGAAGGGGCGGCTCCCCCGCATCAACGCCCGCCTGCAGATCCCGGACGCCTATGTCGATTACGAAGGCGTCGGCCGCCGGGGCCAGGTGTCGCTGGATGTCAATGCCAACACCGACGAGGAGCTGAAGCTGGACCTGGACCTGAACCGCGTGCTCCTGGACATCGTGGGCGCCCGCATCGACGTGAAGGGAACGGCGGCGGACGTGACCGGCGAGGATCCTTTCTTCGCCATCAATGGAAAGATCCGCGCCCGGGTGGACTCTCTCACGAAGGCTTTCACGGCCGAACGGGGCATCACCGGGACCGGATCCATTACGGCCTCCCTGAACGGGCAGGCGCGGCTGTCCCAGCTGAACCTGGCCAAGATCGGCAACGCCGACATCAAGGGAAATGCGGTCATCCGCGACCTGTCGGTGGATGACACGAAAGACAAGCTCAAGGCCTGGGTCCGAAAGGCGGACCTCACGCTGGAGACGAAGGGCAACCGCATCGACGACAACATGCGTCGCGGCGCCCGCGTCCTGGCACTGAATGCCTTCCTGGACACGCTGGACGCCACCTACAAGGGTGGAACCTACGTCCGTGGAAAAGACATTGACATCCAAGCGCAGAACTCGGCGGCCATCCTCCGCGGCGGCAAGGAACTGACCCCGCTGATGGGCGTCCTCAAGGCCGCGAACCTGTCGATGCGGGACGAGGAAGGAACGGCCATCGGCTTCCGCGACAACACAGAGACCTTTCGCGTCACGCCTTCCACCAAGGACTTCCGCTCCCCGAAACTGAACCTGACGAGCCAGAGCGTGGGTGTGCGACTGCGTACCGGAGCCAACGGCGTCCTGTTGCGCAACTTCAAGTTTGACATTACCGCGAACAAGCATCTGCTGGCGGAAAGCACGTCCAAGCGGTTGAACCGTTTCCTGGATTCCTTGCAGCGGGTCTGGCCGGGTGTCCCGCGGGACTCCCTCCTGGCGAAATACCGCCAGAGCCATCCCCGGCGCACTTTCCCCGCCTGGATGCAGTCCGATTTCCGAAACCGGGACATCCACGTGAACCTGTCCGACGCTGTAAGGCAGTATTACCGCAACTGGGACTTCTCCGGCAACGTGGCGCTGGAGCGGGCGCGCCTGCTTGTGCCCGCCTTCCCGCTCCAGACGCAGGTATTTGACCTGCGCGGCGCGGTGACCAACGACCAGGTGGACCTGAAGAATATCACCGTCCAGGCCGGTGAATCCAACCTGACCGCCCAGGGCACCCTCGGCAACCTGCGCCGTTCCCTGCTGATGCGCGGTACGATGGAACTGGACGCCACGGTCTCCTCCGACCATCTGGACGCGAACGAATTGATGCGGGCGTACGACTATTATGCCGACTATGACCCCCAGCCGTCGATGGAACGCGCCAGCGACGAGGCCATTGAGCGGGCGATCGAGAAGGTCGAGCTTCCGGACAGCACCACCTCCCGTCTCCTGGTGGTCCCCGGCAACCTGAATGCGCGGGTGAGCGTGGAAGCCAGCGACATCCGATATGACAGCCTGGAAGTCTCCTGGGCGGCCGCCGACCTGGAAATGAAACAGCGCACCCTCCAGATCACCAATGCCCTCGCCGCCACGAACATGGGCGAAATCCATTTCGAGGGGTTCTACGCCACCCGGAGCAAGCGCGACATCAAGACCGGTTTCGACCTCAACCTCGTGGACGTCACCGCAGAGAAGGTCATCACCCTGTTCCCGGCGATCGATACGCTGGTCCCGATGCTGCGCTCCTTCGCGGGCGACCTGAACTGCGAGCTCGCGGCCACCGCGGAAATGGACACAACGATGCGGCTGCTGCTCCCGTCCATCGACGGAGTCCTCCGGATTTCCGGCAAGGACCTGTCCATCGACGGGGATACCCCGGAATTCAAGAAGATTGCCAAAATGCTGGTATTCAGGAACAAGAACGGGGCTTATGTCGATCAGATGGGCGTCACGGGCATGGTCCGCGACAACGTGATGGAGGTCTTCCCGTTCGTGATGGGCATTGACCGGTACACCCTGGCCGCGAGCGGTCTGCAGCACCTGGACGAGTCGTTCAGCTACCACCTGTCGGCTATCAAGTCGCCGCTGCTGGTGAAGTTCGGCATCAACATCTGGGGCGACGACTTCGACCATATCAAGTACGGGGTGGGACGGGCGAAGTACCGGAACATCCCCGTGCCCGACTTCAGCCGGCAGCTGGACACCGTCCAGAACAGCCTGCTCGCGTCCATCCACAATGTCTTCGAAGTGGGCGTGGACCAAGTCATTGCCGAGAACAGGGAACAGCACTACATCCAGGACCGGATGACGGAGACGGGCTACACGCCTGCGGCCGACACCCTGGCGGCCCCGGCCGCAGTGACTGATTCTGTGGCATTGATGACACGCCGCTTCGAGGAAGCCTCCGCAGAAACGGACAAGAAAGCCTTGAAGGAGGAGGTGCTCGAGGTCATTTCGGGCGAAGCGGTGAAACCCACCCCTCCTGTCATTCCGAGCGAAGCGAAGGAATCTGACCCCCCTGTCATTTCGAGCGAAGTCGAGAAATCTGAATCATGAATAGTTTCGAGTATATTGAGGTGTCCGTCCGCCTGGAGCCCTTCTCCGAAGAGACGGCCGAGATGCTGATGGCGGACCTCGCCGAGCTGCCGTACGACTCGTTCCTGACGGAGGAGCCGGTCCTGAAGGCCTACATTCCCCTGTCGGAATACCGCCCGGGCGACCTGAAGGTCGTCCTGAGCGGCTATCCCGACGTGGCCGGCTTCGAGGCCATCCCTATCCAGGGTCAGAACTGGAACAAGGAATGGGAGAGCCGCTTCGAGCCTATCGTCGTGGACGGGAAGGTCACCATCAAGGCCTCCTTCAACGAGAACGTGCCCCGCACGCGGTTCAACATCTGGATCGACCCGGAAATGGCCTTCGGCACCGGCTCGCACAACACGACCTATATGATGATGCAGCGGATGCTGGGAATCGAGTCTTTGATTCGGGACCACGTAGTCCTGGACATGGGCTGCGGTACCGCTATCCTGGGCATCCTCGCCGCCAAGATGGGCGCACGGAAGGTTTTCGCCGTCGATATCGACGCAGTCGCCGCCCGCTCCGCCTGGGGCAACGCCCGCTGGAACCGCGTCTCCCGCCGCGTCGAAACCGCCTGCGGTGACGCCTCCCTCCTCCAGATGGGATCGTATGATGTTATTTTGGCGAATATCCACCGGAACATCCTGCTGGAGGATATGCCCACGTACGTGCGGTCATTGCGGCACGGCGGCCGGCTCCTGATGAGCGGATTCTACGAGGCCGACATCCCGGCCTTGCAGGAACGCGCTTCCGCCCTCGGCCTCACCTTCATCGGCCAGACTCTCCGCGAAGAATGGGCCTGCGTGGAGTTCGCGAAAAATTGATTATCTTTGCAATCCTTTCCGCGGGTGTGTTGGAATTGGTAGACAACCCAGACTTAGGATCTGGTGGCGCAAGCCGTGGGGGTTCGAGTCCCCCCACCCGTACGAAACCCTGCCCGGCCTCGATATGGCCGGGCGGTTTCGTACACGGGCGGGGGGACTCCGTCTGTCCACGTTACCCCCTCCCTAAATCCCTCCCCTTGGGGGAGGGACTCGGCGGCAGAAGCCGCCGTTCGCCTGCAGGCGAAGTCGCTGCGCTCCGAAGGTGCTTCGATTCAGCGTTGGTGCAGTGCCGAGGCCGTGTTATTTGTGCTTCTCACAGGGGCCTGCGGATAACGGCTTTGTAATTCGCTGATTGACTGAATATTGCGTTTTTTCAATCCGCAGACCTCTTCTTTCTGTCGCAGGTCTGTGGACACAGATTTTTGAATCGAATGGCTATCAACCTGTTACAATACTACTTTCCGCAGACCCAGGTAAACCAATTTCTGGACGATTTAGGAGGTTGGGAACCGAACCAATCGCAAATATCTGTCAATTAATATATTATTAACTGCATCGTTCCGAACCTTTCATTCAAACGGCAGGTTTGGAACCACCCTGGAACATAGTTGGTTCCCAACCTCACCCTCTACGCAAGCAAAACCCCGGCAATCATCCAAGACTGTCGGGGTTTGTGTTGTGCCAATATACCAGGATCGGCAAAGGAACATAGAAGAATGCGGTTATTCTTCATCTGTTCCTACGTAGAACCTGATATTATCCAATTCAGTTCCGAACTTCAAACCATAAAAGAACCCCTCAATGGTTTCAAGCATAGACAGTTCGAACCATTTTTGACCGGGGTTCTCTGCCTCGTACTCTTCAATCTCTTTCAGGACGCGCGCGGGAAGCGTCGTGCCCATAGGAAGCGCATATTCCGTGTGTCTCCACTCGAAGTCTTCAGCTGAGGGTGCAGAACGGAACGTCACGGTCTTCAGGATGCCTTCGTGGCGGATGAATAAATACTGCTCTCCATCATTGGCCGCTCCGAGAATCGACGCGTCAGGGTACTTACTAAGAACAAAACCCATCGCAGGGCTCAAATCGGCCCACCAGATAGACTGGTTAAACAGACGGTGACTGTAAGAGAGCAATGTGCCATCCTCGGCAATGACGATGTGATAAACCAGATCGTCGATCAATTCATCGCCGTACACATAGTAACCCAGACAGTCGACCTCATACTGTTTTTGAGCCATTCCCGCCCTTTCAATCTCAAGGACATAATTGTTTTCATAGAAATACTCGTGAGCGATTCCCGTCTTGACGTAAGCCGAGCGGACCGGCTTGGGAAAATCTTTGAGGAAATCTTTGACATCCAAACTCTTCTGGGAGTATGTCCATTCCCCATTGACATAGACGGCCTCGTTCTTGTATCCGTCCTTGTCGATAAGGGAAATTTTCACTTCATTTTCTCCTCCAATAACCCTAATGTCTGTTGCCTCCGGATAGCGTCCGTAAAAATCCCAAACAACGTTTTCGGGGAGAGACTTCATCGGATCATATTCCCGGGTTCCCTGCGGGTCTTTTTCACAAGACAACAGCGCTAGCGCCATCATGGCGCACACAATAAAACAAAACTTCTTCATAGCTTACTACAACTAACTTGCTCTAAAAAGGGACGCAAAGATACGGGTTTTTAAAAAAAATCAAAAATTATTTCTGACGAGCGCCCGTTTCGACCTACCCATACTCGCCTTGTATTATGACAGCCCCTTGCAATCTGTCTGTATTTCGTAATCTTTGACTGTTGAAAGAAAAACCGTCAAAATGGGAGCATACGACAGACAAAGCCACTAGTTATTAACCTGTAAACCAACTGAATACAACTTTCTCAAGTCCTCCAGAAAAGTTAGATATATGTTAACGACCCCGTACGAGACTATTTAACTAATTGATTTTCATAGGTTTACTAATCTCAAAGAAGTCAATTTCTTTGAGAATTCCGATGACCCCCCCGGCAATCATCCAAGACTGCCGGGGTTGTGTCAGGTCGATTAATCTGATTTTAGCGAACCAGGAAGTATCCCAACGCGACAAGGGCGATACCGACAAACACGCTGAAGGCTACATACCCGACAAAACCCCAGATGTTCCCGCCCTGCAACATCATCAGCGCCTCCTTCGAGAAAGTCGAGAAGGTCGTAAAACCACCGCAGAAACCCACAGTCAGGAATAAGGCCCAGTTGCCTCCCTCGGTACCGTTCTTACTGAAGACGCCCCAGAGAAGGCCGATCAAGAAGCATCCGGCCAGGTTCACAGCCAGCGTTGCCCAAGGGAATCCCTTGATGCCTCTCAACGCCCACGATACAAGGTAACGGCCTGCGCCGCCCAAAAAACTGCCGGCGCCAACCACCAATATGGTTTTGATAAGTTCCATCGTCTAATCTCCCAATCTGAGGATGCTCCTGTCTTCCTCCTGTTGTTTTTGTGTACCCTTCGCGGCTTTGAAGGAGTGGAAGTTCCAGTTAATGCCAAGCCAGAACATACGACTAAGGTTCTTGCTGTTGTTCACCAGGATGAAAACCGGGTTGTCGGAATGCACATCCCAGCGGCGGGTGTTGAACACATCCGTCAGTAAAGCGGAAACCGTAAGCGCATTCTTCAGGAAGGACTGTTTGATGCCGATGTTGCCGTAATGGATGGTCCGGGTAGTGAACTGCGGGAAATACTGTGGTGTTGTCACAAAGTACTGCACTTGGATTTCCGAACCGCTGAAAGGCCGGATGGCAAGGCCGACGTTGCTGTTGTTGGTCCAGCCTTGATTTCGGATGTCGGCGCCCTTGAAGGAACCACGGGAAGCCGAATAGAAGGTGTTGCCAGCCAGATCCAGCGTCAGCCACCTGGCGGGCGAATACCGGATGTTCTGGTCGATGCCGGTCTTCACATCGGAATCCGCATTGATGTAGGTCGTCACCAGGATGTCGTTATCCAGATAAGCCACCTGATTGATGAAGTTCGTGGTGTAAGTCAAATAGGCGTTGCCGCTCACCGTCAAAGACTTGCCGGTATAGGAATACCCCGCGTCCAATTTGTTGGCCTTCTCCGGCTGCAACTTCATGTTGCCCATCTCGTAAGTCTGCCTGTCAATCAGGTTGATGTACGGGTTCAACTGCGGATACGTCGGCCGGGAGATGCGCCTGGCGAGTGCTGCGCTCAATGACCAGCGTGGGGCGACACGCCAATCCAGCGACAGGCTGGGCGACAGGAACCAGCAGTCGCTGTGGTCGTCCAGTTTTTCTTTCTCGCTGTGCAGCGTGACATAACTGTATTCGAAGCGGACACCGGCCTTGTAGGACAGTGCCTCGGAGAATATGCCGGAATACATCGCATACGCCGCCGGGATGTACTCCCGATGAGTCAGGTCGTTGCTGAGCGGCATGGACAACACCCAGTCCTGCGTGGCATCGTCCCACTCATACATCTTATGGTCGATGTTGTTCTGCCGATATGTCATCTTCGCGCCCGACTCGAACCGGCCCTTGCCCCACATGGTCAGATAATCGGCTTGCAGGGCGGCAATCAGGGGATGGCCGCCGGACTGGGACTTCTGCACCATTTTTCCGCCTTCATAGTAGTAGGATGGTCGATGACCGGTGATGCTGGAAACGGAAGCGTTCACGTTCAACTCCTTCTTGCCGGGGTCGAACAAATGCTTATACCCCAATCCTCCTTCAAAGTTCTCGCGGTTGAAAGTGATATCGGTCTGGCGCGTGCCGTTGAAGTCCTGGAAATTGTTCATCCGGGGCAGCGCCACCTTGAAATCGGCTGTCAGGATATCCTTGGGCGTAGCCTTGAACTGGAGATTGATGCCGGCATTCTGGCCGGAAGTCCGCTTGGTCGCATGGATCAGTTGGTCCACCCGGCTTCCTGTGGTCACAATCTGCCGATGCAACTCGCTCTCAATCCTATCCTTCTCGTATTTGCCGTTGTAGTTGAACCGCACGCCCCATCGGCCTTTGTTATAGTTCAACGCCACATTCCCGTTCATGAACCCGTTAAATCCATAATTAAACGCAGCCATCGCGCTGAACATATTGGCAGATTGCTTCTTTGAAATGATGTTGACAATGCCGCCGGTACCCTCGGAATCATACTTGACATCCGGGCTGGTCACGATTTCGATGCTTTGTACATTGGCTGCCGGGATGCTCTCCAAGCCCCCGAGGGTGGTGGGAATCCCGTCCACCAAGATAAGAACATTGCTATTGCCACGGATGGAAATGCCGCCGCTGCCATCGACACTGATTGCCGAAACCTCGCGGATTACCTCCAGCACGGACCCTGTTGCCGCCGCAGCGCTGGATGCGGTATTGATGCGCGTCTTTTCCACGCTCAGACTCTTGGGCGTCTCACCGGCCACCACCAACGCCTCGTTCAAGACCGTTGCATCCTGGGCCAGGATGATATCACCCAGATCCAACATTCCCTTGTCGGTGCATGCGATTTCCCGCTTCAAGTCTTTATAACCGATGGAACTGATCTTCAACAGGTATTGTCCATTGAACGCACCCCGAATCAGGAAAGATCCCTCCTCGCCCGTCATGGCACCCGCCACCGTCTTCCCGGC
>CACZXH010000002.1 GCA_902785065.1 uncultured Bacteroidia bacterium
GTTCTGGATCTCGCGGAACTTCGGGAAGGCGTCCTTCATGTCGCCCTGCTCGTCGACGAGGGCCTTCAGGTCCTCGATGATGGCCTGCTTCTTCACGAGATTGGCCTCGCGCTCGGCATCCAGCTGGCGGTTGTACTCCGCGCGCTCTTTCTTATACGTGTTGTAGAGGGACTTGAAACCGGCCTCGATCGCGGCAAACGGGCTCACAGGCGCGCTCGTCAGCGGTTCGGTGGCGGCGATTTCCTCCACGGTATCGGCATCGGGTTCATCGACCGTCGCATCCTCGCCGGCCTCCGCCTTTTCGCGGGACAGACGCTTGTAGAAGGCGGACTTGATGGCCTCGGCCTCCTTGGAACGCTTCATACGGTCAGCGCTTTCCGTCAATTCCTGGAACAGTCCGGACAGTTCGGCAAGGGTTTTCTCGCCGAAGTTGACCACCGATTCCTTCGCCTCTTCCACGGCTTCCTTCACTTCCTCTTTCACTTCCTCCACGACCGATTTCTCTTCCGCCTCCTCAGCGACTTCTTCCTTCGCCTCCTCAACAGCCTCTTCCACAACTTCTTCGACAACTTCTTCGACAACTTCTTCCACAGTCTCTTCCACGGTTTCCTGGGACGCTTCCTGTGCTACATCTAAGGTCTCGTTGACGGTTTCGAGGACCTCAGGCACATTTTTTCGACAATAAATATTACATTTGCAGGACCGAACCGAAAAAGCATGCGCATCGATATCCTCACCGTCGTTCCGGAGCTCCTCGAGAGTCCGCTGAGCCATTCCATCCCGGGTCGGGCCGTCAAGAAAGGCCTGGTGGAAATCCATGTCCATAACCTCCGCAAATACGGCCTCGGACCGCGCCTGACCGTGGACGACTACTGCTACGGCGGCGACGCCGGCATGGTGATGATGGTGGAACCCGTGTTCCGGATGATCGAGGAACTGAAAGCCGAAAGGGATTACGACGAGGTCATCTACATGGCCCCGGACGGCGAGATCCTGGACCAGGGCATCGCCAACGAACTGTCCCTCAAGGAGAACATTATCATACTGTGCGGCCACTACAAAGGGATAGACGAGCGCATCCGCGAACATCTCGTGACGCGGGAGATTTCCGTAGGCGACTTCGTGGTCAGCGGCGGCGAGATTCCGGCCGCCCTCCTCGCGGACAGCATCATCCGCCTGATCCCGGGCGTACTCACCGACGAGACCTCCGCCCTCTCCGACTCTTTCCAGGACGGCCTGGTTTCCCCGCCCGTCTATACCCGCCCCGCCGAGTTCAACGGCTGGAAGGTTCCCGACGTCCTCCTCTCCGGCAATCCCAAGCTCATCCAGGCCTGGCAGGACGAACAGGCCCTCCAGCGGACGAAGGAACGCCGGCCCCATCTCATCGACTAACCTGTTGGAATACAGATAAAAGAATACGGCTCGCATCCCTGCGAGCCGTATTCTTGGTTAGTTAGTAGTGTATTCTTACTCAGAAGAAGGTTAATTGTACTGGTTAGAAGAAGCGTTTTGTCTTCTAAAAAGGGCCGTCCCGTCACGGGCCTACCTTTTTCAAGGACAAAGATACGCAAACTTTCTTTATCTGCAAATTTTTTTGAATAAATATTTTATTATTAAAATAATTTAGAAACTATAAGTAAGTTTTACCATAAGATTCCGGAGCGCCTGCGGGTACAATCCGGCCTCCACATACTCACTGCCTTCCCAGGCCCGGTAAACCCAAGCATAGGCATAATAGGCACGGTTCAGGAGGTTGTTCACGTACAGGGATAAGCCAAGGGAACCAGTCCGCAACGGAATGGAATGCGACAAGGACAGGTCGGTCACAAACCAGGCCGGAATCGCGCGTCCCTCGTTCTGGGTATTGTCCCAATACTGCTTGCCAACATACTTGCCGCTCAAGGTCAACGAGAGCGGCTTCCACCATCCCCCGAAAGGAGACAGCGCGATGCGGCCCATACCCACCACGGACGGAGAAAGGAGCATGGTCGTGTTATCGTAGGTTTCCGTCTTGTAGCCCCCGTCCACCCAGTTTTCCAGATAGGCGGTAAAGGAACGCAGCTTGTTCGTGGACAGAGTCAGATTCGCATCGGCCCGGAGCCAGGACGCAGGCGTCCAGGCGGCCGCGAGTTCGATGCCCCGGCGCCAGCCCCGTCCCACGTTCTCCTTGATCGCATAGCCGGAATTGCTCAACTTGCCTGTCTCCAGGAGCATGTCCTTGTATTCCATCAGATATAGGTTGGCGGAAGCGGTGAACCGTTCTGCGGCGAACTGGTACCCGGCCTCTATGTCCAGCATCGACTCGGGCCGGATGGGGATCATCTCGCCCTTGATGTTTTCCTTGATGTCGCTCTTGCCCGGCTCGCGGTGACCGACGGCGGCGGAAGCGTACAGCTTATGGGCGCCGAATTCGGCTGTCAAGCCCGCCCGGGGGTTGAAGAAATCCCATTTCTCGTGATAGTCGAGCGGAACGGAGCTTGCCTTGTCGTCCCGGCCCACCAGTGCGTAGCCGATATGCCGGTACTGGAGGTCCGCATAGGCAGTCAGCCACGGAAGCGGCTGGTACTCCGCGCGGAGGAACGCGCTCACTTCCTGCTTGGTGCCCGTATTCCGGTACCAGGTCTCGTCGCGGTTCATGGACGCATAATCATAATCCGGCCCCAGAAGGCGCGCCCACAGCATTTCTCCCCAATGTCCGCCGACATAGCGCGAGAGGTTCACTCCCCCGTTCACGCGCAGGTCTGCTCCTACATAGCGGAGTTCCGACTGCAGCACATACAGATTGTTGCCCATCCGCTTCCGGTAGATCATGTCGCTCTTTTTCTGGCCCTGCCACGCGGAGAAAGGATAGCCGAACTCGGCGAACTTCCGGCCCGTCTTGTAATACTCGTCGTAGCCGTCGCCGCGGGTATAGTCGGCCGTGTTGGCCCAGGTCAGGCGGTCCGTCAACCGGCGGGTGTAGTTCAGCTGGATATGGTGCTGGGCGTAGTTGTCGGTCTGGTTCGGGTAGTAGCAGGTTTTCCCGCTGTCGTCCACATATTCACCGGCGCCGTTGTACGTACGGTCCACGGCATACATCTCGGGTGAAATGCCGTCCCAGGTGATTCCGCTCCGCTGGTCCCCCATCAGATAAGTCAGCCGGAGGGAATTGCGTCCCTTGAGCCAGCCGATTACCCCGAAAAGCGAGGAGGATTCGACGCCGGCGTTCCGGATGTATCCGTCCGTCCTTCCGGCCGAGTACGCCAGGTTGAAATACAGGCCGGACGGCAGCAGGCCGGACATGCCGGATACCGTGGTGAGGACGGTCCCGTACGAACCCGCGGACAGTTCCCAGCGGAAGGCCGGATCGGGCGTGACGAAGGCCGTGTTCATATTGACGCTCGCCCCGAAGGCGCCGGCGCCGTTGGCCGACGTGCCCAGGCCGCGCTGGACCTGGACGCCGGACAGCAAGGCCGTCAGCGCGGGGATATTGACCCAGAACACCTCCTGGGATTCGGCATCGTTAAGGGTGATGCCGTTCAGGGTCACATTGACCTGCGACCCCTTGGAGCCGCGGATGGTCATCGCCGAATTGCCCAGTCCGGTACCTCCTTCGTTGTAGGTCACCACGGACGGCAGCAGGTTCAGGGCCATCGGCAGGGATTGCATGGGACTGGCGGCGCGGAGGGCGTCCTTGCCCACATCGGTGTGTGTTACGGGGGTGTGTGCTCCGGCACGGGAAGCGGAAACGACGACTGAGTCCAGTCTTTCCTGCTTTTCAGGCTCCTGCGCACCTGCGCAGAAACACAAGACGGCGAATGCCGTCATCAATACGGTTTTTTTCATATACTTTCCTCCGGCGGTATGAACCGCATCAGGTTCACGGGTATGCTCTCAACCGGGCCGGACGGCCCGATACCCCGAGTTACTATTTCTTAACCAGTTCTATTTCAAACATTTTCGGCCAGTACTTCCCGGTCAGGAAGATCCGGCCCTGTTTGTCCACGGCGATGCCGTTCAGGACATCCGTCTCGGCGGTCCGCTCCCGGTAAGGGAGCAGGCCCCGGCAGTCTATGGTCGCCTCCACCTTCCCGTCGGACGGGTCGATGATGACGATCGTGTCGGTGGTATAGACATTGGCCCATACCTTTCCGTCAATGTATTCCAGTTCGTTCAGGTAGCTCACCGACTTCCCGTCCATGGTCACCCGCAGGCGGCGTTCCACGTTCAGGTCGCCATCCATGAAAAACAGGAAAGCGCTGCCGTCGCTGGCAATGAGCTGCTTTCCATCCGTGGTGAGGCCCCAGCCTTCGCGGGGATACGCGAGCGTCGCCTTATACTTCCGCGTGGCCGCGTCGTACAGGAAAACGAGGTTGTTCGTCCAGGTCAGGAGATACAGGTTGTCGCCGAAGAAGATGGATCCCTCGATGAAATACTTCCGCGAGAAGTCCATCCGGGAGAGCGCTTCGCCCGTTTCCAGGTCCACGGTGCGGAAGGTGCTCTCGCCCCACTGGCCCGTGGATTCGTACAGCGAATCGCCGTGGAAGAACAGGCCCTGGGTGTAGGAAGTGACGTCATGGGGATACTCCCGGACCACTTTCACCTTGTATTCCCGCACCTGGGTCGTACCGCAGGAAACCGCGGCGGCAAGGAGGCACGCTATGACCAAAAACTTTCTCATTTCCATTCGAGACAACAAAAATACAACTTTTTTCGTACCTTTGCAACCGAAAAAGGTGGGACGATCTGCCGCGCCGTCATTCCGGGCTTGACCCGGAATCCCGGTGAGGAAAGTCCGCACAGGGCAGGGCGCCTGGCTGTGGAAAGCACAGAAGGGAGCAATCTTTTCCGTCCGTAACAGAGAACGACCGCCCGAAAGGGCAAGGGTGAAAACGCGGGGTAAGAGCCCACGACGCCGTGCGGCGACGTACGGCGGGTACGGCGGCAGGCCTGCAAGACCAAATATACCGGCAGATGAGGGCGGCCCGTCCGATGCCGGGGGGTAGGTTGCGAAGATAAATGGCAGATTCAAAAACAGAAAGCGGCTTACGGCCCCGCCTTTAACCACAAGAGGACGATCCCGAAGGGCCGTCCTCTTTTCTTTACACCTCCACGAACCGGCACCAGCCGTGCTCATCGGGGAATTCGCCGTCCTGGATGGCCCGGATACGCCTGTAGAGCGCCGTGGACTTCGGGCCCACTTCCCCATCGGGACAGTAGCGGAACTCGCGGGAAACTTCCGGCTCCTCGAGCACGGGTTTCATGTCGATGTGCGAGAGCGGGGTGATGACCACGGCGGTGCCGCAGCCGCCCACTTCCTCGAAGGTTTCCAGTTCCTCCAGCGGGACCGGCCGCTTCTCCACTTCCATGCCCAGGTCGACAGCCACCTGCTGCAGCGTCTTGTTCGTAATGGACGGAAGGACGCTGTCGGAGAGCGGGGTGATGTACTTGTTCCCCTTGATGCCGAAGAAATTGGACGAGCCGAACTCGTCGACGAACTCGCGGGTGGAGGAATTCAGGTACAGGAGCTCCGCATAGCCCTGCTCATGGGCGAATTTGTAGGGCTTGAAGGTGTTCGCGTAGTTCGCGCCGATCTTGTAGCTGCCGGAGCCCTTCGGCGCCGCCCGGTCATAATTGCCCGGAATCACGGCCGCGCAGGACTTCAGGTGCGCGCCGTAGTAGGAGCCCACCGGGGCGCACATGACGGCGAAAACGGCCTCCGGATACGGCACGAGCTGCATCTGGGGATGCATGCCCACCAGCAGCGGACGCAGGTACATCGAAGCGCCCAGGCCGTACGGCGGGAGGAACTCCATGTTGCCGCGGATGCAGGCCTCGCACATCTCGTAAAACATCTTTTCATCCGGGCAGGGCATGCCCAGGTAGTCGGCGGTCCGCTGCAGGCGGGCGGCGTTCTGATCGGGCCGGAACATAGCCACGCGACCGTCCTTCTGCCGGAAGGCCTTCAGGCCCTCGAAGCAGGAAATCGCGTAGTGGAACACCTGCGCGAAGGGATCGAACGTGAAGGAGAAGGTCTCCGTCGATTCGGGTTTGGACCACTTGCCGTCCTTGAAATGCGAGACGACAACCGTGCGGGTCCGATAGGCGTCAAAGCCCAAAGTCTTCCAATCTATCTGTGCCATAATGTCTTAGATTTTCGATGCAATCCAATCGCCCACCGCGGAGGTGGAGCAGCTGCCGCCGAGGTCCTCGGTCGTAACGCCGGCCTCCAGGGAGGCGGCGACGGCCTCGCGGATGGCCTTGCCCTCATCCATCAGGCCGAAGGCGTACTCGAACATCATCGCCGCCGACAGGATGGCCGCGACAGGGTTCGCGATATCCTTGCCGGCTGCCTGCGGATAGGAGCCGTGGATCGGCTCGAACAGGGAGGTGTGCTCGCCCACCGAAGCCGACGCCAGCAGGCCCATGGACCCGCTGATGCAACTGGCCTCGTCCGTGAGGATGTCGCCGAAGGTGTTCTCGGTCACGAGGACGTCGAAGAACTTCGGCCAGCGGATGAGCTGCATGGCGGCGTTGTCCACGAACATGTAGTCGACCTGGATATCCGGGTAGTTCGGCGCCATTTCCTGGGCAACCTGGCGCCACAGGCGGGAGGATTCCAGCACATTCGCCTTGTCCACGACCGTAAGATGCTTGCGGCGGCGTCCGGCGTACTCAAAGGCGAGCTTCAGGATGCGCTCCACCTCGGCACGGCTGTAAATACAGGTATCATAGGCGGTGTTCCCATGGTCCTTCCGGCCTTTCTCGCCGAAGTACATGCCGCCGGTGAGTTCCCGGATGCACAGGAAATCGGCCCCATCCACGAGCTCGGTCTTCAGCGGGGACTTGTCCACCAGGGACTTGAAGGTCTCCACCGGACGGAGGTTCGCGTACAGGCCCAGCTGCTTCCGGATGGCCAGCAGGCCCTGTTCCGGGCGCACCTTGGCCGTGGGGTCGTTGTCGAACCGGGGGTCGCCCACCGCGCCGAAGAGGACGGCGTCGCTGTCCATGCACAAGGCGTGGGTTTCGGCCGGATAGGCGTCGCCGAAGCGGTCGATGGCGCAGGCGCCCACATAACCGTAGGTATAGGACACCTCATGTCCGAAGCGGGCGCAGACGGCGTCCACGACTTTGACGGCCTGGGCCACGACTTCCGGTCCGATGCCGTCGCCGGGCAGTTTTGCAATCTTGAGTCTCATATCAGGTTGTTTTCGATTAAATTCAACATTTTGACCGTGGCCTTGATGGCGGCTTCGGCCTGGTCGGAGTCCACGCCCCGGGTCTTGAAGCCCTTGCCCTGCCAGTCCCAGGAGATGGTCGTCTCCACGAGAGCGTCGGTCTTGCCCCCGGGCGGAATCTTTACAACGTAGTCCGTCAGGCGGGGATGCCGGCGGCCCAGGCGGTCGTAAATGATCCAGAGCGCCTTCATGAAGGCGTCGTACTGGCCGTCACCGGCGGCGGCTTCCTCGTACTCGGTGCCATCTATGTCGATACGGATGTTCGCAATCGGACGCATCCCGCGGGCGAGCTGCAGGCTGTAGTTGATGATATGGATCCGGTCCGGCGCCGTCGTGGACACGTCCCCTTTCAGGACGTCCGCGACGATGAACGGGAGGTCCTCCGGGGTCAAGCTTTCTTTCTTGTCACCGAGTTCGACGACGCGGGCCGTGACCTGCTTCATTTGCTCGGGCGTCAGGGTAATGCCCAGGGATTCCAGGTTCTTGACAATGTTCGCCTTCCCGCTGGTCTTGCCAAGGGCGTAGTGGCGGTGGCGGCCGAAGCGCTCCGGCAGGAGGGCGTTCTGGTACAGCCCGCCCTTGCGGTCGCCGTCGGCATGGACCCCGCTCGTCTGGGTGAAGACGAACTCGCCCACGAGGGGCTTGTTCGCTGGTCTCCACATACCGGCATACGTGCATCAAGCGGCTTTCATCGAGGGTGTTCTTCACCTTCAGATGATCGTTCAGGATGCCGATGGCGCTGGAAACGGGCAAGTTGCCGGTCCGCTCCCCCAGCCCGTTCACGGTCGTGTGCAGGCCCTTGACCCCGGCGCGGACCGCCTCAAAAGCGTTGGCGGCGGCGAGGTCGTAGTCGTTGTGCGGATGGAAGTCGAAATGGACGGACGGATAGCGCTCCACCATGGTCCGGCAATACACCGAGGCCCGCGTCGGGTCCAGGATGCCGAGGGTGTCCGGGAGCATGATCCGCCGCACGGGCGCATCCTTCAGAGCGTCCACCAGGAAAAACACGTACTCCGGCGAGTCCGCCATCCCGTTGGACCAGTCTTCCAGGTACACATTGACCTCCAGGCCCTTGGAAACGGCGATGCGGATGTCCCGGAGAATGTCGTCCAGATGCTCCTCCGGCGTTTTCCGGAGCTGGGCGGTCACGTGGCGGAGAGAGCCCTTCGTGAGGAGGTTCATCACCTGTCCTCCGGCCGAACGGATCCAGTCCACGGACAGGCCGCCGTCCACGAAACCGAGCGCCTCCACGGCGCCGAGCTTCCCGCAGGTGGAAGCCCAGGCGCAGATCTTGGCGAAAGCCTCCTGCTCGCCGCGGGAAACCCGCGCCGAGGCCACCTCGATCCGATTGACCTTCAGTTCATCCAGGAGCAGGCGCGCAATGGCCAGCTTCTCGTCCGGATTGAACGAGACGCCGGCGGTCTGCTCGCCGTCACGGAGGGTGGTATCCAGGATTTCGATCATCGTTTTTCGTAGGCTTCAATCTTGTCCTTCTGGAGGAGCAGATAGTCGATGTCGTCCAGCGCGTTCATCAGGCAGTACTTCTTGTACGCGTTCAGCTCGAAGGACTGGCTCCGGCCCGTGGCAAGGTTCGTCACGGTCTGGTTCGGGACATCCACCCGGACTTTCGTCGCGGGATCCGCCTCGATGGAGGCGAAGAGTTCCTCCAGGAAATCCGGGGTCACGACCACCGGCAGGACGAAGTTGTTCAGTTCGTTGTTCTTGTGGATATCCGCGAAGAAACTGGAAATCACCACTTTGAACCCATAGCCGGCAATGGCCCAGGCCGCATGCTCGCGGCTGGAGCCGGAGCCGAAGTTGCGGCCGGCCACGAGGATTTCACCGCCGTAGCGAGGGTCGTTCAGGACGAAGTCCGGATCCGGCGCGCCGTCCGGAAGGAAGCGCCAGTCGCGGAACAGGTTGTCGCCGAAGAAGCTTTCGTCCCGCGTGGTCGCCTTCAGGAAACGGGCGGGAATGATCTGGTCCGTGTCCACGTTCTCGAGCGGAAGCGGAACGCAGGTGCTCTCGATGATGTCGAATTTCTGTTTCATAGCAGTACGCGGGGATCAGTGATGAAACCGGTGACGGCCGCAGCGGCCGCCGTGAGCGGGCTGGCGAGAAGTGTCCGGGAACCGGGGCCCTGCCGGCCCTCGAAGTTCCGGTTGCTCGTGGAGACGCAGTATTTCCCGGCGGGAACCTTGTCCGGGTTCATTGCCAGGCAGGCGGAACAGCCCGGCTGGCGGATCTCGAAGCCGGCGGCTTCGAGGATCTTGTCCAGGCCCTCTTCCTCGATCTGGCGGCGGACCTTCCAGGAGCCGGGGACGAGCCAGGCCACCACGCCGGGCGCCTTCTGACGGCCGGCGGCAATGGATGCGAACGCGCGGAAATCCTCGATGCGGCCGTTCGTGCAGGCGCCGAGGAAAACATAGTCCACAGGTTTCCCCAGGAGCATGTCTCCCGGACGGAATCCCATGTATTTCAAGGACTTGCAGAAGGAAGCATGGGCCTCGGCAGGGATATCGTCCAGCGTGGGCAGATAGCCCGTGATGGCGATGCCCATACCGGGATTGGTGCCGTAGGTGAGCATCGGCGCAATCTCGGCCGCGTCGAAGACGATTTCCCGGTCGAAAATGGCGTCATCGTCGCTGCGGAGCTGCTTCCAGGCGGCAACGGCCTTGTCCCAGTCCTCCCCCTTCGGTGCATAATCGCGGCCCTGGAGATAGGCGAACGTGATATCGTCCGGGGCGATGAAACCGCCGCGGGCGCCCATTTCAATGGAAAGGTTGCAAAGCGTCAGCCGGCCTTCCATGGACAGGGCCCGGACAGCGGAACCGGCATACTCCACGAAGTAGCCCGTCGCGCCGCTGGTGGTGAGCTTGCTCATCAGGAACAGCGCCATGTCCTTGGCGGTCACACCCCGTCCGAGGGTGCCCTCGATGCGGATCCGCATCGATTTGGGCTTCTGCTGCAGGATGCACTGCGAGGCCATGACCATTTCCACTTCGGACGTGCCGATGCCGAACGCCACGGCGCCCACAGCACCATGCGTCGATGTATGCGAGTCGCCGCAGACGATGGTCATGCCCGGCAGGGACAGGCCCTTCTCCGGTCCCACGACGTGGATGATGCCGTTGTCCGGGTCCATCATGCCGTAGTGCGTGAGCCCGAACTCAGCGGCATTGGCCGCAAGGGCGTCCACCTGCTTCTTGGAAACCGGGTCCTCGATGGGCTTTTCCTGGCCCTCGGTCGGGGTATTGTGGTCCGGCATGCAGATAATCTTCTCCGGACGCAGGCAGCGGATACCCCGTTCGCGCAGGCCGTCGAACGCCTGCGGACTCGTCACTTCGTGGCAATACAGCCGGTCGATGTACAGCTGGTCGGGTCCGCCTTCCACATGCTGGACGACATGCGCGTCCCAGATCTTGTCAAAGAGGGTATTCATACAATCTTGTTGATACAGTCCACATAGGCCTCGATGGAGGCCGTCACAATGTCGGTCGAAGCGCCGAAGCCGTAGTACACCCTTCCCTCGTTCTCCACCTGCATATGTACCTTGCAGCAGTCATCAGACCCCTTGGAGACACCCTGGATGGTGTATTCGTTGATGGTGAGATGCCGCTTCACGATCTGTCGCAGCGCGTTGATGGCGGCGTCCACCGGCCCGTTGCCGGTTGCGGCCGCCTCGAACTTCTCCCCGGCGATGTCCAGCCCGACGGAGGCCACCGGCTTCACGCCGATGCCGCTCGTCGCCTGGAGCCAGTCCACCTTGATGCGGCGCACAGCGGCCCGGTCGGCCCCGGCGAGCATCAGGATGTCGTCGTCATGGATCTCCTTCTTGCTGTCGGCAAGGCGGAGGAACTGCTCGTACACCTCGTCCAGCTTGTTCTCGTCCAGCTTCACGCCATTCACTTCCAGGCGGTACTTGAGCGCCGCCCGGCCGCTGCGGGCCGTCAGGACGATGGAATTCGTGTCAATGCCGACGTCCTTCGGGTCGATGATCTCGTAGGTCTCGGCGTTCTTCAGGACGCCATCCTGGTGGATACCGGACGAATGGGCGAACGCGTTCTTGCCGACGATGGCCTTGTTCGGCTGCACCGGCATGTTCATCAGGGACGACACGAGCCGGCTCGTGGGATAGATGCGCTTGGTATTGATATTCGTCTCCAGCGGAATCCCGTGATGGGCCTTCAGGATCATCGCGATCTCCTCCAGGGCGGTGTTCCCCGCCCTTTCGCCGATACCGTTGACCGTGACCTCGCACTGGCGGGCGCCGTTCAGCAGGCCGGCCATCGTGTTGGCCGTCGCCATCCCGAGGTCGTTGTGGCAATGGGTGGAGAGGATGGCTTTGTGGACACCGTCCACATGTTCCATCAGGTACTTGATCTTGGCACCGAACTCCTCCGGCAGGCAGTAACCCGTCGTGTCGGGGATGTTCACGACCGTCGCGCCCGCCTTGATCACCGCCTCCACCACGCGGGCGAGGAACTCGTTGTCGGTACGGCCGGCGTCCTCCGCGTAGAATTCGACATCCTCGACGTACTTCTTCGCGTACTTGACGGCGCGGACAGCCCGTTCCAGGACCTCTTCCCGGGTGGAATTGAACTTATAACGGATGTGCGAATCGGAGGTGCCGATTCCGGTATGGATCCGGCCCCGCTTGGCGTACTTCAGCGCCTCCGCGGCCATGTCGATGTCCTTTTCCACGGCCCGCGACAGCGCGCAGACCGTGGGCCAGGTCACCGCCTTGGAGATCTCCACCACCGAGTTGAAATCACCCGGCGAGGAAATCGGGAAACCGGCCTCGATGACGTCCACGCCGAGGAGCTCCAGGGCCTTGGCGACCTGGATCTTCTCCACGGTGTTCAGCTGACATCCCGGGACCTGTTCCCCGTCGCGGAGCGTGGTGTCGAATATGTACACCCGGTCGCTCATCGGTCGATCTCTTCGGGACGGAGTTTCCGGACGGCGGCGCCGGTGCGCCAGAGTTCGCTCTCGCGGAGCGCCTTCAGTTCCTTCTCCAGGCCTTCGCGGTAATCCGGCTTGGAATTCGCGTCGATGGAGACCTGGGCTTCCTCGCCGCTGGCCACCCGCTGGTACAGCTTTTCGAACACGGGCTTGGTCGCATCATGGAACGGGCCCATCCAGTCCAGCGCGCCGCGCTGGGCGGTGGTGGAGCAGTTCGCGTACATCCAGTCCATGCCCTTCTCCGCGAAGAGCGGCATCAGGGACTGCGTCAGCTCCTCGACGGTCTCGTTGAAGGCCTCGGACGGGCTGTGGCCGTGCTCGCGGAGCACTTCGTACTGGGCGGACAGGATGCCCTGGATCGCGCCCATCAGGGTGCCGCGCTCACCGGTGAGGTCGGAATAGACCTCGCGCTTGAAATCGGTCTCGAACAGGTAGCCGGAACCTACGCCGATGCCCAGGGCGAGCGTGCGCTCGAGGGCGCGGCCGGTAGCGTCCTGGTAAACGGCATACGAAGAATTCACGCCGCGGCCCTGCAGGAAGAGGCGGCGCAGGGAGGTGCCGGAGCCCTTCGGGGCCACCATGATCACATCCACGTCCGCGGGCGGGATGATGCCGGTGCGCTCCTTGTAGGTGATGCCGAAGCCATGGGAGAAATACAGGGCCTTGCCCGCGGTCAGGTGCTTCTTCACGGTGGGCCAGATCGCGATCTGGGCCGCATCGGAGACCAGGAACTGGATGATGGTGCCTTTCTCGCAGGCCTCCTCGATCTCGAAGAGGTTCACGCCCGGGACCCAGCCGTCGGCGACGGCCTTGTCATACGTCTTGCCCTTGCGCTGGCCCACAATGACGTTGAAGCCGTTGTCTTTCAGGTTCAGGGACTGTCCGGGGCCCTGGACGCCGTAGCCGATGACGGCGTGAATTCCTCGCGGGTCACGACGTTTTCGTCGACCCCGCCAAAATTGATCTTTGCCATGTCTATCTGTTGTTTAATTGTTGATTTCTTTCCCGTTCCCGTTTCTTCAGGAACTTGAAGACGGGCTCCTGCTCGGCGCGGGAGACCGCGATGCGGCCCGAGCGAACGAACTGCAGCACGCCGATGGGCTTGAGGTCGTCGTGCAGGGCGGCCGTCTCGTCCGAGAGGCCGGTCTTCTGGATAACCGTGAACACCTTGTTCATTTCCACGATGCGCGCGTGATAGCGGTTCAGCAAGGTTTCGATGTCGCCGTACTCGAGGAGGGCCGGGGTGGGCACCTTGTACAGGCACAGTTCGCGGTAGACAATCTTGTCGGCCGTGTAGAAGAAGACCTTGATCACGTCCACGCGCTTCTCGATCTGCTGGACGCTCTCGCGCACTTTCTTTTCCGAACCGGAGGTCACGATGGTGATGTTGTGGACACCCTCCATGGAGGTGGCGCCGGCGGACAGGCTCCAGATACTCAGGCCATGGCGCGTGAACACATTCGTGATCTGCGCCAGGAGGCCGATCTGGTTCTCGGTGTAGATAGTCACCGTATATTCTCTCACTTCGCTATCCATTGTACCATTCGTTTTCCGTGATCATGATCTGGTGGATGCCCTTGCCGGGGGGCACCATGGGCATTACCATCCCCTCTTCCAGGACATGGACGTCCAGGAGGAAGGGCTTGTCGTCGGCGAACATCGCTTCCAGCGCCGCATCCAGCTCCTCCCGCTTTTCAACCGTAACGCAAGGAATGCCGTAGGCACGGGCGATCATCGCATAGTCCGGATTCAGCATCCGGGTTTCGGAATAGCGGCAGCCGAAGAAGAGTTCCTGCCACTGACGGACGTTGCCCAGCCAGTTGTTGTTCAGGAGGACAACCTTCACACCCACCTGCTCCTGCATGATGGTGCCGAACTCCTGCATCGTCATCTGGATGCCGCCGTCGCCGACGAAGCAGCACACCGGACGGCCGGGTTCGGCCACCTTGGCGCCAATGGCGGCGGGCAGTCCGAAGCCCATCGTGCCGAGGCCGCCGGAGGAGATGAAGCTGCGGGAGCGCGTGAAGCGGGAATAGCGGGCGCCCATCATCTGGTTCTGCCCGACGTCCGTCACGACGACCGCCTTCTCCTCGGAAGCGCGGACCACGCGGTCCACGACCTCGCCCATCCTGAGCATGCCGTCGGCGGGGTGCACTTCCGGATCGATGACCTTTTCTTTCTCCACGGCGTCGCAGCGGTCGAATCCAGCATTCCACGCGGGGTGTTTCCGCGCCTTCATCCGCTCCGTCAGGAGCGTGAGGACCTTCTTCGCGTCGCCGCGGAGGCCCACCTCCACCGGGATGATCTTCCCGATCTCGGAGGTGTCGATATCTATGTGGATGACTTTCGCCTGGCGGGCGTAGGTGGAGACCGTACCGGTCACGCGGTCGTCAAACCGCATGCCGACGGCCACCAGCACGTCGCAGGAATTCGTCATGATGTTCGGGGCCACGTTGCCATGCATGCCGATCATCCCGCGGTACAGCGGGAAATCGGAAGGCAGGGCGCTGAGGCCCAGCAGGGTGGACCCCGCCGGGATATCGCCCTTCTGAAGGAACGCCTTCAGCTCCTCCTCCGCATGTCCCAGGACCACTCCCTGGCCGAACACGACAAAGGGACGTTCCGCCGCATTCAGGAGGGAAACCGCCTTGTTCAGGGACACTTCCGACACCTTCGGATCAGGAACATAGCTGCGGATGAAGTTGCACTTCTCGAACTTGAAGTCCGTCAGGCCCACCTGTGCGTCCTTGGTGAAGTCCAGGACCACGGGACCCGGTCGGCCGCTCCGGGCGATGTAGAAAGCCCGGGCGACGGCCCACGCCACCTCGTCCGCCGAGCGGATCTGGTAGTTCCATTTGCTGATAGGACCGGTCAGGCCGATGACATCGGCCTCCTGGAAAGCGTCCGTGCCCAGGGCGGCGGACGAAACCTGGCCGGTGATGACCACGACCGGGGTGGAGTCCGTCATCGCATCATGGACGCCGGTAATGACGTTGGTCGCACCGGGGCCGGAAGTGACGATCACCACGCCGGGATCCCCTTTCACGCGGGCATAACCCTGCGCTGCGTGGATGGCTCCTTGTTCGTGCCGCACCAGGATATGGCGGACGCGGTCCCGATAACCGCACAGGCTGTCGTACACGGGCATGATCTGCCCGCCGGGATACCCGAAGACGGTATCCACACCCTCTTCGATGAGGGATTGCCACAAGGCTTCCGAACCGGTAATCATATTTCCCTGACCGCCCCCTTGTCGGCAGAACTGACCATTTTTGCATAGATTTTCAGGCTCTTGGAGACCTCCCGCTTGCGGAACGGCGGCGTGAAAGCCTTGTCGCCGCGGGCGAGTTCTTCCTGCCTCCGGCTTTCCAGTTCCCCGTCCGACAGAAGGACGCGGATGGAACGGGCCGGGATGTCGATTTCAATGAGGTCGCCGTCACGCACCAGACCGATGGCGCCGCCCGCCGCCGCCTCGGGCGAAATGTGCCCGATGGACAGGCCGGAGGTGCCGCCGCTGAAACGGCCGTCGGTCAGGAGGGCGCATTCCTTGCCCAGGTGCACCGACTTCAGGTAGGAGGTCGGGTACAGCATTTCCTGCATGCCGGGACCGCCGCGCGGGCCTTCGTAGGTGATGACGACAACGTCGCCGCTCTTCACTTTGCCGCCCAGGATGCCGTCACAGGCCGCTTCCTGGGAGTCGAAGACCTTCGCCGGGCCGGTGAACTTCCAGATGGAAGCGTCCACACCGGCCGTCTTCACGACACAGCCGTCGGCCGCAATGTTTCCCCGGAGCACTGCCAGGCCGCCGTCCTTCGTGTAGGCGTGGGCGACGGAACGGATGCAACCGTTCTCGCGGTCGGTGTCCAGTTCCTTGTAATAAGTCTCCTGGGAGCCCAGTTCCGTCGAGAACCGCCCGGCAGGTGCGCTGCGGTACAGCTGCAGGGCCTCCTCCGTCACGTGCTCCGACAGGATGGCGAAGCGGTCCATCGTCTCCGAAAGGGAGGCGCCATCCACCCGGTAAAGGGTGGTGTCGATGAGACCCGCAACGGCCAGTTCGCGGAGGATGGAGAGGACGCCGCCGGCGCGGTTCACGTCCTGAACATGGTATTTTGCAGTATTGGGGGCCACCTTGCAGATGCAGGGGACCTTCCGGGAAAGGGCGTCAATGTCCGCCATCGTGAAATCCACGCCGGCTTCCTGTGCCACGGCCAGCAAATGCAGGACCGTGTTCGTGGATCCGCCCATCGCGATGTCCAGCGCCATGGCGTTCAGGAACGCCGGGCGGGTCGCAATGCTGCGCGGCAGGACGCGTTCGTCCCCGTCCCGGTAGTATTTCCAGGCATTGTCGACGATGAGCCTCGCAGCCTTGCGGAAGAGTTCTTTCCGGTTCTTGTGTGTCGCGAGGACGGAACCATTGCCCGGCAGCGCCAGGCCGATGGCCTCGGTCAGGCAGTTCATCGAGTTCGCCGTGAACATGCCGGAGCAGCAGCCGCAGCCCGGGCAGGATGCGGCCTCGATCTTCGCCACCTCGGCATCCGACAGGGAGGTGTCGGCCGACTGGACCATTGCATCGATCAGGTCCAGCTTGCGGTCACCCAGCACACCGGCCTCCATCGGGCCGCCCGAAACGAAGACCGCCGGGATGTTCAGCCGCATCGCGGCCATCAGCATCCCGGGCGTGATCTTGTCGCAATTGCTGATGCAGACCATGGCGTCGGCCTTGTGGGCGTTAACCATGTATTCGACGCTGTCCGCAATGACTTCGCGGGAAGGAAGGGAATACAGCATGCCGTCATGGCCCATGGCGATGCCGTCGTCGACGGCGATGGTGTCGAATTCGGCCGCATAGCATCCCAGCCGCTCGATCTCGGCCTTGACCAACTGGCCGGCCTCATGCAGGTGCGTATGGCCGGGAACGAACTGCGTAAAGGAATTCACCACCGCGATCACAGGTTTTCCCACCTGTTCCGGTTTCA
The DNA here is from genome assembly GCA_902785065.1 of uncultured Bacteroidia bacterium. GTDB lineage: Bacteria > Bacteroidota > Bacteroidia > Bacteroidales > UBA932 > Cryptobacteroides. Next base: position 17,159 of record CACZXH010000002.1, read on the forward strand.
TGCCCGCTGCAGCCCAGAGGGCGCGGGCGCCTGCCATCCGGCGTCCCTCGAAGGTGACGCTGCTTCTGAAAGGATGTTTCATACACTACTAAAAAACACCCCCTCCAGTGCGGACTGGAAGGGGCTCATGTTATCTTTATACCGTCATGCCTTTCCAGTCCGCGTCTACTTGACAAGGATAATAAGGACGAGAGCAAGGACGAGTACGATGTTCATTCCGGTTTCAAATTGTTACCGGGAACAAAGATGGGAAATTAGTTTTTAAAAAACAAGAAAAAGTCCAAAAAATTCTTAATAATCAGCATCTGACAAGGCTGGGAAGGATTGACGGAATTGATCCAGTACAGGGCGTTTCAATTCAGATTCGATAATGTCGATACGTCCTTCCTTACAGATTGAAAGCAATTCACCGCGCGGACCGTACAAACTGGTATGTCCAGAGTACAGGTTCCCAGGGTCCTTACCGGCCCGGTTCACACCGGCGACAAAGCAGACATTCTCGATGGCACGGGCCTTCAGGAGGGCGTCCCAGGCATCGATCCGCTGCTGCGGCCAACTGGCGACGTAGAGGATCAGGTCGTAATCGGGCTTACCGTCCACCAGTTTGTTCCGCGCGAAAACCGGGAACCGGAGGTCATAGCAGACCTGGAGCAGGATCCGGAAGCCGGCATGCTCAACGACTACACGCTCCCCGCCGGCGGTATAGCGCTCATGCTCGCCGGCATAGGTAAAGAGGTGATGCTTGTCGTAATACTGATAATGGCCGTCCGGGAACACGAAATAGAATCGGTTGCGATAAGTGCCGTCCACGTGCGTGGAGACGCTGCCGGCGACGGCGCAGCCCTTACTGCGCGCATAGTCCTGCATCCAGCGAAGACTGTCCCCTTCTCCCTCCTCGGCTACCCCGATGGGGTCCGTGACGAATCCGGTGGAAAACATTTCAGGAAGGACGACAAGGTCCGTCTTCAGGGTACCCATCAGCATCCGGCGGGCATCCTCCCGGCTCCGGGCGGGATTCCCCCACTCCGGCGCCGTCTGCAACAAGGTGATTCTCATAACGCGAAGATAAGAAATTTCCGTATCTTTGCCACATGGCAGACAACTATTTGGAAAAGAAATTCGAGGAACTCCGGGAAAAACGGCCGGTCATCAAGCGGAACCACCTGTCCCTGGACACGCTCCTCCGCCGCAACCGGAGCTACCGGGGCTACGATCCCGCCCGCGTGGTCACGCGCGAAGAATTGAAGAAACTGGTGGAAGTGACCACCCTGGTCCCTTCCGGGAAGAACCTGCAGGCACTCCGCTACCGGCTCGTCACGGCCGAAGAAAGCGACAAAGTCCTTCCGCTCATCCGGATGGGCGCCGCCCTGCCTGAACTGCATCTACCCTTCCCGGGCACGGAGCCCCGCGCCTTCCTGGTCATATGCAGCACCATTCCGGAGAATCCGGTCCTGGACATCGACCTGGGTATCGCGGCCCAGAGCCTGCTGCTCAAGGCCGTCGAGATGGGCCTGAACGGCCTGATCATCCGGGCTTTCGATCCCGGGAAAATGCAGGAAGCCCTGGGGCTGGAACTCGTCCCCCTGCTGGTCATCGCGATCGGCAAAGGCGCTGAAAACATCTTCCTGAAACCCGTGGACGCCGGCGAATCCCTCGCCTACTACCGCAAAGACGGCGTCCATTTCGTTCCCAAACTGAAAGCTGAAGATCTCCTGATTTAGTTTTCGTTCGGTGCATCAGGGGTCCGGGGGCTTGTCCACCCCCGGACAAGTATAGGGGGAGGGGCCCGACGGATACAAGTTATTTGCGCAGCAAATGACGCAGGAGACGTTGGGAGGGGCCGGAGCGAAGCGGAGTCCCCCGGACCGGCACCCCGGAAGGGACGCCGTCTTTCGTTGGGTTATGCGACGATTAGTAGGTCACGACCGGATCGAGGGCCTTGGCGAGCTCGATGAACTTCGCGACTTCCTTCTCGACCGGGGTGCGGCGGCAGAGGTGCTTCTCTTCGTTCACCTCGGCGAGCTTGGCGGCGAGATTCGCAGCATTGCGGTTGCGGAGCTCTTTCACGGTGTCCACACCGGCGGCCTCGAGCAGTTCGGAGAACTGCGGGCCGACACCCTTGACGCGGAACAGGTCCGCATGGTTCACCCACGTGAGAACGCGGCCGTGATCGATACCGGTGGCATCCTCGATGGCCTGACGGCCCTTGGCGTCGGCGCCCTTCTCGAGGAGCTGGTCTACGGTTTCAATGCCGATGCCAATGAGCTTCTCGGCGTACACAGGGCCGATACCCTGAATGTCGATAATCTTGTAAGTCATATCAAAATTTGTGTTTAAAGGTTGTTGTCCGTGTTAATTAATCGTTCAAATATACATTTTTTCGTGGAAAAAGACAAAATTTTTCTTATATTTGCAAGGAGTAGGAAAATTTTTTGATGGAAACCTATCCGCTTGACCAAGAAAAAACGTACAATTCCGCTGACCTGCTGACACTTGAGGGTGAAAGCGGTCCTGAAACCCGGAAAATTGGCGAATGGCTGAATGTGGACCCTGTCCGCATCCACCGGATGGTCGTGCGCGAAAAGGTCCTGAAGGTGGATCAGATGGAAGTCTTCACCCCCCTGGTGTCCAAACTCCGACGGGCGGACTACGAGTATTACAAGCGCATCACCGGCCTCAAGATGCTCATCGACTTCCCCGGATACACCTCCGAGATCGAAGCCAAGATCCCCTACGACACCGATCCCATCGCCTTCTACAAATGGTGGCGCAAAGGAAAGCACGAGCACGTGGTCTACCTCTCCCCCGCCTACCAGTTCAAGCTGTTCCAGAAAGTCTCCGTAATGGAGCCGAAGGTGATGCTCAAGAAAGACATCGAATTCGTCAAGACCTTCTGACAATGACCCTGGAAGAGATCCTCCGCGTCCCGACGGCCGCCAGCCCCGAAGAGCGGGCCCATGACGTCTGGGACGACGAAAACCGTTGCTGCTACTCCGCGGACGGGGAAAAACTCCTCGACGCGGAGAACTTTCCCTCCGAAGTGACGGTCCGCGAAGGTTGCCGGATCCTCTGCGACGGGGTGTTCGCTTTCCAGGACTACATGGCCGAAGACCGGAAGATCGGGGAAGAGATTCCCCTGGATGAGCGGGACTCCTTCCTGGAGAAGATCCACCTCCCGGCCACCCTCACGCATATCGGAAACGCCGCCTTCAACGAATGCGGGCTCCTGGAGAGCATCCGGCTCCCGAAAGGACTCCTGTCCATCGGTGAAGAAGCCTTCTGCGACTGCTGGAACCTGGAAAAGGTCACCTGCCCCGCCTCGCTCCGGGTCATCGGCCCCCGAGCCTTCCAAGGCTGTATCAACCTGTACCAGATCCGCCTGAACAAGGGGCTCGAAGCCATTGGCGAGGACGCCTTCGACGACTGTGAGTCGCTTGAGACCATCCTCGTCCCTGCCGGAACCCTGGACCGGTTCCTCACCCTCCTTCCCAAATCCTTACACGAATTCATCGAAGAACTATGAACACCGCCGGACAAAAGTTTACCGTCTCCCACGACAGCCCCCTCCTGAAATATCTGTATGAAATCTTCCCGAACCAGTCCAAGACCGGTGTCAAGAACATGCTTTCCAAGGGCCAGGTCCTGGTGAACGGAGAGCGGAGGACCGCCTTCGACCATCCCCTCCGCGCCGGGGACTCTCTCCTGATCCTCGCCAAGGTGGTTTCCATGGCCCGAGAAAGCAGCGAGAATGCCCGGGAGGACGTGGAAAAGACGGGCGTCAAGATCGTCTTCGAGGATGCCGACTACATCGTCGTGGACAAACCCGCCGGCCTCCTGACGGTCTCCACCGCCAAAGGCTCTCAGAGCAAGTCCGGCAAGAAGGAAGCCACCCTCTACGCCATCCTGAACGCGTATGTGAAGACGGATGCCCGTGCCCGCCGCAAGGAGGATCTTGCCAGCGGACGCACGCCGGACCGTTCCACCGCCAAGATCTGGATCGTCCACCGCCTGGACAAGGGCACTTCCGGCCTGGTGGTCTTCGCCAAGAACGAGCATGCCAAGGATATCCTCCAGAGCCGCTGGAAGGAACTCGTCATCGAACGCCGGTATATCGCCGTCCTGGAGAACAGGCTCGAAAAGGAGAGCGGCGCCATCCAGAGCTGGCTCGTAGAGAATCCCAAGTCCCTGATCGTCTATTCCTACCCCGAAGAAGTCCGCGGCGGCCAGTTGGCCATCACCCACTACAAGGTCCTGGAGTACGTCCGCCGGGGCAAGGGCGTCTATACCAAGGCCGAGTTCTCCCTGGAAAGCGGCCGCAAGAACCAGATCCGCGTCCATGCCGCCGACCTCGGCCATCCCGTCGCCGGCGACAAGAAATACGGCGCCGAGACGGATCCGATCCGCCGCCTCGCCCTCCACGCGGCCACCCTCGTGTTCCGGAATCCGATGTCCGGTGAGGTCGTACGCCTCAAGTCCCCGCTTCCCGCCCCCTTTGACAAATTCGAGAAAATCGAGAAATGATGGAAAAGTTCACCGTCCCCGGCGCCGCCGACGGCGTCCAGCTCAGCACTCTCGTCATCGCCCCGGAATCCCCCAAGGCCGTCCTCCAGCTGGTCCACGGCATGGCCGAGCACAAGGAGCGCTACATTCCCTTCATGAACTACCTGTCCGAGGCTGGCTACGCCTGCGTGATCTGCGACCTCCGCGGCCACGGCGAGACGGTCACGGACCCGGAAGACCTCGGCTGGATGGGCAAGGGCGGCATGACGGCCCTGGTGGACGATGTCCACAGCGTAACCGACTGGGCCAAAGCGCAATTCCCCGGACTCCCCTTCTTCCTGTTCGGCCATAGCATGGGGTCGATGATCGTTCGCAGCTACCTCAAGCGGTATGACCACGATATCGACGGTCTGGTCGTTTGCGGCAGCCCGAGCCAGAACCCGGCCGCCGGCCTGGGCGACTTCCTCGCCGGCTGTATCAGCCTGTTCCGGGGCCCCCGCTACCGGTCCCAGTTCCTCGCGAACCTGTGCACCGGCAACAATGACCGGAAATTCAAGGCCGATGGCATCAAGAACGCCTGGCTGTCCACGAACAAGGCCAATGTCCAGGCCTACAACAACGATCCCCTTTGCGGTTTCGTGTTCACGGCGAACGGCTACCGGAACGGCCTTTTCCGCCTGATGAAGGACATTTACTCTCCCGAGGGCTGGAATGTGACGAAGCCCGACCTGCCAGTCCACTTCATTGCCGGCGCCGAGGATCCCTGCATCGTCAGCTTGAAAAAGTTCTCGCAGGCGGTGAGTTTCCTCCGCGGCCGCGGCTACCGGGACGTCACAAGCCAGGTCTATCCCAAGATGCGTCATGAAATCCTGAACGAAATCGGCCGGGAGGACGTCTGGCGCGATGTCCGGGAGCGCCTGGACAGTTGGCTGGCCCGATGACGCCCTCCTCCAAAGATATCTTCAACCGGGCGGAACTCCTGCTCGGGGCCGACGTGATGGAACGCCTCGCGTCGGTCCGCGTCATCCTCTTCGGCGTGGGCGGCGTGGGCAGCTGGTGCGCGGAAGGGCTCGTCCGCTCGGGTATCACGCACCTGACGCTGGTGGATGCCGACAACGTGGTCCCTTCCAACATCAACCGGCAGCGCATGGCCACGGTTTCCACCGTGGGCCGGTCCAAGGTAGAAACCCTGAAAGAGATCCTCCTGGATATCAACCCGGAGGCATCCATCGAGACGGTCCACGCCCGTTTCACGGAAGCATCGGCGGCCTCGTTCGGATTGGATAACTACGATTATATCATCGACGCGATTGACGCCCTGAAAGACAAGGCGTCCCTGATCCTGCATGCGACGGCGACCCCGGCGACCTTCTTTTCTTCCATGGGCGCAGCGTGCAAAATCGACCCCACAAAGGTGCGGGTGGCCTCTTTCTGGGAGGTCCGTGGATGTCCCCTCGGCGCCATGCTCCGCAAGAAACTCCGCAAGGCCGGCACCCTGCCCGCCCAGGATTTCCTCTGCGTCTACGACGAGGAACTCCTCCCCAACCGCGGCACCGACACCGCGCTTCCCGAAGAACTGAAATTCGACAAAGTCTCCCACAACGGTTCCCTCATCACCGTCACGGCCACCTTCGGCTTTACCCTCGCTTCGCTCGTCATTCAACATCTCTACACATCGGACTGCCGGTAGTGACATTCCCAAACCTGTGGCCACCCTCGGCCACATAAGAGGGAGGGGCCCAAACTTGTTTGGGAGGGGTCGCGAAGCGACGGTTTGGGGATGTCACTACCGGCAGTCCGGGCAGATTCCTTTTAAAAGATAATTGACAGTCCGGGGCGAAAAACCTTCCGGAATGGAAACGGGAGGGACGGGGGTGTCTTCCAGGCAGAAGGTGCGGTGGCACTTTTCGCAGTAGAAATGGACATGGACGTCATCGTCCTCGTCATCGTGGTGGCTGTGACAGAGTTCGTAGCGGACACCGTCGCCCGAGTCGTCCAGCACGTGCACCAGATGGGCCTCGCGGAACGCCTGCAAGGTCCTGAAAACATTGGATTTGTCGATGGTCTCGACAACCGTCTCCAGCTCGGTCATGGACATCGGACGGCCCGCTGCAGCGAGAGCGCGGGCGATAACGATGCGGTTTGCCGTCGGCTTGATGCCGTGGCTTTCCATGAGTTCCAGCAGGTGTTTTTCTTCCATACGGTGCAAAGATAGTACAGAATCGCCGCAAAACCAATCCCCACTTATTGGGATACCTCGAAAGGAATCTCCTCATGGACCAGGCGGCCCTCGGAGGTGACGCCTTCCAGGACGACGAGGTAAGCGCCGGGCGTGTCTCCCAACCGGAAGGAGACGGTATCGGACAGCAGGAGCGGATTCCAGTAGACCGTCCGGCGGTTGCGGTATGCGTCGGCCCTTTCAAAATCCACCACACGCTGATAGCCCAGCGGGACGACGGACTGATGCACCGTCGGACCGGAACCGAACCTGGACAATTCGCTGTCGCCGGACTTGGTCGTAATTGAAATCACGCCTCCCCCGCCGGCGGATCCCCAAAGGACCGTCTGCCCCGTCTTGAAGACGTCCACGCGCGCGATCTCCGTCATCGGAATGAAATCCAAATCGAAACCGCCCCCCGGCAACCGCCGGCTCTCATCATAGATCATCTCGCTCAAAATAAATCCGTCCACGGCGATGGCGGCCGGGCGGTCGCCGTAAATGGACGCGTTGGCGCGCAGATGCGGCAGACCATCCCGGAAGAAAATGCCGGGGACCTCCTGCAGCAGCTCATACAGGCTCGTATATCCGCGGCTCTCCAACTGGCTGGCCGTGATGGCGAAGTCGGAGTTGCGGTTGAACCCCGTCGGCGGCGGGCCGTCCACCGTAACGGACACGCCCGCAGCGTCCAGCAGGATGTTCCCGAAAGGATTGTCATCGTCGGCATAAACGACGTGCAAGGTGTCGTCCAGGGCGGTGGCATACGGGTTCCGGGGAACCCGGAAAGCAGGGAAGGACGCCGCGTCCAGGTCCAGCTCGTACCGGTCGTTTCCTTCCCGGTCGGTCGATTTCACGAGATAATGCGTTCCCTCGGGATAATCCAGACCTTCGAAACGGAACCGTCCGTCCGGTCCGCTCCACTGCACGTCCAGCATGCCCGCCTCGGGTGAGATCAGGCCGATGCGCGCCTCTTTTACGGGTCGGCCCAGAATCAGGGTCCGGACGGTGCCGGTCAGGATGGAAGTCACCTCCTTCTCCGCCGGAAGACGGATCTCCCCTTTCAAGGCGTCCGTGAAATCGAATCCCAGGGAGCGTCCCAGCACGTAGTCCGTAATGGATGCCGGCAGGTGGCGGGCTATCAGGGGGCGGCAAGTCACGGAAACGGAAAGGTCCAGCCATTCTCCGGCGCGGAGGGCGGACGGATCGACCCGCAGGGAAACCGAATCACCGGCCTGATACAGCGCACGGTCCAGGGTCATCGGCACCCGGCAACGGTCCTCTCCCCGGTCCAGGGCTTGTTCCTGACGGGCAAGCACCTTCCCATCCCGGTCCACGACCAGGAAATCTAGCGGGCCGTCCGACAGGATCCCGTCAGGAAGGGACAACGTGCGGCCTTTCCCCACCGACCCCAGGAAACGGATGGCTCCGCCCTGCAGGACCAGCAGATAGTGAAGGTCCTTACCGGGATAAGAAAGCACGAACCCGTGCTGACGGCGCCGGACGGACAGACTCCCGTCGGGGCGGTCCGGGTTCGGTTCCCGGACCGCGTCCCGCCCGACCACGATCCGCTTGATGAACGCAGTTTCCGGGGCGGCGGCCATGTACCGGGTATAGGCCCGGAGGTAGGCGGCGCCGGAAAGCAGGTCTTCCGGAATGTCCAGATAGCCGTAAAAAGCCCCCTCGCGGCGCAGGAGCTTCACTTGGCGGGCCATTATCCCGTTCTTGTCGAAGAGCTCGGCATACACATACAAGGTGCTGTCCACCGGGGTATGGTCCACTTCGTCCATCAGGTAGGCCTTGAGCCAGATCCGGTCGCCTTGCAAGTAATCCTCCGCATCGGTATGGACATAGACCCGTTCCAGCGGAAAAGCCTCACGCTGCTCCTGAATACGGTCATAAACCGAAATGCCTGTCTGACTGTAAGCGGTCAGACAGGACAGGAAAAGCAGCGGAACGATCCGTAAGAAACGGGCCATCGGGAAGCGGAACGTCAGATCGACAGCAGGATGTCGTTCAGCAGACCGCCGGCTGTCTGGCGTGTGCCGGCGCCGGCGCCCTGGATGAGCATCGGCGAAGGATAGTCGCCGGTCGTGATCAAGATGGCGTTGTCCGTACCCTTCAGGGCATAGAGCGGGCTGTCGGGTCCGACTTCCTGGAGGCCCACGGTCGCATGCCCTTCGGCATCGACGGAAGCAACATAGCGGAGCTTGAGGCCCTTGGCGGCGGCCGCGGCATAACGGTCGGCGATGTCGGCCGGGATAGGCTCGAGAGTCACCTGCGACTCCTCCAGCGGAATGCCCGTCTGGCGGCTGAGGATCAGGATCTTCCGGAGGACATCCTTGCCACTGAGGTCGATGTTCGGGTCCGGCTCGGTGTAGCCCTTGATGCGGGCGTCTTCGACCAGCTCGTCAAATCCGGTTCCCGTATAATTGTCCATCAGGTAGTTGAGCGTACCGGAAAGCACCGCGTCCATGCGGACCAGGGTGTCGCCGGACTGGACCACGCGGTCCAGCGTGACGAGCACCGGCAGGGCGGCGCCGGCCGTGGTCTCGTAACGCAGGGAGACGCCCGCCTTGTGGGCCTGCTCCTGCAGCGCCTTGAACTGGGCGTACGTGCCCGAGAACGGGATCTTGTTGCACGCGACCACGCTGTATCCGCTGCGGAACAGGGCAGGATACCGGAAGCCGATCTCCCCGTTCGCCGTGCAATCCACGAAGATGGAATTCTCCAGCGACAGTTCCGCCACCGCATCGATATAACCCGCACCCGGTTTTCCGGCGTCCAGGCGTTCCTTCGCCTTCGTGAGGTCGATGCCTTCCGTGTCGATCACATACTTCCGGCTGTTCGCCAGACCGCACACGCGCAATTCCTTGCCGGAGCGCTTCGCGATGGAAGCCGCATTCTCGGAGAGCATTTCGACCAGCGCCTTTCCCACACGGCCATAACCCGCGATAAATAGATGGATGACCTTGTTGCTCCACTTGTCGAAGAACTCCCGGTGAATGGCCCGGATGGCCACCTCGGCCCGGACGGAAGGAACGATGACGGAGATGTTCCGTTCGGAGGATCCCTGCGCCGTGGCGCGGACCGGGACGCTGTGCGCCCCCAGGGCGGCCAGCATCCGGCCCGTGGCGCCGCTGTGTCCGAGGATATCGTCCCCGATCAGGCACACGAGCGAAAAGCCCGTCTCCACCTTGAGCGGATTCAGCCGGCCCAGCGAGATCTCGTAGGCGAAGCACGCATCGGCCGCCTCACGGGCGGCTTCGGCATCCTCTTCAGCGATGGCGATGCACATCGAATGGACTGACGAGGCCTGCGTGATGAGGATAATGTTGATTCCCTTCCGGCTCAGCGCATCGAACAGGCGCGACGAGAAGCCCGGAACGCCCACCATACCGCTCCCCTCCAGGGAAATGAGGGCGATGTGGTCGGAATGGGCGATACCGATCATGCCGTCCCGCGCGCGCGGCGGGTTCCGCTCCACCAGCGTACCCGGTTCTTCCGGGTGGAAGGTATCTTTCACGATAATCGGAATTCCCTCGTCCACAACGGGTTGAATGGTCGGTGGATAGATGACTTTAGCTCCGAAGTGGGACAGTTCCTGCGCCGCCCGGTAGGAAATATTCGGGATGGGACGGGCCGTCGGGACAATCTTCGGATTGGCCGTCATGATGCCGGGAACATCGGTCCAGATCTCCACGCGGCGGGCATGAATGCCCACGGCCACGAGCGAGGCCGTAAAGTCGGAGCCGCCCCGGCCGAGCGTCGTCACGCGGCCGTTCCCGTCCGTAGCAATGAAGCCCGGGACCACGAACAGTTCCACGTGCGGGCTCGAATTGACGGTCCTGGCCACACGGGCGTAGGTCTCCGGTTCATCCACCTCTCCGTCTTTCACCTGGACGAAATCCCGGGCGTCCAGCCACTGGCAGGTGATGCCCAGCGACAGGAACTTATCCGTCAGGATGGCCGTGGAGAACAACTCTCCGAAACTCTCAATCGCGTCCAGGCTTGCCGGACTCAGTTCACCCAGCAGATAGACCCCATATGTAATGCCCTCCAGGGACTCGAAGAGTTTGTCCACGGAAGCGGCCGTCCGCTCCCGGTACCCTTCCGGCAGCAGTTCGCCGATAATCTTGTAATGGCGTTTCCGGAGGTCTGATATGAGTTCCTTGTAGGATTCATCGCGGGCGGCTGCCCGCCGGCCGGTCTCGATCAGGGCGTCCGTACAGCCGCTCACGGCCGAGGAAACCACAATGGTGCGGTCTTCTTCAAGGGCCTTGCGGACAATGTCGACAACCTGAAGCATCGCTTCTGAAGAGGCCACGGAAGTGCCTCCGAATTTCAGTACTTGCATGTTCGTTCTATTATTTCATGAGGATGGCCGTCAGCCGCGCGGTTTCCAGCAGGAAGCCGTCGTGGCCGAAACGGGAGGAGATTTCAATATAGTCAGCCCCGGGAATCCAGCGGGCCCAGACGGATGATTCCTGCGGGGGGAAGAGGGCGTCCGTGTCGATGGAGACGACCGTCGTCCGCGCCTTGATCCGCGCAAGCGCTGCATCGACCCCGCCCCGGCCCCGGCCCACATTGTGGCTGTCCAAGGCATGGCACAAAGTGTAATAGGAATAGGCGTCAAACCCGCGGCGGACCAGTTTCTCGCCCTGGTACCGCTCATAGGAAGCGGCCCGGCCGGCGAAGAGGGTGTCGGGATCGGCCTCGAACTGCGTGAGACCGTAACCTTCGAAGCAGCGGTAGGTAATGAGCGCCTGCGCACGGGCGCACTTGAGGCCGGCGGCGCCGCCCGACAGGTCCTGGGCCTCCCGGAACGTCGGGTCCGCCTCCAGCGCCATCCGCTGCGCCTCCACCGTCGCCGACAGGTACGGTGACACGCGCGGCGCGGTCGCGATAAACAGGCAGCGCTTGAACACCTCGGGCTCGGTCACCGCCCATTCAATGGCCTGGAAACCGCCGATGGAGCTGCCGATCAGGAGGTCCACCGTACTGATACCCAGTGCTTTGCGGACAACGACAGAGGCCGTCACCATATCCCGGACCGTCACCTTCGGGAAATCCAGGAGCCAGGGTTTCCCCGTCGCCGGATTCTCGCGGGCCGGGCCCTCGGACCCATAGGCGGATCCCAGCATGTTCACGCAGGCCACGAAACTTTTCTCCGTATCTATGGCCTTGCCCGGACCCACCATCTCAGGCCACCATTCTTCGGGATCGCTGTTCGCCGTGAGGGCGTGGCAGATCCAGATGACGGGTTTATGGCCGTCCCAGGCCTCCTGGGAGACATGGTACACGACATGGGCGCCGGAGAGGGTCCCCCCGGCTTCCAAGGTCAGGTCCGTGATGAGTTCTTTGCGGATCATTGGGCGGCGGCTTCAAGGGCTTGGGTGAGGTCCGCGATGATGTCGTCCGGATCTTCCAGGCCGATCGATACGCGCATCAGGCCGGGGTCGATGCCGGCGGCGCGGAGCTGCTCGTCCGACAGCTGCCGGTGCGTATGCGAGGCCGGGTGCAGGATGCAGGAATAGCAGTCCGCCACGTGCGTCTCGATGGTAATGAGTTTCAGGGCATCCATGAAGCGGTTGTCGAAGGCGCGGCCGCCTTTGAGGCCGATGCACATGACACCGCAGGAGCCTTCCGGCAGGTATTTGAGCTGCTTCCCGTGTTCGGGATCGTCCGGCAAGTCAGGATAGCGGACCCAGGCGACGGCCGGGTGGTTCTTCAGGAAAGTGGCCACTTTCAACGCGCTTTCGGTCACGCGGCGGATCCTGAGGTGCAGCGTCTGCAGGCCCAGGTTCAGGTAGAAGGCGTTCTGCGGGCTCTGCATCGAGCCGAGGTCCCGCATCAGGTGCGTCGTGGCCTTGGTGATATAGGCTGCGCGGCCGAACTTCTTCGTGTAGGTAAGTCCATGGTAGGAAGCATCCGGCGTCGTCAGGCCCGGGAAATTGTCCGCATGGGCCTCCCAGTCGAAGTTGCCGCTGTCCACCAGGCAGCCGCCGACGGTTGTGCCGTGGCCGTCGATGTACTTGGTCGTGGAATGCGTGACGATGTCCGCGCCCCACTCGAAAGGACGGCAATGGACAGGTGTCGCAAAGGTATTGTCGATGACGAGCGGAACGCCGTGTGCATGGGCGATCTTTGCAAAACGCTCGATATCGAGCACTTCCACGCCCGGGTTGGAAAGCGTTTCGCCGAAGAGGAGTTTCGTCTCCGGACGGAAACAGGCATTCACTTCCTCATCCGTGGCCTTGTGGTCCACGAAAGTGACATCAATGCCCATCTGCTTCAGGGACACGCCCAGCAGGTTGAAGGTGCCGCCGTAAATGTTGTTCAGGCTCACGATGTGATCCCCCGCCTGACAGATGTTCAGGCAGGCGAAGAGGTTCGCCGCCTGGCCGGAGGAGGTCAGGATGGCGCCCACGCCGCCTTCCAGGGCGTTGATGCGGGCCGCGACCATGTCGCACGTCGGGTTCGCCAGCCGCGTATAGAAATAGCCCGCGTCTTCCAGGTCGAAGAGGCGGCCCATCTGGTCGGAGGTTTCATATTTGAAAGTCGTGCTCTGCACGATAGGCATCTGCCTAGGTTCGCCGCGTCCGGGGGTGTAGCCCGCATGGACGCACAGGGTGTCGATCTTGCTCATGGTCAATCCTTTGTTTCCTGACAAAGATAAGGTCTTTGGACTTTTCTTCCAAAGTTCTTAAATAATTTGGAAAATATTTCTATTTTTGCAGAAAAATGGGCGCAATAAAGAAAAAGTACCTAATTAAACCAACATGATATAGAATAATATTCTACGATATGAACGATTTCGTCCTTGACTCTACCGACCTGGATATCCTGCGCTGCCTCCAGGAAAACGCCCGCTTGACCACCAAGGAGCTGGCCGCCCGCGTGAACCTCTCCACCACCCCCGTCTTCGAACGGCTCAAACGCCTGGAACGTAGTGGCTTCATCAAGAAGTACGTCGCCGTGCTCGACGCGGAGAAACTGAACCTGGGCTTCGTCGTCTTCTGCTCCGTCAAGCTGAAACAGATGAGCCGCGAAGTCGCCCGCACCTTCGTCTCCATCATCCGCGACATATCCACGCCCCCGACATGAAATACTACAACGAATTCATTATCAACGTCCTGGGCACCATTGATTCCATCGGTTCCATCCTCTCGTCCTTCGTCATGAAGGAAATCAAAAACACCCACGCGCTGTCGCTGTAGCGCGTGGGTGCTGACCTTATCAAATAGAAGCGGGTTCGCTATTTCGTCGAAAGGTACTCGTGAATGGCAGCCGCGGCCTTACGGCCGGCGCCCATTGCGAGGATGACGGTGGCGGCGCCGGTGACGGCATCGCCGCCGGCGAAGATGCCGGGACGCGTCGTCGCCCCATGCTCATCTGCGACGAGACAGCCGCGGCGGTTCGTCTCCAGGCCGCCGGTCGTCTGGGCAATCAGCGGATTCGGGGACGTACCGAGGGCCATAATGACGGTATCGCAGGGAATCTCGAACTCGGAACCCTCGATCGGAATCGGCGAACGACGGCCGCTGGCGTCGGGCTCGCCGAGTTCCATGCGGATGCACTTGATGGCCCGGACCCAGCCTTTCTCGTCCGCAAGGACCTCGACGGGGTTCGTAAGCATCTTGAACTCAACGCCTTCCTCATGCGCGTGATGGACCTCCTCCTTACGGGCAGGGAGCTCCACCTCGGTACGGCGGTAGACAATGGTGGTCTCGGCGCCGAGGCGCAGCGCGGTACGCGCAGCATCCATGGCGACGTTGCCGCCGCCGACCACGACGCACTGTTTGCCGGCGTGGATCGGGGTGAGATAGTCCGGACGGAAAGCCTTCATCAGGTTGTTGCGGGTCAGGAACTCGTTGGCGGAGAAGACACCGTTGGCGTTCTCGCCCGGGATGCCCATGAAACGGGGAAGACCGGCGCCGGAGCCGACGAACACGGCCTCGAAGCCTTCCTTGTCCATTAGGGAATCGATGGTAACGGTCCGGCCGATGATTACGTCCAGTTCGATCTTGACGCCGAGGGCCTTGACGGCCTCGATCTCAGCGGCGACGACCTTGTCCTTCGGAAGGCGGAACTCGGGAATGCCGTACTCGAGCACGCCGCCCGGACGGTGCAGCGCCTCGAAGATAGTCACGTCATAACCGAGCTTTGCAAGGTCCGCGGCGCAGGCCAGGCCCGAAGGACCGGAGCCGATGATCGCCACTTTCTTGCCGTTGGAGGGAGCAATGGCGGCGGCAGGGGCCTGGCCCTGCTCGCGCGTCCAGTCGGCCACGAAACGCTCGAGCTTGCCGATCGCAACGCTCTCGCCCTTGATGCCCAGGATGCAGCTGCCTTCGCACTGGGTTTCCTGCGGGCACACGCGGCCGCAAATGGCCGGAAGTGAGCTGTCCTCGGCGATGACCGCCGCGGCGCCGGCGAAATCGCCGTCCTTGACCTTCGCGATGAATTCGGGAATCTGGATGCCTACGGGGCAGGCGCCCACGCAGCGGGGGTTCTTGCAATGCAGGCAGCGGGTGGCCTCAAGCATCGCCTCATCGACATTGTATCCGTAGCAGACCTCTTCGAAATTGGTCGCCCTCACTTTCGGGTCCTGTTCCCGGACGGGAACTCTTCCAATCTTGTTTGCCATAGCCATTAACCTCTACCGATTTTACATACGTGATTCTCGCGGGCCTCCGTCTCTTCCGTGCGGTACTGTCCCTGCCGGCGCATCGCTTCATCGAAGTCGACGTCGTAGCCGTTGAATTCGGGACCTTCCACACAGGCGAAGCGGGTCTTGCCGGCCACGGTGACGCGGCAGGCGCCGCACATGCCGGTGCCGTCCACCATCAGGGTGTTCAGGCTCACGACGATGGGCAGACCGAGTTTCTTCGCAGTCAGCGTGGTGAACTTCATCATAATCATGGGGCCGATGGCGACGGCCTGGGTGTACTGGTTGCCGTCGTTCACAAGCTTCTCCAGAAGCGCGGTGACCATGCCATGGAAGCCCTCGGAGCCGTCATCGGTGCAGAGGTGGAGATGGTCGCAGACAGCGGCCATTTCTTCCTTGTAAATCAGCAGGGAGGCGGTCTTGGCGCCGATGATCACATCGACCTTGGCGCCGTGCGCGTGCAGCCATTTGGCCTGCGGATAGACCGGGGCGGTACCGACACCGCCTGCGATGAAGATGAAATGGCTCGCCGCGAGTTGCTCAGGGCTCATCTCGATGAACTCGGACGGATTTCCGAGCGGGCCGACCACGTCGGCGAAGGACTCCCCTTCCTCGAAGGCCACGATGTCCTGCGTCGAGGCGCCGATGGGCTGGGTGACGATGGTGACAGTGCCTTTCTCAACATCGAAATCACTGATGGTCAGCGGAATGCGCTCTCCTTTCTCGTCAGCCCTGACAATCAGGAACTGGCCGGGCTTGGCGGCGGCCGCCAGCCTCGGTGCTTCCACGACCATCCGGCAGATGTTCGGGGTCAGCATTTCCTTCTGGATAATCTTGTACATTTGTTTCTAACAGTCGGTTTAAATTGGCCCAAAGTTAGGAAAAATATTCTTATATTTGAAAAATATAAACAAGGAATGAAAGCAATCCTCATCTATTCCGGCGGGCTGGACAGCACGACGCTCCTGTACGAGTACAAGGACAGCATCGCGCTGGCCGTCACCTTCGACTACGGTTCCAAGCACAACGCCCGGGAAATAGCATACGCAGTGGAAAACTGCCGTCGCCTCGGTATCCCGCACCGGGTGATTCCACTCGAATTCATCGGCAAGTACTTCCGCAGCGACCTCCTCCTCTCCGGCGGCGACATCCCCGAAGGAAGCTATGCCGACGACAACATGAAATCCACCGTCGTCCCCTTCCGCAACGGCATCATGCTCGCCGTGGCCGTGGGCCTGGCGGAAAGCAATGACCTCGATACCGTCCTCCTGGCGAACCACGGCGGCGACCACGCCATCTATCCGGACTGCCGTCCGGAATTCGTGGACGCCTTCGACCGGGCGGCCGAAGCGGGCACCTACAACGGCGTCCGCATCGTCTCCCCCTACTGCACCATCACCAAGCGCGACATCGCCCTCCGCGGTCAGGCGCTTGGGATTGACTATTCCCTTACCTATTCCTGCTACAAGGGCGGCGAGAAGCATTGCGGCCGCTGCGGGACCTGCACCGAACGGAAAGAAGCCCTTGAAGGCTTCGACCCCACCGAATACGAAGCATAAACGCCTATGTACTACGTCTGTAAAAGACTTGAAATCTCGGCTGCGCACAGCCTGATGCTCTCCTATGAGAGCAAGTGCGAGGACCTGCACGGCCACAACTGGATCGTCAAGATCTACTGCAAGTCCGAAACCCTCAACCAGGACGGCATGGTCACGGACTTCACCGACCACAAGTTCCTGAACGAAGTCCTGCCGATGAACCCGACGGCCGAGAACATCGCCCGCTGGATCTGCGACCGCACCCCCAACGCCTACAAGGTCGAAGTCTGGGAGTCCGAAATGAACATGGCCGCATACGAAAGGGACTAGTGTACCGGGTCAACGAAATATTCTATTCCCTGCAGGGAGAAGGGTTCTGGACCGGGACGCCGATGGTGTTCCTGCGCTTCTCCGGCTGCAACCTGAAGTGCCCGTTCTGCGATACGGACCACAGCGGATATCGGGAGATGAGCGCGGAGGAAATCGTGACAGAAATCCTTCAGGCTGGAGGAGTTTGCAGGAGAGTCTGTGTCACCGGCGGCGAGCCTTCGCTGCAGCTGGACGTCGCCCTCGTCGAGGCCCTGCACGCGGCCGGATTCCAGGTCCATGTCGAGACGAATGGGACCCGTCCCCTGCCGGCAGGCGTGGACTGGGTGACCCTGAGCCCGAAAACCGGCGTGAAAGGCCTCAAAGGCGACGGGACCGTCGTGCTGGAAAGGGCCGACGAGGTGAAAGTCGTGTATGAGGACGGCATCGACGAGAAATGGGCGGCGTTCCCTGCGGACTGGCATTTCCTGCAGCCCTGTGACACCGGCGACGAAACGAAGAACAAGGCCGTATTGGCCGAAACCATAGACCACATACAGCGGCATCCCCTTTGGCGGTTGTCGCTGCAGACACATAAACTATTGGATATCAAATGAAAAGGAACGAGTACGATGTCATTATCGTCGGCGGCGGCATCACCGGTGCCGGCACGGCGAGGGACTGTGCGATGCGCGGCCTGAAGGTCCTCCTCATCGAACGGCATGACATCGCCACCGGAGCGACGGGCCGGAACCACGGCCTGCTGCACTCCGGCGCGCGCTATGCCGTGACGGACCAGGAGTCCGCGAACGAGTGTATCCGCGAGAACATGATCCTCCGCCGGATCGCGTCCCACTGCGTGGACGAGACCGACGGCTTCTTCATCACCCTCCCGGAGGACGACCTCAACTACCAGGCCAAGTTTGTCGAATCCTGCCTCGCCGCGGGCATCAACGCGGAGATTGTGGACCCGAAGGAGGCCCTCCGGATGGAACCGGCCATGAACCCCGACATTATCGGCGCCGTCAAGGTGCCGGACGGCAGCGTGGACCCGTTCCGCCTGTGCGCCGCGAACATGGTGGACGCGAAGCTCCACGGCGCCCAGGTCCTCCTGTACACCGAGGTCACCGGCGTCATCAAGGACGGCGACCGCGTCGTGGGCGTGAAGACGTACAATCACCAGACCCACAAGTCCGGCCAGTATTACGCGAACATTACCGTCAATGCCGCCGGCATTTGGGGCCAGCGCATCGCGGACCTTGCCGGCGTCAAGATCGGCATGTTCCCGGCCAAGGGCGCCCTCCTGATCTTCGCACACCGCGTGAACGGCATCGTCATCAATCGCTGCCGCAAGCCTGCGAACGCCGACATCCTTGTTCCGGGCGATACCGTGTGCATCATCGGCACGACTTCCACTAAGATCCCGTTCGAGGAATGTGACGGCGTGCGCGTCACGCCCGAGGAGGTAAACCTTCTTATCGAGGAAGGCGCCAAGCTCGCGCCCGCCCTCGCAAGCACCCGAATCCTAAGGGCTTACGCCGGCGTCCGTCCGCTGGTCAGCGCGGACAACGATCCCTCCGGCCGCAACATCAGCCGCGGAATCGTCTGCCTGGACCATGAGACGCGCGACGGCGTGAAGGGTTTCATTTCCATTACCGGCGGTAAGCTGATGACCTACCGGCTGATGGCCGAGATGGCCACCGACCTGGTGTGCAAGAAACTCGCCGTGGACAAGGCCTGCGAGACGGCCTCGACTCCCCTGCCGGGGTCCGGCGAAAAGAGCTTCCGCGAGGTGGCCGAGAAAATCTGGGAGAATCCGACCACGGTGCAGAAGGCGGCCGCAGGCCGTCTGGGCACCGGCGCCGCCCGCATCCAGTCGGCCGACTCGCTGGACCAGTCCCTCATCTGTGAGTGCGAGGAAGTGTCCGTGGGCGAGATCAATTCCGCGATCGAGCGGCTGGACGTGAACGGGCTGACGGACCTCCGGCGGAGAACGCGCGTAGGCATGGGCACGTGCCAGGGCGAGCTCTGCGGCTGCCGGGCAGCCGGCCTGCTCGCCAAGGCGCACGGCTGCGCCGACCGCGCCCGCGCCGACCTGCAGGACTTCATGACCGAGCGCTGGAAGGGCATGTACCCCATCGGCTGGGGCGACGCCCTCCGCGAAGCGGAATATACGCAGTGGGTCTATAAACACGTATTGGGCGTATGAGATTCGATACTGTGATCATCGGCGGAGGCCTGGCGGGCCTCACCGCAGGCATCAGCCTCCAGGAGGCAGGCCAGAAAGTCGCCATCGTAAGCGCCGGGCAGAATGCGATGCATTTTTTCTCCGGCAGTTTCGAAGAGGCCGCACCGGTCCGGGAACGGGTTTCGGCCCTGTTCGCCGCGGCCGGCGTACGCACCAACGCCATCGACGGACTGCAGCTCATGCCCATGGGCAAGTTCCAGCCCGTTTCCCTGACCCTGGAGGACGTGACCGTCTTCCCGGAGGAACATATCGCCGAAAAGGCGCTTATCGTCAATTTCACCGGCTTCCACGACTTCTATTGCACGTTCCTCGCGGAAACGCTGGAGAAGGCCGGCACAGCCTGCCGGATCCGCTTCGTGCGCCTGCCGGAGATGGAACACCTCCGGACGAGCCCTAGCGAAATGCGCTCGGTAAACATCGCCCGCGTGCTGGACGAATACTGGGAAAAGGCCGTCTCTGATATCCGTATTCTGCTCGGGGACGAGGACCTCATCATCCTCCCGCAGGTGTTCGGGCTTAAGGACGCCTCCGTGCTGGACAAGATCAGGACCGCCCTCCCCGCCCGCGTGGCCTTCGTCGGGACGATGCCCCCATCCGTGCCGGGCATCCGCACCCAAATGCTGCTGAAACGCCGTTTCGAGGTGCTGGGGGGCACCTTCCTGATGGGTGACGAAGTCACCTCCGCCGCCCTGCACGAGGGCGTCGTCTCCAGTATTACCACCCGGAACCTGGACACGGCCCGGCTCTTCGCCGACCACTTCATCCTCGCTTCCGGCGGCTACTTCTCCAAAGGTCTCGCCGCTACGCCTACGCAGGTGTACGAGCCCCTGTTCGGACTGGACATCGACTATCCCGCGGAACGGAAAGACTGGTACGATGCCGACTTTTTTGCGGAGCAGCCGTTCATGGACTTCGGCGTCAAGACGGACGCTTTACTGCACGCCGTCAAGGACGGCGAACCGGTGAAGAACCTTTTCTGCATCGGCTCCGTGCTCGGCGGTACCCGGAAAGAGGATTACGGAACGGCGGCCGGGCTCGCCATTCGGACGGCCTTCGCGGTCGTGGACACCATCAAAGGAGGGAACGTATGAAACTGCAGGAATACACCGCCAGCGCGCATAATTTCGAGGAATGCATGAAATGCACCATCTGCACGGCCTATTGCCCGGTCGTGCCGGTGAACCCGCGCTACCCCGGCCCCAAGCAGGCCGGCCCTGACGGAGAGCGGCTCCGCCTCAAGGATCCGTACTTCTTCAACCAGGCGCTCAAGTACTGCCTGAACTGCAAGCGCTGCGAAGTCGTGTGCCCGTCCGGCGTGAAAGTGGCGGACATTATCCAGTCCGCCCGCATCAAGTACGACCACGCGCAGCCCAAGCTCCGCGACGTCGTGCTGGCGAACACGGATTTCATGGGCAAGCTCGCCCGCCCGTTCGCGCCCATCGTGAACGGAACCACCGCTCTCGGCATCACAAAGACAGTCCTGGATGCGACCTTCGCTATCGACAAGCACCGCACTTTCCCGAAGTACAGCGGCCGCAGCTTCGAACGCTGGCTCAAGCGCCGCGCCAAGGAGCAGGCGAAGTTCGACAAGCAGGTCGCCTACTACCATGGATGCTACGTAAACTACAACTACCCCCGGCTGGGTAAGGATTTCGTGAAGGTGATGAACGCCCTTGGCATCGGTGTCCAGTTGCTGGACAAGGAAAAATGCTGCGGCGTAGCCCTCATCGCGAACGGGATGTCCAAGAAAGCGACGAAGAACGCGAAACACAACGTGGATGTCATCCAGAAGGCCGTAGACGCCGGACTCAAGGTCCTCACCACTTCCTCCACCTGCGTAATGACCATCCGCGAAGAGTATCCCGGTCTGTTGCAGGTCGACAACAGCGGCATCAAGGACTCCATCCTCCTCGCCACCCGGTATATTTACCAGTTGATCGAATCCGGCCAGGCGCAGCTCAAGTTCAAGGAGAACTACCGCGCCCGGATCGCCTACCATATCCCCTGCCATTTGGAGAAACTGGGCTGGGGTATCTTCTCCACCGAACTGCTGAAGATGATCCCCGGCGTGGAATTCACCCTCCTCGACTCCAACTGCTGCGGCATCTCCGGCACCTACGGCTTCAAGAAAGAGAACTACGAGGCCTCCCAGGCCATCGGCAAGCCCCTCTTCGACCAGATCAAGTCCGTGAACCCCGACTTCGTCGCCTGCGACTGCGAAACCTGCAAATGGCAGCTCGAGATGTCCACCCCCTACAAGGTCAAGCACCCCATCTCCATCCTCGCCGAAGCGCTGGAATAGGGATTAATCCAGCGAGAAGATGTCATTGACCGTCTTCCCGAAATAGGCCGATAACTTGAGCGCCAGTTCCGTGGACGGAATGAACTTCCCGTTCTCGATAGCGTATATGGTTTGTCGGGACACCCCGACTGCATCGGCGAGCTCCTGCTGCGAGATGCGCAGCACGGCCCTTTCGACACGGATGTTATTCTTCATCATTGACCTCCTTGTAGTAGCGCGCCAGGCGGATCTTGTACAGGAGCAGATACAAGACAAAGGCTCCGCTAAACCCGGTCGATTTCAGAAGCGATTTGAAAGACAGAGCCACAATACGGTTGTCTAAGAACACTTCTTCACCAATCACATTCATTGTTGTCAACATACCCATAGTCAACATAATCAGGACAAGAAGGATTCTAAACGCAAACATGAAAGCAACCGCCGTCAAGGCCGAGCGCGTACGTAAAAACACGGTAAACTCATCTTCTTGTCTTTCTCGGGACAACCCGGCAAGGAACAAGCCGATAAAAGATAAAATGACTCCCAATCCAGCATAGGTTTCTCGGTCGCTTTGCCCTTTGATGAACAGTAGGCAGCCAACAGCGAAAACAAGGGAAACCCCAACCAGGATCCACCCAATCAACTGACACCGGTGCGGCAACAGATACAGTTTCTTTTGTGTGTTCATATCTTGTAAAGTTTAACACCACAAAAGTAAAGTATAACTTACATATTTGCAAATAAAATTTACAACTTTCTTTCAGATTCCGGGGAGGTCTGAAGCGGGCGGCGGGAGGCTCCGGCGGATTTCGGCTTTCATCGACCGCGAGCCGCGAGGGAAGGCGCGGTCCCGGAACGGGATGACGGCGTCTGTTTGAGCGCTAGTTAGGCCCGCCTGCGGGACTAACTGAGCGAGTTCGCCGTCAAGCGCCTTCCCGACACCGTGCGAGCACGATGAAAGACGCATGACGCCGGAGCCCCCGCCGCCCGCCAGACCTCCCAGCCATTTGTCAGTTAAGTCATATCACCGAGTGCGGGTAACGTCCCGAAAACAGGGACGCTACCCGCAATAAGGGCTCAGAATGCAGGTAACGTCCTCAAAAATGGGACGTCACCCGCATTAAGCGAATGGAACGACGTCCTGCTACTCCCCTTTCAGGTACTTGAGCCAGAAGGCGTTGTTTTCGGCCTGGAAGTGGGCGCCCTGGTAGCCGCGGTAGCCGTGCATGCCGTCGGGGTAGACCATGAAGTCGAAGGAGGCGCCGATCTTGTGGAGGGCGTCGATGAGCTGGAGGGTGTTCTGGTAGTGGACATTGTCGTCGCCGGTGCCGTGGGTGAGCTTGAGCATCACGGAGCCGTCATCGCCGGGGCGGGCCGGATAGGAGGCGATGCGGTCCACTGCGCGGGTGCGGGCATAGCCGTCCGGGTTGTCCTCGGGCGTGGACATGAAGCGCTCGGTGTAGTGCGTATCGTAGAGCTTCCAGTCATAGACGCCGCCGCCGGCGATGCCGTAGTGGAAGGCTTGCGGAGCCGTCGCCACCAACAAGGCCGTCATGGTGCCGCCGAAGGAGAAGCCCTCGACTCCGATCTTGTCTCCCTTCACATACGGCAGGCTCTGGAGGTATTCCGCCCAGGCGACGAAGTCATCGACCTCCACCGTGGAGAGCTGCTTGTAGATGCAGTCCAGGCCGGCGCGGCCATTGTGGCCCGAGGCGCGGCAGTCGGCGATCAGTTCGATGATGCCGTTCTGCTGGTACCAGGCATAGCGGGTGGGCGCGGTCCAGCGGTCGGTCACCTGCGGAGAATCAGGACCGCCATAGATGTCCACATGGACGGGATACTGCTTCGCCTGGTCGAAATCCTTCGGGAGCACCATGATGCCCGGAAGGACAAAGCCCTCATTCTCAATGGTGATTACCTGGCCGAGGGAGTACTTGGAAGCGTCGAAATCCGGACCCTTCTGATCCGCAACGAGCCAATTCTTGGAGGGCTTGGAAGTCTGATACACACGCAGTTGCGGCGGAACCGCCAGCGAAGAAGTCTGCGCGACGAAATACTTTCCATCCGGGGAGAACTGTACGCCGGCTACGTTCAGGGATTCGTCCGTCAGGGGGGTAATGACTCCCTTGGGAGAGACTTTGTAGAGAGCCTGACGAATGTGGAGTTCGTCCCGCTGGGCGGTGAAATAGACAGAGCCGTCCTTCTCCGCGCGGACCAGGGAGACACGCCAGTTCGGGCCGTCAGTCAGGCGGCGGACCGTGCCGTCATAGCCCAGGAAATAGATCTGCTGCCAACCCGTCTCGAAGGCGCGGACCATATACAGGCCCTTCTCCGTGAACAGCATGCCCTCGATCCAATCCAGCCAGGTGGGATAATACTCATGGTAGAGGACGTTCTTGGAACCGTCTACCGGCGACACGGCATACAGGTCCAGGGTGTTCTGGATACGGGGTTCGCGGGCGACGTAGAATGTCCGGGAGTCGTCCGACCAGAAGGGGATGCCGAAGTACTGGTCCTCCTTCTCGTCGAAATCGGCCCAGACCGTCGACACCCGGCCGGCGAACGCCGCGGGCACATCGACAAAGCCGATCTTCACGTCCGGGTTCTTCTCCCCCACCTTCGGATAATGGGTCTCGCGGATCTTCCCGTCCTGTCCGAAGGGCGAGTAGATCGGGAACATCGGCACTTCCGTGTCGTCGAAATGATAGAAGGCGAGCTTTTTGCTGTCCGGCGACCACCAGAAGGCCCGGTAGCGGGACGGACGGCCGAGGATCTCCTCGTAGTACACCCAAGAGGCGTAGCCGTTCATCACCGTGGCCGTTCCGTCAAAGGTCAGGCGGCATTCCTTCCCGTCAGCGATTGTAACCACATACAGGTCATTGGCACGCGTAAAGGCGAGCATCGTGGAATCAGGCGAATACGTGAGGTTCACGGCGCCTTCGGGCCGCAGCGGGAAATCGGAGAACTTCTCCGGCGCTTTCACGCCCGTCACCTTCGTCCCCTTGGGCATCACCAGCTTGAAGCAGCCATCGTCGGTGTACATTCCGTTGTACGTGAACGCCACTTCCTTGTCGCCCAGCCACTTGTAGGCATAGGGCATCCGGTTGAACTCCTGGGCGAAAGCGCCGGAGACAAGGGCCGCGAGGACAGTAAAGGTCAGGAATAACTTCTTCATATCACTTACTATTAGATTTCTCGACTTCGCTCGAAATGACAAGGTTAAACAAACAGTTCGTTTTTGAAATTCACGAGATATACTTTTTCAACGGCGCGGGTGAGGGCCGTGTAGAGCCATTTGAGATCGTCCGGGGTTAGGAAATCCTGCCAGAAGGGGTTGTCGATGAAAACGCAGCGCCACTGGCCGCCCTGGGACTTGTGGCAGGTGATGGCATTGGCGTATTTCAGCTGCAGGGCATTGAAGAAAGGGTCCTCCCGGACGGCGTCGTACCGCTTTTTCTTGGTGGACAGATGGGCATAGTCCTCGTTGACACCCTGGTACAGCGCGTTCGCCTGCTCATAGGTCAGGCCGGCGGATTCCGCCTCCAGGGTATCCAGGATGACCTTGGCGACGATCTCCTGGTCCTGATAGTCGGGGAAACGCAGGCGGGCTTCCGCGAAATGCAGGCCGTAGCGGTCCTCATAATGGCCGATGCGGACCAGCTTGCAGATGTCGCCGTTGGCAATGTAGTCCGTCCCCTCCAGCTCCTCGGCGAAGTGGTAGCAGTTCCGGACGATCATCAGTTTGTCGTCCCGCACGAGGCGCTCCTCCCGGAATTGGACCTGCGCGCGGATACCGGCATTGTAGCGGTTCGCCCGCTTGTTGGACCGGCACAGGACGACGGTCTCGTCCTCGCCGTACTTCGCATAAGCATCGGTCAATGTCTCGATGAGTTCGCCGCCGGAAAGACGCTGCACGTCGTCGAAGCCGGCAACCGTCAACCCCAGTTCGTCCAGTGGAATCTCGCAGTCCTCCTCCAGCAGTTCCCGCAGGTGCGTCGCATTCCCGAGGATGCCGGAATCCGCCTGCTGGCGGACCACCGTCCGGAGTTCCGAGAAGCGGACACCCCCGACGCCGGCCATGTATTCCTCCGACAGCGCCGGAGAGCGGTCCAGGCCCACGGGCGGCAGCTGCGCCGAATCCCCGACCAGAATCATCCGGCAATCGACCCCGCTGCGCAGGTACAGGATGAGGTCCTCCAGCAAGTTGCCCGAGCCGAAGGCCGCGGTACTCTGCCGCTCCCCCGCCTCGATACCGATCAGTGATACCTCATCCACGATGAAGAGCGTATTCTTCGCCTTGTTCGGCGCCAGGGAAAACTGACCGAAACCGTCGTCCCCATGGGATTTCTGCCGATAGATCTGCTTGTGTACCGTGGATGCCGGGCGTCCGGTGTACCCGGAGAGCACCTTAGCCGACCGCCCGGTCGGTGCCATCAGGATGACGGGCGTCTTCAGGTCCGTGAAGGCCGATACCACGGCCGCCAGGACCGTTGTCTTGCCGGTGCCGGCGTACCCGTTGACGACCAGGATATCGCCCTCATCCGAAGTCAGGAATTCCCCGATATCGCGCATCAGGGCATCCTGGCAGGACGTCGGCTCGTACGGGAGCCGACGCAGGAACTCATGGTACAGGAATCCTGCCCGGTCCATAGGCTACCCCTTGTGGAAAACGCTCGCGATGACGGCGAGGATGGGATAGATCTCCACGCGCCCGAGGAACATGTCGAACGAGAAGATGAACTTGAGGGCGTCCGGCTCCGCGTTGTAATTGCCGAACGAACCGATGGTCCCGAGGGACGGTCCCACATTCGTCAGGGAAGCGATGGAGCCCAGCAGTGCATGTTGGTTCGGGTCACCGATAACCACGCACAGGACGGAGGACAAGGCAATCAGAAGGAGGAACAGGGCGATATAGAGGATCTGCTGATAGACTTCCTCGTCCCGCAGCATCCGCTTTCCGAAGCGGACCTCGAAGATGGAGGAGGGATACAGGGTCTTGACAATCTGCATCCGGATGGCCTTGAACAGTACCAGCATGCGGTCGGACTTGAGTCCGCACGTGGTCGACCCCGCGCAACCGCAGACGAGACCGCCGAGGATCAGGATGAAGCACGGCAGCATGGGCCAGTTGGCATTGTCGCTGATCGCCAGTCCCGAGGTGGACGTGTAGCTGACGACATGGAAAGTCGCATCCAGGAACGCTTCGCCCCAGGTAGCGTCCACTCCCTGCAGCTTGAGCGAGACAGCCGCCAGGAAGGATCCGCCGGCGAGGCTGAACAGGAAGAACTTCAGCACCGGGTTGTTGAGCGGTCGGAGCGAACGGTTCACGAAGGACATATACAGCAAGCCGAAATGCAGCGATGCCAGGGTCATGAAGATAATCGTGAGGACGGAGATGAGCGTGGAATGGAAATAGCCCACGGACAGATTATGGGTGGAGAATCCCCCCGTCGCACATACGCTGAAGGCGTGGTTGACGGCGTCGAATGCGGACATGCCGGCCGCCCAGAAACTCAGGAAAGCCAGGGCGAAGATGGCCAGGTACACCCGCGCGAAAATGGACACGGACTTGTTGGCCCGGGACTGATAATCCTCGCGGGAAATGGACGACAGCTCCATATTGGTAAGCCGCAGGCGCACCGGCGAGGAGTTCGGGATGATCAGGAGCAGGAACACCACGACACCGAGACCGCCGATGAAATGCGTGGAAGACCGCCAGAACAGCAGACTCCGCGGAAGCGCTTCCACATCCTCCAGGATGGTGGCGCCGGTGGTGGTGAAACCTGACACGCTCTCGAACCAGGCGTTGGCGAGGGTGAACGGGCCGCCATACAGCGCATAGGGCAGCATCCCGAACAGGAAGGACAGGATCCAGGACAGGAAGATGATCATGTAACCGTCCCTGAGCGTAATACCGTCCGTCCTGCGAACAAAAATGAAAGGGAAGATACCCACGGTGAAAGTCAGCGCAAAACTGATCAGGAGCGGCGCCAGCGCCTTGTCCCCGCCATCGAGCAGCGAGATGCCTGCCGCGACCAGCATGAACAGCGAGCTCACCAGGAGCGCCATTCCCGTGTTCCGCGATATGACTTTCAGGTTCATTCGGCTTCCTCCGTCCGGGACTGGGTTTCCTTCAGGAGCTTGATCCGGCGGCGGTACTGCCGGTTCTCCTCGGTGAGTTCGGTAATGCCTTCATTCAGTTCAAGCAACTGGTCGTCCCCTTCGAAAGTATAACTGTATCGCCGGCCCATGGACCGGTAATCATCCAGCCCTGCGAGCATCCGGTTCAACGGATTCACATAGTAGCTGATGATGAAGAACATCAGGAGGATCACGAGGAGGACGCCCACGGCGACGGAGGCGACCACCGGCATCATGCTCCGGATGAAACCTTGGTCGAAATCCTCGGAGTTCGCCTGCAGGTCGTCGTACATGGCCTGGCTGAGGCGGTCGATATCTCCATTCAGCCGGTTGAAGGAAGGCTGCAGGCGTTCGAAGTACCAGGTCCGCGAGTCGATGAAATCGGACTGGAGGACCTGCTCCAGTTCCAGGGAAGTGAGCATGTACGCCGAGTAGGAATACAGGACGGAGTCCGTAAGCGGGAGGACGTTCTCCCCGGAGAAGGAAGAGCGCAGCGAATCACAATAAGAGACGAAACCCTGCTGGTCGAAGTCCGGCAGCGAATTCAGCGAATCGTCGCCGATGACGGCGAGGATCTGCAGGTTGTAGCTGTCGGTGACCGCCGCCAGCTTCTGCGCCACGTTGATGCTGTTGATATCCTCGGCGATCATGTCGGACACATAGGTGGACATGCGCCTGTATTCGACAAAGGAGATGACGCCCGACACGATCAGGACGACGGCGATGGCGCTCAGGGCCAGCACCATTTTCGACTTGATCGAGAGCCGGAACGAATGCATCCATTTTTTGAGCCTTCCGAACATAGCGTACCTTTTTCTCAACTTACAAATATAACGTTTTTTCGCAGAACTTGCTAAGGGAGGTATTTTTCTCAAAAATAATTTAAGGAATTTTCAAAACCCTATTTTTATTTCTAAAAAAATATCTTATTTTTGCATATCTAAATTGAAAGACGATGCGAACTACTTTCCTAGACAAAAAAGACAACAAGAATTCCATTCTGAAAAAGACCATCCTTCGCCTCTGCATCCAGAGCGGGGAATACAGCATCGCCGCCCTCAGCGAGCAGATCAACACCAGCGTCCCCACGGTGACAAAGCTCATTGGCGAACTGATGGACGAAGGGTTCATGATCGAGCTCGGGAAGTCCGGCACTTCCGGCGGACGCCGGCCCAGCATCTACGGGCTGAACCCCGAGGCCGGCTATTTCATCGGCCTGGATATCCGGCATACGCACGCCAGCATCGCGGTCACCGACTTCAAGGGCGGGCTCGTCTGCTTCGAAGACAACATCCCCTTCATCCTGGAGATTGACGAAGCCTGCCTCCACACCATTTCGAAGAACATCCGTGACTTCTTCGTGGAGCACGACTTGGACTGGAACCGCGTACTCGGGATGGGCATCAGTGTCGCCGGCCGCGTGAACCCGAAGACGGGTTACAGCAACCTGTACTCCTTCGATCCGGACCGACCTATCAACAGGATCCTCTCCGAAGACCTGGACATCCCCGTGGTGATTGAGAACGACTCCCGGGCCATGACCTATGGCGAGTACCTTTCCGGGGTGGTCAAGAAGGAAAAGAACGTCCTTTTCGTCAACGTGAGCTGGGGTCTGGGCATGGGCATGATCCTGGATGGCCGCCTGTATTACGGAACGTCCGGCTATTCGGGCGAATTCGGCCATTTCCCGCTCCTGGACAACGACCAGATCTGCCGCTGCGGCAAGGTGGGCTGCCTGGAGACCGGCGCCTCGGGCTCCGCCCTCGTGCGCATGATCAGCGAGCAGCTCCAGGCAGGACGCGCCTCTTCCCTCTCCCGCATCTTCAAGGACCAGGGCAAGGTGAACCTGAACGACATTTTCAAGGCGGTCCAGGAGGAGGACATCCTCACCATTGAGACCATCGAGAAGATCGGCGCCAACCTCGGCCGCGGCCTGGCGGGCCTGATCAATGTCTTCAACCCGCAGCTTGTCGTCCTCGGCGGCAAGGTGGCCATGGCGGGAGACTACCTCCTGCTGGCCGTCCGCAGCGCCGTGAAGCGCCACGCGCAGACCATTGCCAACCAGGACACGGCGATCAAGTTCTCCAAGCTCCGGAACCAGGCAGCGCCGATCGGCGACTGCATGCTTTCGCGCAGCCACCTGCTCGGGATTCTCTAGCGGGAAAACCTTATTGACTGTCCATGACCGATTAAGCCCGCAGGCGCGCGAGCAGCTCGTCTCCGAGCGCACGCTTGACACGAATGTGCTCCAGGACGGCCTGCACAAAGGAATTGGACTCGAAATCGCCGCGAACCTGCTCGAAGTCCAGTTCTTTTTCCTCGCGGGAGCCATCGGCGCCGAAGCCCGTCATCGAGGCCAGGTTGAACTCCTTCCGGGCGTCCTCGTAGAGCATGTCGTCCAGGCCGATGACCGCTTCCTTCCACTTCATGACGATCTCCCGCACCTGGGCGGCTGTCACCGTCTCCAGCGGGAAGCCGAAGAACTCGGCATACTTGTCATAGGCCCAGGTCCATTCCAGCCGGTAGTACTCCGCGTGCATCCGGCGGAAGACGCTGTCCACCGTCCCGAGGTCCTGGATGTCCCCTTTCTCAATCCGGTCCAGCAGGCCATCCACCAACTCCTTCGGGGCGATGAGGCCGCTGAGGTCCGTCCACTTGCCCCTTCCATCGGGGAGCTCAGGCTTCAAGGCCTCGCGGATCGCCTCGTCCGGGGCGCCCGCCGGAAGGTCTTCCAATTTCTTGATGATGGAGTTCCCCAGGAACTTCGTGATGGCAATCCGGTACAGGTCCAGTCCCTTCCGGAGCGAGCTGTTCCGGATCTTCGCGCTGTGGTAGGAATAGACGTCGGACAGTTCGCCGGAGGAATGCTGCAGGTTCTTCAGCAATTGGATGCCCTTGAACATCTTTTGAATGGTATAAGGGCTCAACAGGTTGTAGTTGATGCAGTCCAGGCGGTCGGGATCCTTGCGGGCGTCGCGCTTGGGCCACTTCTGGGCATCGCGGATGGTGCCGACGCTCCGGAGGTTCACGCCCGGGACGAGGTAGGTCGTGTTCTGCTGCTCAATGAGATACGAGAACGGAAGCCAGGTCGTATCGGAGTGGTTCACATGCCGGCCCATCACGAGCGAGAAGGCGCCCACGCGGGAAGGCCAGAGAATGTAGGAGTCGGACGAGGTCTTCGCGCCACGCTCCAGGATGCCCTGGTGGATCGGCCCCAGCTTGTACATGTGGTTGGACTGGTTGGAGCCGCTGCCTGCGTTCATGAAGGAGAAGTTACCGGCGATGAGGAGGGTCGATTTGTGGTGGGTCACCGTGAACGGGCCTGCGAAAATGGAGCAGGCCTCGCCGTTTTCGCCCTGGCAATTGGAGAAAAACAACGAATCGGAAGCGCTGTACCCGTGCCCGAAGTGGCAGGCCTGCCCGATGAAGCAACGCGTGAAAGTCGCATTGTCCGTCAGGTGGGAACCGCTGCAGATGATGAAATTGTCGGCGATCACCCCATGGCCGATCTGGGCCGGCGCCGCCTCGTTGCTGTGCACGGTGCCGTTCCGCAACCGGTTCACGCCGCTGATGACCGCGTAGTCCCCGATCCGCACGCCGTTCAGGTAACGCGTGTTGCGGATGAACACATGGCTGCCGATCGTACCGACGGTCGCCTCCTGGGATGCCGCATAGTCTTCGACCATCCGGTCCAGGGCCTTCACGAGCTCCGGACGGTGGCGGTACATGGCCATCACATAGGCGATTTGTGCGGTAAGACGGTCGTAGATCAGCACCTCGCGGCCGCCGGTCTCGTTCAGGACCGAGACGGAAACGCCGTTGCCGAAGCGGCAGGGGCCGTCCGTCAGGACCAGGTCCACATTCTCCAGGACCGTGTCATGGCCGATTTCGTAATTGGCAATATAGTTGGATATGTTCTCGATGAGGCAGTTGTCGCCGACGGTCACGTTGTGCAGGGTTGCATCATGCATGCCGGCATGCTTGCGCAGCCCGCCCGGGAATTCGAATTCCCGGTCGAACTGTCCAAAACGCACAGTGCCGGAGAAACGCACCCGCTTGATATGGTCCACCGCCGGGGCGGACGTCAGCACGTTTTCCCAATGGTCCGCTTCACAGCCGGCGGCCTGCAATTGAATGATTTCCTTCTGAGTAAGATTCCTGTAAGTCATTTTAGGTAATCTGGTTTCCGGTATAGAGTTCATAATACTTGCCCTTCTGCTCCAGGAGCTCGAAGTGCTTGCCGCGCTCGATGATGCGGCCGTGGTCCATCACGGCAATGTAGTCGGCGTTCTGGACCGTGGACAGGCGGTGGGCGATCACGAAGGTCGTGCGCCCCTTCATCAGGGAGTCCATCCCCTGCTGGATGAGTCTTTCCGTGCGGGTGTCGATGGAGGAGGTCGCCTCGTCCAGGATGAGTACCGGCGGGTCCGCCACGGCGGCGCGGGCGATCGCGAGGAGCTGGCGCTCGCCCTGCGACAGGTTGCCGCCGTCGGCGTCCAGGACCGTGTCATACCCGTTGGGAAGACGGCGGATGAACGCATCGGCATGCACCAGGCGCGCGGCGTCCCGGCATTCCTCGTCCGTGGCATCCAGGCGTCCATAACGGATGTTGTCCAGCACGGAACCGCTGAAGAGTTTCGTCTCCTGCAGCACAATGCCGAGGGAACGCCTGAGGTCGGCCTTCTTGATTCCCGCGACGCTGAAACCGTCGTACGTGATCGTGCCGTCCTGGATCTCGTAAAAACGGTTGATCAGGTTCGTAATGGTGGTCTTACCCGCGCCGGTCCCCCCCACGAAAGCGATCTTCTGGCCGGGATAAGCCGTCAGCGTGATATCGAAAAGTACTTGTTTTTCAGGAACATAACTGAAGTCTACGTCCGACAGGGACACGAGGCCCTCCAGCTTCCGGAGCGAGCCGTCCGCTTCCTTCCAGGACCACCGGCCCTCCCCTTCTTTCTCCAGGGTGACGCAGCCCTCGTCCACCTCGGACTGTTCGTCCAGCAGGGCATACAGGCGGTCGGTACCGGCGGAAGCCATGACGATCGAATTGATTTCATTGGAGATCTGGGTGACGGGACGGGTGAAATTCCGCTGCAGGGTGAGGAAGGAGACCAGCGAGCCCAGGGTCAGGGCCGCTCCGGGCAGATGGCCCAGGGCGATGAGCGAGCCCAGGATCGCGAGGAGCACGTACATGAAGTTGCCGATGTTGGAGTTGATCGGCATGATGATATTGCCGATCTTGTTGGCGTTGTACACGCTCGCGCGCAGTTCCTCGTTCAGACCGGCGAACGCTTCCAGGGCCTTCTCCTCATGACAGTAGACCTTGACGACTTTCTGGCCGGATACCATCTCCTCAATGAAGCCGTTCACGCGGCCCAGGTTGCGCTGCCGCTCCACGAAGTATTTGCGGGAAAGCTTTCCGAGACCGGTCGTCACCTTATACATGAGGAAAGCCATCAGAACGGCCACGACGGTGAGCGGGACACTCAGGACGACCATGCTCACGAATGTGGCGACAATCGTGACAAGTGAACGGAAGAGGCTGGGGACGGAGTTGCCCACCACCTGCCGGAGCGTGTCCACGTCATTGGTGTACACGGACATGATGTCACCGTGCGAGTGGTTGTCGAAATACTTGAGCGGCAACGTCTCCATGTGGGAGAACAGGTCCTTCCGAATGCGGAGCATCGTCCCCTGCCCCACGTGGATCATGATGAGCGACTGCACGTAGCCGGCGATAATACCCACGAGAATGATGGCACCCAGTTTCACCAGGGCGACGGCGAGCGGCGCGTAATCCGGCGCCGCGGCGGCCGTCATGGGCGTGATATAATCGTCAATGAGGGTCCGGGTGAACAGGGATGAAGCGAGCGAGGTGACGGATGACACGATGATGCACAGGGTCACCACGATAAAGTTCACCTTGTAGTTCTTGAAGATGTACTTGAACAGACGGAAGACCGTCGAATCCTTCTTGAGGTCCTTCAGGGTGGCGCCGGCCCGCGGCCCGCGGTCCTGTCCAGGGTGATGGTTGAATCCGGGTGGCATAGGCTAGGCTTGGGGTTCGTCGAAATCGCCCGAGCCGCCGCTCGTCTGCATTTCGTAGATTTCGGAATAGATATCGCAGGTGCGCAGGAGGTTCTCGTGCGTGTCGAACGCGGCCACACGGCCGTTGTCCATCACCACGATACGGTCGGCCTCCTGGATGGAGAGGATGCGCTGGGAGATAATGACCTTCGTCGTGCCTGGGATGCGGGCATTGAAGGTCGCGCGGATGGCGGCGTCGGTCGCCGTGTCGACGGCCGAGGTGGAGTCGTCCAGCACCAGCACTTTCGGATGCTTCAGCAAGGCCCGGGCGATGCACAGGCGCTGCCGCTGGCCGCCGGAGACATTGGTGCCGCCCTGGTCGATGACCGTGTCATACCGATCGGGGAAACTCTCGATGAATTCGTCGGCGCAGGCCTGGCGGCACGCCTCCCGGCATTCTTCGAGGGTGGCGTCCTCCTTTCCCCAGCGAAGGTTGTCGAGGATCGTCCCGGAGAACAGCGTGCTCTTCTGCAGGACCATTGCGACCTCGTCCCGGAGGACCTGCATGGCATATTTCCGGACATCGATGCCACCCACCTCCACGGACCCTTCGGACACGTCGTACAGGCGGGCCATCAGGTTCACGAGGGAGGATTTGCCGCTGCCGGTACCACCGATAATGCCAATGGTCTCACCGGCGCGGATGTGCAGGTCGATGTCTTCCAGGGCATAGTCACCGCCCCGCTTGTAGGAAAAGTAGACGTGGTTGAAGTCGATGCGGCCGTCCGGGACTTCCGTCACCGGGTCGGCCGGCTCGGCCATGTCAGGTTCCTCGTCGATCACCTCGGCGATACGGGCCGCGCTGGCCGCGCTCTGGGTGAGCTGGACGAAGATCATGGACAGCATCATCAGCGAGGTGAGGACCGTCATGATATAGCTGAAAAGCGAGGTCAGCTGGCCCGTGGTGAGGCTTCCTTCCACAATGAAATGCGCGCCCCACCAGCTCAGGGCGATGATGCAACCGTTGACGATGAGGTTCATCACCGGGCCGTTCAGGGCCATCAGCGTCTCCGCCTTGAGATTCATCGTATAGAGGCCCAGGGCGGCTTTGTCGAACTTGGACATTTCGTGGTCCTCCCGCACGAAGGCCTTCACCACGCGGATGGCATCGACATTCTCCTGCACCACGCCGTTCAGGGCATCCACCTTGAGAAGGATCTGCTTGAAGAGCTTCGCGGCGCGGGTGATCAGCACGGTCAGGAACGCACTCAGGACGACCATCGCGACCAGGAAGATGATACTCAGTTTCTTATGGATCAGGAAACACATTCCCAGCGCCGAAACCATGTTCAGCGGAGCCCGGAACGAGACCCGGAGCAGCATCTGGAAAGCACTCTGGATGCTGGACACGTCCGTGGTCATCCGCGTGACGAGCCCGGCCGTTGAGAACTTGTCGATGTCAGA
Organism: uncultured Bacteroidia bacterium; assembly: GCA_902785065.1. Lineage (GTDB taxonomy): Bacteria > Bacteroidota > Bacteroidia > Bacteroidales > UBA932 > Cryptobacteroides. The sequence goes on from CACZXH010000002.1 coordinate 52,547, forward strand.
GAAGGAGAAACGCTGGATGTTCTCATACATCGCCAGGCGCAGGTTCGCCGCGAGGCCGGTGCTGCTGTAGGCGGCGAACCGGCCGGCCAGGATGCCGAACAGGAGGCTCAGGCAGGCGATGCCGATCATCATCGCCCCGTACCGGTACACATCCGGCAGGCTCCCCGCGCCGATGCCCTTGTCGATGATGGACGCCGTCACATACGGGATCAGCACGCCCATGATCACCTCCAGGGTCGTCCACAGCGGGGTCAGCAGGGCCGCGGCCTTGTACTGCCTGACTTGCTTGAGTATGGTTTTGAACATGAATGCAAAGATAGCAAAAAAAACTATCGCTCTGCACGCATGGGATTGGACAGGAAATCATTGTAGGCAAGACGGATACCGTCTTCCAGTCCGGTCTTGTAGGTCCAGCCGAGGGCAGTGGCCTTGGAGACGTCCAGGAGCTTGCGCGGGGTGCCGTTCGGGCGTGAAGTATCCCACTTGATGGCGCCCGTATAGCCGACGACCTTGGCGACCAGTTCGGTGAGCGCCTTGATGGTGAGCTCCTTGCCGGTGCCTGCGTTCACGGTTTCGTTCCCACTGTAGTTGTTCATCAGGAATACGCACAGGTTTGCGAGGTCATCGACATAGAGGAACTCGCGGAGCGGAGAGCCGTCGCCCCAGCAGGTCACTTCGTCCAGACCGGCGACCTTCGCTTCGTGGAAGCGGCGGATCAGGGCCGGAAGCACGTGGCTGTGCTCGGGGTGGTAATTGTCATTCGGGCCATACAGGTTCGTCGGCATCACGGAAATGTAGTCCGTCCCGTACTGGCGGTTCAGGAACTCGCAGTACTTGAGGCCGGAGATCTTTGCCAAAGCGTAGGCTTCGTTGGTCTTTTCCAGTTCGCCGGTCAGCAGGCAGCTCTCCGGCATCGGCTGGGACGCCAGGCGCGGATAGATACAGCTGGAGCCCAGGAATTCGAGTTTCTTGCAGCCGTTGACCCAGGCTGCGTGGATGACGTTCATTTCCAGAATCATGTTGTCATACATGAAGTCCGCGAGGGCGCTCTGGTTGGCGACGATGCCGCCCACCTTCGCCGCCGCCAGGAACACATATTCCGGCTTTTCGGCGGCAAAGAACGCCTCCACATCCGCCTGACGGGTGAGGTCCAGTTCCTTGTGCGTACGGGTCAAGATATTCGTATAGCCCTGGCGCTGAAGCTCCCGGACAATGGCGGAGCCCACCATCCCGCGGTGGCCCGCCACATAGATTTTCGCGTTTTTCTCCATCATAGCGTTCCTCTCCTTCTGATATGCAGTTCAATGGCTTCTGCCGGGAAATGGGCCCGGTCGGCGCAGACGAGGGCGAGGTAACCGCCCCCGCCGGCACCGGGCATCTTCCACGCCAGGACGCCGTCCATGGAACCGTATCGGTCGATATACTCCGGTACGCCCGGCTGGATCATGGCCGGGAACATCGCCACCTGGGCCTCGAAGGAAGCCTTGTAGGCGGCGGCAAAACCGGCCAGGTCGCGGGCGAGAATCGCTTTCCAACAATCGTCGGCGGCCTTCGCCAGCGTTTCCACCTTGGGTTTGGTGAGGTCTTTCCCTTCCACCACGGAGCAGCCCGGGCGACGCGGGAACATCGGGACCATGCACAGATGGTCCTCGAGCCAGGAAAGGATGGCCTCGTCGTGGCAGGACTCGATCTTGTCCGGCCAGAAACGGTTGTCGTACCAATGGCGCACGAGCCCCGGCATGCAGATGCCGATGGAATCCTGGGCTCCGGACACGATGCCGTCGGAGCGTTCCGGATCGTTCTCGAAGCAGAAAACGAGCTTTGCGAGGGTCTCCGGATCCATGTTCGGCAACTGGAACGGCCAGATTTTCCGGATCATGTTCCGGGTCGATGTGGACAGTCCGCAGCGCTCGCGCACCTCGAAGGTAGGCTCCAGCGAGATGGTGATCGCCCATCCGGGCGCGAAGCAGGACACGTATGGCTGGTCGATCCATGTGCCGGCGAGATCCAGACGCGTGGGAATCTGGCAGGGCGTCTGCTTCAGCGCCGTACTGGAGCGGGCCTGCAGCCCCTCCTGCGGCGTACGCTGCAGCACGACATACTCGATGCCGCGCTCTTCGCACAGCCGGCGCTTCTCTTCGTTCCCGCCGTCCTCGTTGACCACGAAGACGTCCGGCTTGACGACATCCAGCGTAGGCACGAAGTCCATGATCCCGTCGCCGGCATTGATATAGGCGTCCTTCACATAGCGGATCGCCTTTACCATGAACAACCGCTCGTCCTCGCTGTAGATCGTCTTGTGATGCTTATAGTGCAGGATGGTCTCGTCCGAGCCGATTCCCACATACAGGTCGCCATACTGCGCCGCCTGCCGGAAAAACTCCACATGGCCGCTGTGCAGCAAGTCGTAGCACCCCGATACAAATACCTTCTTTGTCATTTCGAGTTTGCCTCCCTTTGTCATTTCGAGCTTGCCGAGAAATCTATTTCACGATACCCTTTTCCAGATACTCCGCGAGGTTCATCCGCACCTTCTCCGCCACGCCCTCGCCGGCGACCTTTGCCATATCATGGTCCACCATCAGCTTCACAAGCTGCTCGAAGGTCGTTTTCTGCGGGTTCCAGCCCAATTTCGCCCGGGCCTTGGTCGGGTCGCCCCAGAGGTTCACCACGTCGGTGGGCCGGTAGAAGTCCGGACTCACCTCCACCAGGACGCGGCCGGTGGCCTTGTCGATGCCTTTTTCATCAGCCCCTTCCCCGACGAACTCGAGTTCGATGCCGGCGTGTCGGAAGGCCAGGAGGCAGAAATCGCGCACGCTGTGCTGCACACCGGTGGCGATGACGAAGTCCTCGGCCTTCTTCTGCTGCAGGATAAGCCACATGCACTCGACGTAATCCTTTGCATAGCCCCAGTCACGGAGACTGGACAGGTTGCCAAGGTACAACTTGTCCTGCTTGCCCTGGGCGATGCGGGCGGCGGCCAGCGTGATCTTGCGCGTGACGAACGTCTCGCCACGGCGCTCGGATTCGTGGTTGAACAGGATACCGGAGCAGCAGTACATGCCATAGGCCTCCCGGTATTCCTTGACAATCCAGAAACCATACAGTTTCGCGACGGCGTACGGGCTGTAAGGATGGAACGGCGTATTCTCATTCTGAGGCACTTCCTCCACCTTGCCATACAACTCTGAGGTCGATGCCTGGTAGATCCGGCAGGTCCCTGCGAGTCCGCACTGGCGGACGGCCTCCAGGATGCGGAGGACGCCGGTCGCATCGACATTCGCCGTATACTCCGGGGAGTCGAAACTCACCTGGACGTGACTCTGCGCCGCGAGGTTGTAAATCTCGTCCGGACGGACTTTGCCGATAACCTGGACGAGGCTCATGGAGTCGCCCATGTCGGCATAATGCAGGTGGAAACGGGGCTGACCTTCCAGGTGCGCGATGCGCTCGCGGAAGTCCACCGAACTGCGTCGGATAATGCCATGCACGTCGTAGCCCTTCTCGAGCAGGAACTCAGAGAGGTATGAGCCATCCTGGCCCGCCACGCCCGTAATGAGCGCGGTCTTCATCGTACGTTGTCTTTCTTTTGTCAAGTTGATGACGAGCGCAGCCTCGATCTGCTTGAGACTTTGTCCGCCGATGCCTACTTTTCCGGCCAGCCACCGGCTCACGACCGTCTCGTCCTTGCCGATCCGCTCCGCTAGCTCCCGCTGCGAAACACCTTTCTGGGTCAATGCAGCCTTGATTTTGTTGATAATCTCGTAATCTACCATAGATACAAAGTTACGGCTTTTACGCAACTTGACAAAATTTCAGAGCATTTAAATACAACTTGACAATTTGACGTCAATTAGATAACAACAAAAAAGAGGCTTGCTTTCCAGCAAGCCCCGCAGGTTTCAACCGCGTATACGGCTATAAGATCGAGAGCGCTTCCTCGGCGGCGGCGCGGTCCGCTGCACGGATCACGAAGGAAATCGTGAGTTCGTCACCACCTTGGGCGGCGGAAATGATATTCACACCGTAGGCACCGAGGGCGGTGTAAATGCGGCCTGAGGTGCCGGGAACGTTCTTCATGCCGTTGCCGCAGACGGACAGGAGGCAGACATCTTCCACGAAATCCACCGCGTCGTCCAGGGAAACCTCACCATCCTTGTACAGGCCGGAAAGCGCCTCGCGGGCGGCGGGAAGGTCAGCCGTAGCCACCGCGATCGTGATGCAGAACTCGGAAGAAGGCTGGGAAATAAAGCGGATGTTCACGCCTCCGCGCGCCAGCGCGCCGAATATGGACGAAGAAACGCCCACCTTGCCCACCAGGCCGGTACCGCGCACGTTAATGAGCGCGAATCCATCCTCCACCACGAAGCCTGTGACCACATGGTCGGAGGCTGGTTTGCTGCCGGAGATGACTGTCAGGCAGGAAGGATCGGCAACGTCCTTCACCAGGATCGGAAGCCCCGCCTTCATCATGGGCAGGAGCGCGGCGGGCGCGAAGGCGCCATCCGTTCCCGAGCAAAACACGGCCGCTTCTTCATAGGTCATGGCCGGAATGCCCAGGATCCGGTCGCCGAGGACATAGACCTCGGCGGGCTCTCCGAAATGGGCCGCGATGGTCATCGCCATCAGGTCCTCGCCGCGGCGGCCCAGCCGGATGCTGAAGCCATAGGGATTGTGGCCATAGCCGCTGGACATCACATACAGGCCGGGCTTGGCCGTACGCTCGTTCAAACGGGTCATGGACGTATTCCAGTCCACCCGGAGCGCGCCGTGGTCTTCCTCGCATACCATCACTTCGGCGCCGTCCACAAAGGTGCCGCCGACCACCGCATGGACCGTTTCCGCGCACATGCGGGCGCACTTGCCCAGCACATAGTCGCGGATGGTCTCGAAGGCGGGACGGTACACCACACCCTCATCGACATAATGCCGGAGCGCCTGGAGTTCGGCGTCGATCTTCTCCCGGAAGGCCTGGTCGGAGACCATGCCCTTGAAATAGTCGCCGATGGCCGCGAAGGCGGGTTTCGTATCCCCACGCTGGTACAGCGCCACTTCCAGGGCGTCAATGAACAGATGACGCACCTTATGTTCGGACTTCACGACCAGGATGGCGTTCTCCTTCGGGAGTCTGCCGATATACTTCGCCGACGCTTCCGTCAGCCTGAAAACACGGGTAATCATAGCTTGCAAGTTCTTTCGGGGTATAAAGATAGCAATTATTTCAGACAATCGAACAAAACCTCGACCGGATGACGGGCCCGGATGCCGGTCCCATCCAGGATCTGCTGGCGGCAGGAAGTGCCCGGCGCGGCGACAATGGCGTCCGGTCCGGCCTGGCGGACCGCCGGGAACAGGACCATCTCCCCGATGGCCATCGAAGTGGCATAGTGCTCCTTTTCGTACCCGAAGGAACCCGCCATGCCGCAGCAGCCGCTCGGAATCACATGGATGGTCGCACCGGGGATCATGCGGAGCATTTCCGCCGACTTTCCGACGCCGATGAGGGACTTCTGCTGGCAGTGTCCATGCAGCCAGATATCGGCCCGGACCTCGCGGAAAGCGTCCTTGCCGATGCGCCCGGCCCGGAATTCCCGAACCAGGAACTCATCGAACAGCAGGCAGTTACGGCCGAGGGCCTGCGCTTCGGAGCGCAATTCCGGCGGCACGAGATCGGGATACTCGTCGCGGAAAGACAGGATGCAGGATGGCTCGATTCCCACGAGGGGCGTTTCATCCGATACAATGTCCTTCAGAAGGGAGACATTCTTCACGGCATACTTCCGTGCGAGTCGCAGACAGCCCTTGGAGATGGCCGCGCGGCCGCTTTCCACGTGCCGGGGAATCTCCACGCGATAGCCCAGCCGGTTCAGAAGCCGGACGAACGTCAGGCCCAGCTCCGCCTCCTGGTGGTTCGTGAACTCGTCCGCAAAGAGGTAGACCTGGCGGCCTCCGCGAGGCTGCCGCTCCATCGAGACCAGCTTCCGCATGCTGTAGCGGGAGAGCGTAGGGATCTGACGGTCCGCGGAGAAGCGGACAATCCGTTTGATAAGCGAAGCGGAAGGTTTCCACGTCGCGAAGAAATTGTACAGCGGCCGGACGAGGGCGCCCAACGCCTCGAAGGAGGCCATCCGCGCCACCATCCACGTGTGCAGCGGCGTTCCCTGGCGGTCGTATTTCTGCTGCAGGATCTCGCTGCGCAACCGTGTCATGTCCACATTGGACGGACATTCGGAAAGGCATCCCTTGCAGGCGAGACAGGAGTCCAGGACCTCGGCCACGGCGGGATCGGAGAAACCGTCGCCGCGCGTCAGCGCTTCGCGCAGGATGTTCGCGCGAGCCCGGGTGGAGCGCAGTTCATCGCCGGATTCCCTGAAAGCCGGGCACATCGTCCCGCCGATCAGATTGGACTTCAGGCAGGCGCCGGCACCGTTGCACTGCTCGATCGAGCACATCAGCGCATGGGCCTGCGAACGAACACCGCTGGCTCCTTCGACCCGGCATTCATCGAACACCGCCCGCCAGTTGTACACGGTCTTCGCGTCCTCGATGACATAGCGCTGGTTCTCGTCGAACCGAAGGCCCTCGTCCATCGGCGGTGTGTCCACGATCTTGTTCCGGTTGAAAACGCCTTCAGGATCCCAGCAGCGCTTGACTTCCCGCAGGAGTTTATAGACTTCCGGCCCGTACATCAGCGGAATGAATTCGCCGCGGAGGCGGCCGTCGCCATGCTCGCCGCTCAGGCTCCCTTTGTGCTTGCGCACCAAGGCCGCCGTCTCGCCGGCAATGGCGCGGAACAGCCTCCGCCCCTCCCCTGTCTTGATATTCAGGATCGGCCGGAGATGCAGTTCGCCCGTACTGATGTGGCCATAAAAGACACAGGATGTCTGCAAGCGTTCCAGCATCGCGCGGAAGTCCCGCATATAGGCGGGAAGCCGCTCGGGCGCCACGGCGGTATCCTCGACCACGCCAATGGGCTTGGCGTCGCCTTTCATGCCGCTGAGCACGCCCAGTCCGGCTTTCCGCAAGTCCCAGACCCTGGCGACATCGGCCCCGTACACCCGGGTGCAAGCGTACACCAGCCCGGAGGATTCTGCATCCTGCTCGAAGGCGGCGGCTTTGGCGTCGATTTCTTCGCGCGTATCACCCCAGAACTCAGCGATCAGCAGCGCTGCCGGCAGACCCTGCACAAATGTCGTGTTCCGTTTCAGTTCAATGTTCTGGAAACTCAGTTCCAGGATCTTGCCGTCCATCAGCTCGACGGCGGCGGGATGGTGCCCGAGGGCGACGAGATTGGCCTCGAAACTGCCTTCCAGCGTACCGCAATGGGCACAGACCACCATCTTCTCCTTCGGCGGAAGCGGGTCCAGGGAAACGGTTATTTCGGTGATGAAAGCCAAGGTCCCTTCGCTGCCGGCGAGGAGCTTGCACAGGTCGGTATCCAGCAGGGCCTCGTCGATGGCATAGCCGCAGCTGCGGCGCCTGAGGCTCTTGTCCGGGTAGTTCTCTTCGATCAGCCGACGGGTTTCCGGATCGTCGCGCCAGGTCTCGAGTTGTGTGAGAATGGCATCCAACCGTGGACGGGCCGCCCGGTAGGCGGAATCCTTCACCCGGATCGTATCGAAATCGGAGCCGTCGGACAGCACGCCCTTGCAGGCGATGACATGGTCCCGGGTGCCGCCGTAAACCAGCGAATGCGTCCCGCAAGAGTTGTTCCCGAACATGCCGCCGATGCAGCACCGGTTGCTGGTGGACGTTTCCGGCGAGAAAAGCAGGCCGTACGGCTTCAGGGCGAGGTTCAGTTCGTCGCGGACGACCCCGGGCTGCACCCGGGCCAAACGCTCCTCCGCATTGATTTCCAGGATCTTGTTCCAGCCCCTGATGTCCACGACGATTCCCTTCCCCACCACCTGGCCGGCGAGCGAAGTGCCGGCCGCACGGGGAATCAGGCAGGTTCCCCGCCGCCGCGCTTCGGCAACGAGTTCCTGCACATCCTCGACGGTTTCGGGATAGGCCACCCCTTCCGGTATCTCGCGGTAGGCCGATGCGTCAGTCGCATAGGCCAGGCGGTGCAGACGGTCGGTGAGGATGGCAGGCATCTACAGGGATTCAGGTTTCTCCAGTTCGAAGATCTTTTCCATCAGCCGCCACTTGGCTGTGGAAGGGGCGGCAGGGTCACAGCCCTGGAACTGCGCCACATAGGCTTCCCACTCCGCTTGGCGCGGGAGCGAGGCCAGCCGGGCGTTGTCGGCGACGAAATCGAAGTCGTCCACCGTATCCATGATCATGAAAAGGCGGGTGCCCAGGCGGTAGATCTGCATGTCCAGGATACCGACCTCGCGGATGCCGGCCTGGATTTCCGGCCACACATGCGCATGGGCCTCGCAGTACTTGTCGATCATCTCCGGATCGTCCCGGAGTTCCAGGGTCTGGCAAAAGCGTTTCATGGCTAATCCCGCTTGAAGATATCGCGCGTGTAGACTTTGTCCGCCACGTCATCGAGGGCGGCATCATAACGGTTGGCGATGATGGCGTGGGCCTGGGCCTTGAAAGCCGCCAGGTCGTTCACGACGCGGGAGCCGAAGAAGGTGATACCGTCCTGCAGAGTAGGCTCGTACACGATGACCTTGGCCCCCTTCGCCTTAATGCGTTTCATGATGCCCTGGATAGCGGACTGGCGGAAGTTGTCGGAGCCGGTCTTCATCGTAAGACGGTACACGCCCACAACGACCTCCTTCTCCTTCGCGGAGTCGAAAGCACTGGAGGCGGTGTAGTAGCCCGCCTTCTCGAGCACACGGTCCGCGATGTAGTCCTTGCGGGTGCGGTTGGAATCCACAATGGCCTTGATGAGGTTCTCCGGCACGTCGTTGAAGTTCGCCAGGAGCTGCTTCGTATCCTTCGGCAGGCAGTAGCCGCCGTACCCGAAGCTCGGGTTGTTGTAGTGCGCGCCGATGCGGGGATCCAGGCAGACGCCATTGATAATCGCCTGCGTATCAAGCCCTTTCATCTCCGCATACGTATCCAGCTCGTTGAAGTAGGACACCCGGAGCGCCAGGTACGTGTTCGCAAACAGCTTCACGGCCTCCGCCTCGGTGTCCCCCATCAACAGGACGGGGACGTCCTCCTTCAGCGCGCCTTCCTTGATAAGGGCGGCAAAGGTTTCCGCGGCCTCCTTCTCTGCGGCGTCATATCCGACAATGATCCGGGAAGGATACAGGTTATCGTACAAAGCCTTGGATTCCCGGAGGAATTCCGGGGCGAAAAGGATCTTCGGAGTGACGACGCGGAAAGAGCCGTCCGCCAGCCGTTCGCGGTACGAGAACTTCTCCCGTGTGGACTTCGTATAACCCACCGGCACGGTGGACTTGATCACCATCACGGCGTCGGGATTGACCTCCAGGACCAGGTTGATGACCTCCTCCACATGGGAGGTGTCGAAGAAGTTCTTCTTGGGGTCGTAATTGGTGGGGGCGGCGATGACGACAAAGTCCGCATCACGGTAGGCGGCCCGGCCGTCCAGCGTGGCGACGAGGTCCAGGGGCTTCTCCGCCAGGTATCTTTCCAGGTATTCGTCGGCGATCGGACTCACCTTCCGGTTGATCTTCTCCACCTTTTCGGGAATCACGTCCACAGCCACGACCGTATGCTTCTGAGCAAGCAGCGTGGCGATGGAAAGGCCCACATAGCCGGTTCCGGCGACAGCGATTTTCATAGCAGGTTATCCGTAGTTTACAGTCTTCCGTCGACGATGTTCCGGTCCAGGAATCCCTTGACGTCGTAGATCACGCCGTTTTCCTTCAAGAGGCCCTTCACGTCCAGGTTCTCAAACTCCCGGTGTGCGACAGCCAGGATGACGGCGTCGAACTGCTCCTGCGGGAGTTCGTTCGTCACGTCGATGCCATACTCATACATCACATGATCCTTGTCCGCCCAGGGGTCGAAGACCGTGATCCGGTGCGTGTATTCCTCCAGCGTGTGGTAGATGTCCACAATCTTGGTGTTGCGGATATCCGGGCAGTTCTCCTTGAAGGTAATGCCCAGGATGAGGATCTTCGCATCCTTCACCACCACACCCTTCTTGTTCATGCACTTGATGGTCTGGTTCGCCACGTAGGCGCCCATGCCGTCGTTCAGGCGGCGCGCATTGGACATCACGCGCGGAAGAACGCCGTACACCTGCGCCTTCTGGATCAGGTAGTAAGGGTCCACAGAAATGCAGTGGCCGCCCACCAGGCCCGGGCTGAGCTTGATGAAGTTCCACTTGGAAGAGGCCGCCTCGATCACGTCGTGCGTGTCAATGCCCATGGCGTTGAAGATCTTCGCCAGCTCGTTCATGAAAGCGATGTTCACGTCGCGCTGGGAGTTCTCGATGATCTTGGAGGCTTCGGCTACCCGGATGGACGGGGCCTTGTGCGTGCCGTTCACGAGAACAGAGTTGTAGACCGCGTCCACATAATCTGCGATTTCCGGCGTGGAACCGGAGGTCACTTTCTTGATCTTCTCCACCGTGTGCTGCTTGTCGCCCGGGTTGATGCGTTCCGGGGAATAGCCCGCAAAGAAATCGACATTGAACTTCAGACCGGATACCTGCTCCACCACCGGGAGGCATTCTTCCTCGGTGACGCCGGGATACACGGTGCTCTCGTAGACGACGACGTCGCCCCGGGAAATGACTTCGCCCACGGTCTTGGACGCGCCCCACAGAGGTTTCAGGTCCGGGCGGTTGTTCTCGTCCACCGGCGTCGGAACGGCCACCACGTAGAAGTTGCAGTCGCGCACCTCGTCCAGGTCCGCCGTACAGCGGAAACCGTGCTTGTCAATGGCTTCCTGCAAGAGTTCGTCGGAGACTTCCAGGGTGGCGTCGTGGCCGGCCATCAGCGCTTCCACGCGCTGGCGGTTCATATCAAAGCCGATGGTGGGATATTTCGTGGAAAACAGGCGCGCAAGCGGCAGGCCGACATAACCGAGGCCGATCACGCAGATCTTGGTATCTTCAAGGGCAGTACGTTTCATATATCCTTTTCTGAATTTGCGCGCAAAGGTACGAAAAATCTCGCGTATACGTATGCGCGAGAGCTATAAAATGCCGTGATAAGTCCGCTGGACCTCCTCGTAGGAGGCGAGATTGCCGATATCATAGCGCTTACCGGGCATCTCCCAGGCATGGACCGGAGTCTGCGCGGAAAGCCAGGCAATGAAGCTGCCGGGAGCGTCCACGCCGCATCCGCTGTCGATGCCCACCTTCACGAGCGGAACGTCACTCCGGCGGTAAAAGTAGAACGGCGGGCAGCACCAGTGGCTCTTGGGGCAGGCCGGTTTCTCTTCCATTTCCAGGATCAGGCCGTTCTCATCCACCGTGGCGACGCCGGTCTTGTGGAGTTTCTCCTCCGACGGCTCATAGTACCGCATGATACAGGATGTGCCCTTCTCCCGGGCATATTCCAGAAAACGTACCAGACTGAAATCCAATACATTATCCCCGGCAATAACCAGCAGGTCGTCGTCCAGGCCCAGCGAATCGATGGCAAACTGGATATCGCGCACGGCGCCGAGGCGGGTCTCGTTCGAAGACGTGCCATCGTCGAGGATGGTGATCTTCTGCTTCGTCTTCGCCCAATCTTCGAAGATCGGGGCGAACTTGTGGTTGGAGATGACGACGTACCGATCGACCAGGCCGGCGGTATCGATATCGTCGATGAGCCAATCCAGAATGGTCTTCTCCCCCACTTTCAGGAGGGGTTTCGGGAAGTTCTCGGTCAAGGGGTAGAGCCGCGTGGCGTAGCCGGCGGCGAGAATCAGGCATTTCATAGGTTCAATCCATCAGCGCTGTCACAGATATAGACGCCGTATTTGTCGGCCAGGCGTGGGAAGTCTTTCAGGTAGGCCGCGCTCACCTTTTCGGCAATGTCATCGGCATAAGCCGGATCTATGAGGGCCATGCAGCAGCCCTTGAAGCCCGCACCGGAGAAACGGCCGCCGTAGATGCCTTCCGTCTGCCGCATGATCTCGTACAGACGGATCTGCTCCGGGGCGCCGGACTCCCAGTTGTGGATGCTGCTCCAGCCGGATTCGAAGGAAAGCCGGCCGTAGGTCTCGATATCGCCCCGGCGCCAGGCTTCAGCACCTTGCTCCACACGTTCGAACTCGGTATACCAATGCTCGCAGCGCTTACGCCAGGGCTCAGGCAGCCGGTCTTTGTAGGTCTCGTACACATCCCGGGGAACGTTGCGGGCCATCGCATCCTTGAACTTGCCATATTCCATCCCGGCAAAGGCCTGGAGGGCGTAGACGCCGCTGCGGAGTTCGTCCACCCGCATGTTGTATTTCGATCCGGCCAGGCTGTGCTCCAACCCCGAGAAGAAGATGGCGATCCTATACGGCCTCATGTCCGGATGCTCCGGAATCAACTCGTACTGACCGTCTTTCGTATCCAGGTACAGCAGGTGATGCGCCTGGCTGAGCACCTCGCAGCTCTGGTCGAGCTTGCCCACGGAAACGCCCACGTAGTTCAGTTCGGCATCATAGGCCAGGTCGATGAGTTCCTGCGGGGTCAACCGGATGTCATTCACGCGGCAGAGGGCCGTCAGGAAAGCGATGATGACGGCGGCGGAAGAAGAAAGCCCGCCGATAGGCAGCGTACCTTCGATGACCCCGCAGATGCCGACCTTCAGCCGATGATCGCGCTCCAGCGAGAGGGTGGCGCCGCGGAGGTAATCGGCCCAGTCCCCTTCCTTCCGGGGCGGGACATTCTCTATGTGCCACTGCGCCCGCTTGGGGAACTGGATGGAGGACATCTCCACCACCCCGTTCTGTTTGGCCGCATAGACAATGTGGATGCCTTTGTCGATGGCCAGGCCGGTGGTTTTCCCGAGGTTATGGTCGGAATGGGCCCCGATGGGGCAGATGCGGTAGGGACAGAAGGCAATGCCGTCGTAATCCCGGCCGTAGGTTTCGTAGAAACGATCTTCGCAGCGCATGTTATTGAATGGATTTCAGTCGTTTACCAGCCCACGTAAACCGGGCGGGCAAGGGTGAGACGCTCACCGGTGAAGGTCAGGAGTCCGGTGGCGGCGTCACGGGCATAGACCTCGACCGCATCGTTGTCCCGGCAGCAGACCAGGACATAACGGCCGTTGGGGGTTATGTTGAAGTTACGCGGATGGGGGCCGGTGGCCGTGTATCCGACATAGTTCAGAAGGCCGCCGGGGCCCACCTCGAAGACGACGATGCCATCGCCGCGGAGGCGGAGCGAAGCATACAGGTATTTGCCGTCCGGAGAGAAATGGATGTCCGCGGCACCGCGGGCGTCCATGCGGTCCGCCTTGATGACCTGCTTCTCGGTCAGGTTTCCGTCGGCATAATCGAAGACAGTAATATCGCCGGAGAGCTCGCCAATCACGTACAGGTGCTGGCCGGCAGCGTCAAACAGCAGGTGCCGGGGGCCGTAATCCGCATGCAGGGAGGCGGCGCGGCAGTAGTTCCGTACTCCACCGGCATACACGTCCAGACGGCCGATTTCATCGGCACTGAACTCACTGAAGAAGAGATGCTTGCCGTCCGGAGAAAAGATCGCGCAATGGACATGCGGCGTCTCCTGGCGGGACAGGTCGGGACCGCCGGTGCCCGAGACAAGCAGGGAGTCCAGCGGGGCGATGCTCCCGTCCTCCCGGAGCCGGTAGGTCGCAAGCGCACCGCCGGAGTAGTTGGCGACGGCAAGCAAAGTGCCATCGGTGGACACGTAGCAAGGGTCTTCGCCGCGGAACGGAGCAGATGCCCGGTCGGGGCCGGGCATGACGCCGGTGGGCTGGCAGTTGATAAGCTCGAAGCCATTGCCGCCCCAACGCCAGGCCCAGACAGAGGCACGGGTGTCGGGCATCTCGGAGACGGCGTACACCTTGTTGCCATGGACCGTCAGGTACGACGGGTTGGGCATTTCCGCCTTCGCGATGGGTCCTTCTCCGATGAACCGTCCTGCCCGCTGGTCGAAATCATAGGCATAGAACCCGTCGGAGTAGGTGCCCACGAACAGCGTGAGGATATCCGGGCGGGTACAGGAGGCCGCCAGCAGGAGGGCAAGGAGAATGAACAGATTTCTCCACGCGCTTCGCTTGGTCGAAATGACAATCATACTAGATCCAACAGATATTGTCCGTACTGGTTCTTGCGCATGGGGAAGGCGACTTCCTGGAGTTTTTCACGGGTAATCCAGCCGTTCCGGTAGGCGATTTCCTCCAGGCAGGCAATCTTGAGGCCTTGCCGTTTTTCAATGACCTCGATGTAGGTCGATGCTTCCGCAAGGGACTCATGGGTGCCGGTATCCAGCCAGGCGAAGCCGCGGCCGAGCGTCTGCACAAGCAGCTCGCCATCGGCCAGGAAGGCCTGGTTCACGGAGGTGATTTCCAGTTCGCCCCGGGCGGAAGGTTTCACCGCAGCGGCGACATCAACCACCTTGTTCGGATAGAAATACAGGCCGGTCACGGCGTAGTTGGACTTGGGCTGGGCCGGCTTTTCCTCAATGGAAATGCACTTGCCTTCCGCATCGAATTCCGCGACGCCGTAGCGCTCGGGATCGGACACCCAGTAGCCGAACACGGTCGCCATTCCGCGGTCCGCATCGATCACGGCCTGTTTCAGCTGCGCCTCGAATCCGGCGCCATGGAAGATATTGTCACCCAGCACCATACAGGCCGTGTCATCCCCAATGAACTCCCGCCCGATAATGAAGGCCTGGGCGAGTCCATCCGGCGACGGCTGCTCCGCATAGGAGAACTTCACCCCGAAGTCCGACCCGTCCCCGAGCAGCCGCTCGAAGCCCGGCAAGTCATGGGGCGTGGAGATGATGAGGATCTCCCGGATGCCCGCCATCATGAGCACGGACACCGGATAATAGATCATCGGTTTGTCATAAATGGGCAGGAGCTGCTTGGACACTCCTTTGGTGATGGGATAAAGCCGGGTGCCGCTGCCGCCGGCGAGGACGATTCCTTTCATAATATAACCGAAATAGATTCATGGTCATTTCCTGTTTCCGACCAACCAAGGGACATGCCGGATACAGAATCGGATGACCGGGATAAAGATAAGAAGAATTATGAATGCGACAAGGAAATCAAACGGATTCTTGTCGAAGAAATGGCGGTAGAAGACAATCAGGTAGCGATGGAACCCCAGCGTCACAACTGAGCCCACGGCCAGCGTCCGGATCCAGCCGGCCGGAAAGTCAAGCAACTTGGATACGAAAAAAAGCGTCGTCGTTCCGGCCAGTCCGCCCAACAGGCACAGCACCAGGTCGTTCCCGAAAATGAAACGATACAGAAAGACATCCCCGTTCGCCCGGACGATGAAGGACAGGGCAGCAAAGGACAGGATCATCCCGATAACGCACGCCCACCATGGCAGGGCCCTTTGCGCGAATCCACCTGCCTTTACCAGATGCCCCATGACGAAGAATGGGTAAGCCAGCAAGACGCAGAGCGCCGCGTTTCTCCAATCATGGAGTCGGATTACCGGAGCGAGCATGTAGGCGGCCACCAGGAAAACGACGGCCAGCAGGACCCGGAATCCGTTCCCATGGATATAAAAACTGATGACCTTGAGCAGGACCAGGGTGTATATGAACCAGCAGACTTCCAGGAACCGATGCTGGCCAGTCAGCAAGCCCACGGGGAAAAGGAACCGAGACGAGTCCAGCCGATGATGCAGCCAGTCATTGACAATCAGATAAGTATTGTTCAGCACGCTAATCGCCAGCATAGGCACGACCAACTGCCACCATACTTTGTGCCAGAAGACGGATGCCGGCTGGCCTTCCTTGAACAGGAAACCGGAAAGGATAAAGAAAACCGGCACATTGAAGGCATAAACATAGGAGTATCCATAAGAAAACAGATGACCATAGATGATGAAAAACATCCCCATCGTCTTCATGGCGTCTACCCAGTGAAAAAGCTTAGGGCCAGGGTGCTTGGACTCGTTCATGGTTGAATCACGGTTGCCTGGGACCAGTCGATGGCCTGTTCGGCAGAACGCAGGTCTAAGGACGGAAACTCAGCCAGGTAGCGGCGAAGTTTCTTTTCAGCCCCGGAGAGGCCGTAATAGGACTTGAACTTCCGGGGCAGGCTTAGGCCTGGAACCATCGGCTGACCGGGATCGAGGTCGCGCGGGTGGATATAACAGATGCTGTAATCGTCATGCTCCCGGGTCCATCGGCGCAGGAGAGGATAAGGGAACAGGCGGAAGTAGCCGCCGCCGGCGAACACGAACGGTCGTCCAGCAAAATGAGCCAGGCTCATCGGGAACTCCTTGATGGAAAACCCGTCACCTTGAACGAGCACCGGCCTGTCCGACGGAAATCCTGGCCAGCCGCCGTGGGACGCATGGGCCGGGAAGATGGAACTGTCCACGACAATCCCCTCCTCCTCGAGGACTTCGAAAGCCCACGCTTCCGTAGGCCGGATGGAAAACCCGGGCGCACGGAAGGTATCCACCCTCTGCCCAGTGATGTCCTCAAGCCTCCGGATGGAATTCCGGACATCGGCACGGAACTGCTCCGGTGTCTGCTGCCAGATGAGCTGGTGGTTCTCGGTGTGGGTGCCGATGGGGTATTGCTCCGCAATCCGCCGCACGAGGTCCGGATACGTCTTGGCGATCCAGCCGATCACAAAGAATGTCGCCCTGGAGCCCGTATCCTCCAGAATCCGGAGCAGCCGCTCCGTATTCTCGTAAATCCGCACCTCGAACTTTCCCCACTCCGCTTCCGTGCGGGTGGCGTCATAGTCCAGCAGGTGGAACCACTCCTCCAGATCGATAGTCAGGACACGCATATCAGTTCATGCCGGCTTTTTTCCGGCGGAAAGACCGGTCGGACAATTTGAGCAAGTTACCCAGCGTTCCCGAAAACCATGGGAGCGGATCAAAGCCCATCCCCATGTCCTGGTAATGGATTCTCCGGCCGAAAAACTTGAACCAGCAGGGAGTTGTTCTGAAACGGTCAGGGCTGTGGATAAACCACAGGAAATCAAGCCCCAGGAAGCGGAGCCACTCACCTTCGCGGGCTTCATAGGAGCGGTGCGGGAGATGCATGTATTCCCCGGAGAGGACATCCCCCCAATCAACACCGGCAACGAAAGCGGTTTTGATACACGCCGGGAGCCTCGGATTCAACTCCAGGACCAGTAACTCCCCTGTCCGGGGATCTTCAATCGTATCAAAATCGGCAAAGCCCTTCCAATGCAAGTCCAATAGAATGCGATGACAGACTTCCACGATGGAAGAACCACGTCTAGAGACATTGCAACAGCTGCTTCCGCCTTTATAAGGATACCAACGGTGTTTTTCGATGACGGAATGCTGTACTAGACGTCCATTCGCATCGACAAACAGCTGGACCTCGACTTGACGGCCTCCAGGCGGAATGAGTTGCTGCAAATGACAAGGTCCAAAGCGGGATACCGTCTCCCGGATGGCCTTCTCCAGTCCGTCGCGGCCATCCACCCGGGATATTCCTCTTGCACCCGAGCTGATGTCAGGCTTAATCAGCAAAGGGAAAGGGAGATTGTCCGGCAAACCGTCCTCGGGGAAAAAAGTCTTCGGATGGGGATACCCCTTCTGTTCGCAGAGCCGCATCAGATTTTGCTTTTGGAAACCGGCATCGAATGCCTTCTTGTCCGGAAAACCGGGAGTGTCCATCCGGCTCAACAAATCAGCGCACGCATCCTCCAACGGGATGACCACATCGAAGTGTCGGGCCAAAAGCAGGTTTTCCAAATACGGCCGAGCTGCTAAACAATCCAACAATTCCCTGAAAATGAGCCGTTCGTCCACATATCGGCAGGAATAGCCATAATTCAGCCGACCCACGAACAAGCCCACCACCCAAAATCCTTTGCCGTGCAGAGCCCAGGCAAGGGGAAGCGTCTTGCAGGAATCCGCTCCTACCAAAAGCGCTGTCTTCCCTTTCATCATTTCTTGCATTTACTCAAACGACAGAACAAGATATCGGCCAGATATCGGAACAAACTGACGCCATGGATAAAATACCAGTCCATTTCCTGCCAGAAAGAAGTTCCCCGGCGCATCTTGAATCCCCCTAGACCCACTTTCTGGAGCCATCCCCGGTCCAGCTCATACTCGCCCAGATACAGGCGGAAGGCGGCGCCGATTCCCACGAATACCACGCCGTCCTCTACGAAAGGAATGAGCCGGGCGGCCAGGAAATCCTGTTTCGGCGCTCGCAGGGAAGTCCAGACAATCCGGGCTCCGGAATCCGTGATCCGTTTCGCAATTCCCTGCAAATCATATTCTTCCAAAGGAGCGAATGGAGGAGAATACACGCCGGCGACGGGGCATCCCTCCAAAACTGCCTTTTCCTTCACCGCTTCGAGCGTTTCTTCAGTATCGCCCAGGAAAAACTGTGGGACACCGTCCTTCAAGAGGGTCGTGAA
The DNA here is from genome assembly GCA_902785065.1 of uncultured Bacteroidia bacterium. Classification (GTDB taxonomy): domain Bacteria; phylum Bacteroidota; class Bacteroidia; order Bacteroidales; family UBA932; genus Cryptobacteroides. The sequence continues at coordinate 70,987 of CACZXH010000002.1, forward strand.
CAGGTCCAGCCCCACCACCCGTTCTACGGAGAGTCCCCATGCCTTTCCGCACCAGACCAACGGCGTCCCGTCCGGAACATTCAGGATCGAATGCTCCATCACGTCCAGATACGCGGGATCCCGGTTCGCGGCGACAACCGTCCGCATGTTGGACACGCAGACATACCCTTTCTCCCCCGCCTCGACAGCGGCAAGGATCCGGTCCCGCACATCGGAAACAGAAGTGACATGGACGGGAACCTTCCCAATCCGGTAAGATTCAGGCTTTGTCAAGATTCTTGGGATGGACAATCCGGTCCGTCAAGAGACGGATCGCAAGATAATAGATAAGGATGTCCGCGACAAACAGGACATTCACATTCACATACATCGAGAAGAAGGCGTTCAGCATGATCAGCAGGATATCGGCTGTCAGCAGCGAGAACAGCGCCTGCCGGGGCGTCAGCCCCAGTTGAAGGAGCTTGTGATGGATATGGTTCATGTCCGGTTTGAAAGGATTCTTGTGATGCTTGATCCGGTAGATGATGAGTCGGACCACATCTAGCATCGGAATCATCAGGGACGTGAAGGCAATCGTGAAATACTTACAGTTCCGCGTGGGACCGTTGTGGCCGATGAACGTTCCGAGCCCCAGTATGAAGAAACAAAGGATCAGGCCCAGCGTCAGGGTACCCGTGTCACCCATGTAGAGTTTCGTCTCCTTTTCTGCTTTGCCGAACACGTTGAACAACCAGAATGCACTGACTACGCCCAGGATGGACAACGAAGTCATCGCGTAGACGAACCGTCGTTCGTAGATGAAGATGGCACTGAAGCATGCCAGAGAAACGATAGCGATGCCGGACGCGAGTCCGTCAATGCCGTCAATCAAGTTCAGGGCGTTCATTACGAAGACCAACAGCAGCAGTGTCAGCGGAATCCCGACCCAGTCCGGAATCTCATACACGCCGAACAAACCGTAAAGATTCCGGATCCACAAGCCGGAAAAGGCCAGGATCAGGGCCGACAGGAACTGGAAGGCGAACTTGGTCTTGTACCCGATGTCGCTCAGGTCATCGGCCACCCCGACCACATAAAGGACCATGGCGGCGCCCATCAGGTAGGCCACCCGGACGAACAGGACATTGTCTGTAAAACTGGCGTGGACCAGATCGAAGCGGTACAGGCTGCCGATGGTGAAGGCGATGACGATGATGATGGTTGGAAGGAAGGCCATGCCCCCCAGCCGCGGCACAGGGATGGTATGGACCTTCCGGGCATCGGGCTGGTCGAACACCCGGTTGTGATAAGCGATGCGGAGCAGCAACCTGATCATTGCGCCTCCCAGCAGGAAGGAAGCGATGAAATCCAGGGCAAGGATCAGATAGGAGGTATCCATCAAGCAAATAGGGACTGTTCGACCAGGTAGCACAGGATATGTCCAATGAGGGTCTGGCACTCCTGGATGCGAGGCGTCACCGTGGACGGAACGTGGATCACATGATCGGCCTCATCCAGCGGACAGGGGTCCGCCCCGACGATGGCAACGGAGGTAATGCCTTTTCCCCGACAAGCTTTCAGCGCTTCGACGATGTTCTTGGAGCGCCCCGAAGTGGAGATACCGATGAAAACATCCCCCGGACATCCCTGGGCTTCCACCTGCCGGGCGAACAGCCGGTCAAAGCCATAGTCATTGCCGACGGCCGTAATGATGGAGGTATCCGTGGAGAGCGACAGCGCCGGCAGTCCCGGCCGATCGAAAGTGAACTTATTCACCAGTTCTCCGGCCATGTGCTGCGCGTCAGCCGCACTGCCTCCGTTGCCCGCCCACAGGGTCTTGTGGCCGGCTTGGTAAGCCTTGACCAGCACGTCCGCCACGACAGCGACCTTGGCCATCACAGCCTCGTTGGAAAGCAGGCCTTGCTTGACCTGGATGGATTCAGCCACTTGGGCCTTGATAATATCCAAAGTATTCATAAAGCGTTGATTTTTTCCAATAAGTTCCGAATACATGTTTCAAATCGATACGGCAGCAGATTCTCACGAAGGGTCAGGGGGCGGTCGGAAGGCACCTCATCCAGGAGCCGTCTGATGCGGTCCGCGAACCCCGCTACATCCATCGGATCCACGACAAATCCGTTCTCCCCTTCCCGGACCAGGTCGGCCGAACCGGCCTTCCGGGAGACGACCACTTTCGCTCCCGCCATCAGGGCTTCTCCGGTGACAGCGCCATACGCTTCCTGCGTGCTGGGGAGAGCAAGGATGTCGATGAGGTTGTACCAGGCTAGCAGTTCATCACCGGCAAGCATGCCCGTGAACAGGGCGTCCGGGGCTATGGCTTCCAGGGCAGCCCGCTGAGGGCCGTCTCCAATCAAGACCAACTGAGCCCGGTCCTTCAAGGGCTGGAAAGCCTTAATCAAAGTCGGGATGTTCTTCAATTCGACAAAACGCCCAACGAAGGCGACAACAGGCTTCTTCGAAATCCTGATAAACTCCGAGCGAGGAAGCACCCGCTCCAGGTCGGGCCTCATACGACGCTCGTCAACAATAAGAGGCATCCACAAAGGATCCAATCCAAACCGGTTCCGGTACCACTGCGAAACGGAAGGGCTCAAAGTAATGACGCCATCCAGGAAACGAGGCAGCCATTGACGGGCGAATCGATGCTTCAAACTGAAGTCATTTCCCCGTATCATGTCCAGACTGTCGTCGCAGAAGGAGATCACGCGAAATCCGAAGCGTTTCCCCAGAAGAAGCATTCGAAGGGCCGTGGTGGAAAACTCCGGGACAAAAACCACTTCTGGCCGGAATTGTTTTACGAGAGACAGCAAGTCCTTGGAAGAGAAACCATGGATGGGCAATTCCATTGTCGTATCGCCAGGTTTCTCGAAATACAACGCGCAGTCCATCTTCCGTGCGAGGGCCCGATAGAAATCATACCGATAGCCGGCAGGAGCATTGGAGAAATACAGGTTACGCATCGCTAAGAATCGATACTATCTTTTTTTCAAACTGATCCAGCGTGAAGAGCTCACGATATCGGGCATAGCTGGATTCTCCGAGTTTCCTGCGTCGTTCCGGACTGGCAAGAAGGTTCTCGATCCGGTCCGCCAGTGCGGAGGCGTCCCCAGGTGTGACCAAATAACCATTCTCATCCTCAACCACCAAGTCCGGCAGCGCCCCGACAGGGGTCGTAATTACAGGTAGCCGAGCACTCAAAGCTTCAATGACGACCAAACTTTGCGCTTCGTTATAAGATGGGAATACAAAGACAGAAGCCTGGGCAAACAGGGCAGCCTTCTCTGACTCGTAAACGGGCCCGTGATACCGGACCCAATCCTCGAGATCGTACTCCCGCAAAAGGCGTCGGAGTCCCTCAGCGTTCAAATCGGACGTTTCCCCTCCCGCGATCTCACACCGGAAAGGAACAACTTTTCCACGCAAGATCCGGCAAGCTTCCAGCAGGGTATATATGCCCTTTGAACGGGAAAGGTTTGATACGAAGAGCAGGATAGGTGCCGATGAATCCGGCACGGCAGGAAATGCCATTTCAGCCACGCCGTTTGGACAGATGGAAATGCGCTCTGCCGGGACATATTTCTCCACATCGGGACGAAGTCTGTCCGACAGAAGGATAACTCTTGCGTCATCGAACAATCGGCGATAGACCCAGTCGTCCAGCCAACGGTCCGAACGGGCGGCAACGCCAACGTTATGGAAATGAAGCACACGCTTGCAGCCGTACATCCGCGCAAGGCAGGCTACCGCAAAATCCTTGAACAAGGCAGGCAACTGGGAAGTCGGTGTCAGATACACCAGGTCCGGTTTCCATTCACGCAGTTCCCGCTGTACCTGACGGAGAAGATGCGCAACAAAGAACAACTTCCGAAAACGCCTTCTGCCGATTTCCTCCAGGGATGAGGATGCGGAAAGGTTCAAATACCGACACTCGAAAGCATCGGAAACCCTCCGGCTGTCCCGGATCTGCGCACCGACAACAGCCGCACCATGAACGGGTGGCGGCATATGCATCACGAACAGGACCCGTCGCTTGCTCATTCGAACCTCATTTTGATTCGTGTCGCCCAGTAAAAAAGCGGATAGCTGGCATTTAGAAGCACCGTACGGGCTGTCAGGCTCCCTTTCTTCATTTGGGAAACCGAGAGCGGGAGGGCCTGATCCAGATGCGTCAGCCGCAAGATTTCAGTGGGAGTACGACCCGTGAGTACGGCAACTCTGGTGATACCTTGGATCATGCTCAATTGGACACGGGTGCATATGCGTATGTCCGGAATCACGTCAGGCGATCTGAACAAAGCGGCCGACAGGCGCTGGAAATAGGAATCGTCATAACGGCGCGAAGCGCTACCCGGGTGCTCATGAACCTCATACAGTCGGATATCCCGGAATTGGATGCGCCCTCCGAAGGCGATGGAGGCATTCAGGAACAGCTGGTCTTCCGCCATGCTGATTCCTTCCGGGAAACGAAGCCTATGCTGCCTGAGATAAAACCGCTTGAAAAGGCAACCGCAAACGGATCCCCGCATGTAACCCTGCATGCCATTCTTATCATAATCCTTTCCGGCGATGAAACAACTAACCCATGGATACTGCTCGACTTCCCCCGCGAAACCCCGGAATACGAGTATATCGGGGCCATCCTCATTCACGATGGTACAGGCCTTCTTCAACGCACCCGGAGACAACTGGTCATCCGCATCGACAAACGTGACATAATCCCCCGTCGCCACATCCAGACCGGCATTTCTCGCAGCAGATACCCCCCGGTTGGGTTGTTGAAGGAGTCGAACGCTGGGATAGGTTTTTCGGACGATTTCAGCAGTCCCATCCGTGGATCCATCATCTACCACGATGACCTCCACTGTCCCATCCATGAAAGAATCCAAACAGGAAGGAAGGGTGACCGCCGCATTGAAAGCCGGAATGATAACGCTTACTCGCATACCTTTTTGTTGTCACCGATGAAGGAAGTCGGATCGTTCTTCCTGATGAATAGACGGATATCTCCGTCATACAGATTATCCCGGACAATATTACCCGTGTTGGGCGCAGTGACTTTGGAATCCGGCAGCCATTTTACCCGTAAACACTTTCTCAGGTCGATACAGTAGCCGTTTCTGATCCGTAACACCGTATTCCCTTCGATCGTGACATTCATGGCGCCGTCATCGGCAAAAATGCCGCGGTTTCCATGGGGGCCGTCGATATCATGGACATAATTGTTCCGCACCACAGTCCGTTTGTTGCCCGTTCCAATGTAGATGGCTCCAGAATCGATCAGGGATCGCATGGGATGCTGGCGGAAAGATTCCGACTGGCAGATTTCGTTTCTCTCGGCCACTCCGGATGTCCCATACTTTTCCTCCTCTGTATAATGGACGCCGAGCATGATTGCGGCATAGGAAAAATCTTCGAAATAATTGTCGGCGATCCGGAAATCAGCGCCGGTACAATGGATCAAAGGAATATTGGTCATCATCCGTCCATTCCCGATAAAACGGTTTCCGAAAATGATTGTATTCCGACAATCCTGCGCGACCCGGATGCAGCCCTGATAGTTGCCGGTAAACAAACATTCTTCCAGGCGGAAACCGTCCGTCCGGTCGAGTTTGATGCCTGAGGAGCGCAGGTGGCTGAAACGGCACTGACTGATTACGGCCGAATCGGCCTGAAGACCGTCGAGCCAGATGAGATACTGTCCTTCAGCATTTCCCAGGAAAGACAGATCCTGCATCGTGAAGGCTTCCAAACGGGAATTGCTGAGGGACAGGAAGGTGGTCGCAGTGCAGGCATGAAGGTCCTCCCGTTCCGGCTTGTCACAAAGCATGTATCGAGGTAGGCAACGCCCGAAACGAAGTTCAGACCACAGGGAAGTGCCGGAATCCCCTTCTTTCCGGAAATACAACCAGCCATTCTTAATCCGCACCACCGGATAGAACGGTCCCTTGAACCATTGGGAAATATGCAGCCACATGTCTTTTACGTCCGCTTCCGACATGTCCGGCTCATGGCAGCGGATCTTATAGACTCCTTTTCCGAAAACGACGGGGATTGGCCAACTGCCGGCTTGTTTAACTTCCGTCCAGGTATCCACCCCGTCCAGGGCGTTCATATCCACATAATTATAATCCAGCGCATACCCGCTCCCATCATCCTTTGCGATCAAAGTACAGTTGTTACCGCGTATGGCAATACGGGTTCCCGGAAGGTCCAGCCCGATTAAGTCCAAATACCGCTCACCGTAAAAATAGATTCCGGGGCCGATGAACACGTCCACCAGTTCCGGAGGATCAGCGGCTCGTAATGCACTGTCCAGTCGGTCAGGAAGAGCATCAAAGTCCTGCTGGGAGAAGACATTCAACAGGACGGAAAAACACACGAGAACGATGGAATGGATCATGACACTGCGAGAGGCCGATGATAGTTATACTGCACTGTACGCTTTTTATAAAGAGGTTCTTGAAACTGGGGTGAACTACTTGCGTAGTACAGGTATAAATAACAGGAGAACCATAACAGTGTTTCACCAAAAGCGAAATATGATAGCGTCACGATTCCCGTCAGTGTATAAATAGCAGAGGCTTTGACCAAGAAAGACTTCTGGCGCGAGAAGCCCTTGAACGTAATAATCAGGACGGTAAGGACCGGAATGACCCCAAACTGATGCCATAACCCGAGAAGGCCGACATCCGAATGGTCGATTCCGCTCTCTTGCAAGATATGGATGATGGGGTTCACATCGGCTGAAATAAAACCGTCTCCCAGAAGATACCGTAAGTAATTGCGGCTGCTCACCATATAGACCAGGGACTTGATCCGATTATACTCCGGATTGTTGAGCTGGTCGAGAGTCTCAAAATACAAAGCCTTCCACTGATCGGCCGTATACATGAACATCAATAAGGTTGAAAGAAACAGCACGGTCATCATGATCAGTTTCCGGGAACTCATCTTCATCGAGAAGAGGACATAACCTAACACGAAGATGGCCGCGAGCAGAGAAGTCCGGTTCTGGGCGATGAACAATACCAGGAAAAGGAATACAACCCATCCATAATACTTGAGGGAGCCCTGTCTCACCGCCCGATTCAACGCAAAGACGAAAGCAAGAAATACATGTCGGATGCCGGCAAGCACATGGATATAATCCCCGTCTTCAACCAATTTCCGTTTATCAGGTATAACAATCAGACTGGGAGCGATAAAAGTGACAATCAGACAGAGAAGCAGGTAAAGGACTGCGAACGCATACAAAGACGTACGCAGTTCCTTCTCGTTCGGTCGGAGTGCAATGAGGATAGGGAAAGCCGACAACTCAAAGAAACGACGGTACGTAAAGAAGGACTGCAAAAAACTCTGCCCATAATATATTTGCGCTGGAATGAAGGAGAGCACGACGCCGAAGAGGAACCACCATAAAGGGACCAGCCATTGCATGGATTCGCCAATCAGAGCCTTCCTGTTGAAAGTGAACATCAAGAACAACGACAACAGGTAGAATGCGAAGGGACCATTGATTCCGATCAGCCGCGTAATGGGAACGATGTCGAAAAAGTTCACGGAGCAGACGAGGAGCAGGAAAACCCACATCTCGATATAACTCCTTCTTTTTCGGGGGACGCCCCAAACAGACCGACTCATCTGATTCGCAAGATCCAGCGGAACAGAACGGACAGGACCTGGACCGAGAAGGCCCCATATCCACGATATTTCCGGTAATAATACGCCATACTCTTGAACTGCAGCATGTTCTGACGGCGTGTGTCAAAACGCTTCCCGATGGTCTGTCCTTGCTGGTGAAGAACACGGACCGCCGGGCAGAACCAACAACATTTGCCGATGGCTGCCATCCGGTCGGCCAGGATATTCTCCTCGGCATAAAGGAATGTTCCCTCATCGAAAAGACCGGCGTCAACCAAGGAATCCGTGTCGACAACCATAAACGCACCGACCAGTTTGTCATGTCTTCCCTCGGTTGCCTTTTCCGCATAATCCAGGTCGAAAATACGGCGCTTTGCCTTACGGCTGAGGAAAGGCGTTGCAACATACATCCAGAAAAAGCGCGTCCACATGCCCTGATAGGGCTCAGGCCCTTGTCGGCATCCATCCGGACCAATCACCTCCGGCCCAACGATACCCACCTCCGGATTCGAATCCAGAACATCGACGAGCGCCTCGACCACCCTTTCTGAAACAAAAACGATGTCATTGTTGGTCAACAAGATCCAATCCGGGTGCCCCTGCTCAAGCAGATACCGGATTCCGATATTGTTCCCGGCCGCGAAGCCTCTGTTTTCAGCGGGCAGGACCACCGCATCGGGAATCCGCCGCTGTAAAGTGGCTGCTTCTTCGGCTGTTGCGCCGTTATCCACGACAACAACCTGGTATGGGATCGTAATCCGACTGAGCTGGTCCTCTACGAAACGGACCGTCAGGTCATCTGAACGATAGCTGACAATGACGATTCCCAGCATCAGTTGAACAATTTACCAAAACCTCTGCGAATGCGACTGAGCCAAAGGCCGAGAAGCTGTTTCCGATGGGACCACCAGTCCAGAACCAGGCGACTGTCCAGATACATCCTGCCCCTATTTGCTCTATTCCGTCTTTTTGCCGCTTCCAGCGGCTGCTCAAAGATGGAAAGCAACCAATCTTCCAGCCTGGCATACTCCTCTTCCAGCGAAGGAACATCCGGCCTCATCGCCGGTTCACGAAGCATCCGAATGTACAGTTCGTCATTCCGGTCCAATTCTTCGATACGCCGGAGTGCCTCGGGAAAGGATGATTCGTCTTTTACTTGAATGAAGCTTGCTGTATTGAAGACCTTTCCGACCTCCGGGTCCCCCCAGTACATCGGAATGGTTCGGGCAGCGAACGCCTCGACCAGTTTCTCGGTAGTATAGCCGGGATGGGAACCGTTTTCGTAGCAGAGCGAGAATTTGCACTTCCGTTCAAAGGCCAGTTTATCCTCCACAGGACCGCCCACATTATTCATGAACTTTCCCCCGGAATCCACTTTCTTGTAGACGGACAACCGGCGGAACGCATCGTTACGCACCGGGTTGTCCGGATTGCTCACCACAAAACTGCAAAACCCGTCTTTTTCTGCGGCGAGATTCCAGTCCGGTCCGATTTCATGCTTGTGAAGCATGGCCTGGAGCAACTCCTCCTGAAAAAAGAGATACAAAGGGAAACGGATATAGCGGTCACCATAGTCCATCCATTCGAAACCGATGGCATAGTCGCAGGCATTGAAATCCGGAACAAGATTCTCCCCTGTATGGCATATCTTGATACACCTGTCCGGAACACCCCAGTGTTTCTCCCCCATAACGGAGAAAAACACATAGTCGGGATCATCGCAAATCTGGACGTCATAATGCTTCCTCAATATCCGCAAGAGAAGATATTGCTCTCGTTTCTTCTGAAAATCTGCCCAATAGTCCAGGAACTGGACTTTAACAGTCCGCTTCATCGTTTCTTCCATGGCAACAGAGATTGCAATATGCCCAGGACAACAGGGTCCTTGACGACCCAACATGTCACAAACAGAAAATACAGCCCGGCCACTGTCCCGCTGACCACACAACGAAGCAGAGCTGTCGGGATGGGGAAGATTCGGATGAACCACAGCAGGACCAACAACGGGAGATAGAGTATGAAATCCTTCAACAGCCTTTTCCCGGGAAAACCGTCCCAGTACTTTCCGAAAACGGCAAAAGCAGCAGACACAAGGACGGCAATCTCCGAACAGAGCCACACGATGGCCGATCCTTCCGCCTTCAGAAAACGGACGATAATCAGATTCAGTAAAAGACCGACGATGGCTCCACAAACAGAATTACGGAGGATCCGTTTATCCATTTTCCGAGGCATCATTACCTGGATGATCAGGATTTCCTCCAGCCCGACAATCAGGATCAGAGGAGCGACAGTCATCAGCGGGATGACCGATCCTTCATATCCTGCTCCTGATAAGACACGGATAATATCCCCGGCAGTCATTTCAACCAGGATGACAAGCGGGACCCCAGCCAGGAACAGGATATTGAACGTCTTATCCACAAAAGACTTGAACACCTCCTCTTTCCCTTCGGACAAAACAGCACTCATACGGGGCAGAAGGACGGTCGTGCATGCAGTAAAAAACGCCGTGATAATCGTCAGGACTTTTGTGGCGGAAGTATAGTAACCCACTTGTTCAGCATCATGCACCATGCCCAGGAAGATGACATTGAATGATGTGTACATCGATGTCAGGACATAATTTAAGCCCAACATCAAATAGGGCTTCACAAAAGGTCCCGGGCTTAACCCACGGAAGGAGACTTGTACAAATTTCCTGGAATAGAAAATGTTCACCAGTGCATTCAGTACGGTAGCGAGGGTCAGCAGGAGGAAATAGACGCCATAGTCCTCGGTCTTCCGGACGAACAGGAATATGGATATGACATAAAGGGTCTTGATTAGGATGGAGCGGTGAGTGATATATCTAAACTCTTCAACCCCACGGTAAAGCCAATCCAGGAACAGACTGTTGGCCAACAATTTAGCCACACCGACCAGCAACAGTTTCCGATACGGGGCCCAAGAAGGGACTACGAAGATGGACACCAGCAGGACTAAGGTGGCTATCAGCGTAGTGAAAGCATTCAGGAACAACAGATTGGAAAATACCCGGCTGCGTTCCTTCCGGTCTTCTCTCGCCGCGGCGATTTCGCGGACACCCAGGACGGAAATACCCATCGTCGAGAACACCAGGAAATAGTTGATGATGCTGTCCACGAAATTGCAGATGCCGATATTCGTCACCCCCAATACCCTGGACACGTACGGATACGTGATCAGGGGGAAAATGTAGTTTGCCAGCGTCAGCAGGGCGCTGAAGAAAAAGTTTTTCTTCAGGTTGGCCATTTATCGGCCCTTATACATCTCCTCGTAATACTTCTGGTAATCCCCGCTGGTGACGTTGTCCAGCCAGGCCTGGTTGTCGAGATACCAGCGGATGGTCTTCTCGATGCCTTCCTCGAACTGCAATGAAGGCTCCCAGCCCAGTTCGCGCTGGAGCTTGGTGCTGTCGATGGCATAGCGGAGGTCGTGGCCGGCGCGGTCGGTCACATACGTGATCAGATCGTCGTCGGCGCCTTCCGGACGGCCCAGGAGGCGGTCCGTGACACGAATCAGGGTCTTCACGATGTCGATGTTCTTCCACTCGTTGAAACCGCCGATGTTGTAGGTCTCGGCGACCTTTCCTTCATGGAAAATCAGGTCGATAGCCCGCGCATGGTCCTCCACGTACAGCCAGTCGCGGACGTTCTCGCCCTTCCCGTACACAGGCAGCGGTTTCCGATGGCGGATGTTATTGACAAACAGCGGAATAAGCTTCTCCGGGAACTGATACGGACCGTAGTTGTTGGAGCAGTTCGTGACGATGGTGGGCATTCCATAGGTGTCGTGGAACGCCCGTACGAAGTGGTCGCTGGAAGCCTTTGCGGCGCTGTACGGACTGTGCGGCTGGTACTTGAGGTCCTCCGTGAAGAACTTCTCGCCATAAGCCAGGTGGTGCTCACCGCTGGACGCCTTGGTGGTAAATGGCGGCTCGATTCCTTCCGGATGCGTCATCTCCAGGGCACCATACACTTCGTCGGTGGATATGTGGTAGAAGCGCTTGCCTTCGTACTTCTCTGGAAGGCTTTCCCAGTACGCCTTGGCGGCCTGCAGCATGGACAGGGTGCCGATGACGTTGGTCTGCGCGAAGGTGAAGGGATCCTTGATGGAACGGTCCACATGGGATTCCGCCGCGAGGTGGATCACTCCGTCCACATGCTCTTCCTGCATGAGGGCGAGCACCCCCTCGAAGTCACAGATGTCCATTTTGACGAACCGGTAGTTGGGCCGGTCTTCAATGTCCTTGAGATTCGCGAGATTGCCCGCATAGGTGAGTTTGTCCAGGTTGATGATCCGGTAGTCCGGATACTTATTCACGAACAGCCGCACGACATGGCTGCCGATGAAGCCGGCGCCGCCGGTAATGAGGATGGTTCTATTGCTCATATAGGAAAGGATGATGTTTGTCTTTTTCGGAAAGGATGACTTCGGACTTGGGAATGCGCCAGTCAATGGCGAGGGTGGGGTCGTTCCAGGCGACGGCTCCCTCGGAAGACGGGCAGTACAGGTTGTCGCACTTGTACTGGAAGATGACCTCCTCGCTGAGAACGCTGAACCCATGGGCAAAACCCCGCGGGATGAACATCATGCGATGGTTCTCCCCCGTCAGTTCCTCGCCGTGCCATTTCCCGTAGGTGGGCGATCCTTCGCGCAGGTCCACGGCGACGTCCAGCACGGCGCCACGCACCACCCGGACGAGCTTCGCCTGGGCGAACTCGCCTTTCTGGAAGTGAAGTCCGCGGACGACGCCATACCGGGACTTGCTCTCATTGTCCTGCACAAAGTGCACGGGGCCCACCTTCTCCGTGAACTCCCGTTCGTTGAAACTCTCGAAAAAATAGCCCCGCTCGTCGCCGAACACCTTCGGTTCGATGACGACGAGCCCTTCGATTCCGGTCTCGATTACGTTCATAGTCTATCAATACATTTTTGCAGTGAATCATACCAGTGCGGGACTTCGACGCCGAAAGTCTCTTTCACCTTCGTCTTGTCCAGCACGGAGAAATGGGGCCGACGGACCTTGGATGGGAACTCGTCGGAATGGCAGGGCTTGATGTCGCACGTGTTGCCGCTCAAGTCCCGGATGGCGCAGGCGAAGTCGAACCAGGAACAGACGCCTTCGTCCGAGAAGTGGTAGATGCCGCCCTGGTCCATCTTGCGTTCCGAAATGACCTGACAGATGAGCCGGGCGAGATCCCACGCATAGGTCGGGGAACCCACCTGGTCGAAGACGACCTTCAGCGTCGGCCGCTCGGCCGTCAGCTGGCGCATCGTCTTCACGAAATTCTTCCCATACGGCGAGTAAAGCCACGCCGTGCGGAAGATTTGCCAGGAACATCCGGCTTCCTGCACGGCCTGCTCGCCCTGGAGTTTCGTCGCCCCATATACCCCGTTCGGGTGCACCGGCCAATCTTCCCGGCACGGCAGGGCGATGTCCCCCTGGAACACATAATCCGTGGAAATGTGGATCAGGTGCGCACCCCGTTCCGCCGCCACACCGGCCAGGATGCCCGGGGCGAGATGGTTCAGCAGGTCCGCCATCTGCACGTCGTCCTCGGCCTTGTCCACATTCGTGTAGGCCGCACAGTTCACGATCACATCCACCTGCTCCGAATCGCAGATGAGACGGACCGCATCGCGGTTCGTAATGTCCAGATAGACCGTATCCACCCCGGGAAGCGAGGTGACGTCGGTAAAAATGTAGCGATCGGGAGCTCCCGCGGAAACGTTCCGAAGTTCCGTTCCCAATTGGCCGTTGGCGCCTGTGACTAGGATGTTCATGGAAGGTATAAGATTATATTCCCCGGCCCATTTTGCATGGACCGGGCAGAAAGACCGGAATCGATTTCCTGTCCAGGAAACCGGATTTCCGGCCTATATTTCGTCCGAGCCGTCCATGAGGACGGACAATTTCGCCACCGTGTCTTTCTTCAGTTCCTTGGCGGCATACTGGGCCTGGATGGCCCTGAAACGATGACAATCCGATCCCACCATCCGGTACCAGCCCTTGTCCAGGAGATACTCGGCGCGCTGCCTGGCATTTTCTCCGTAGAATCCGACGATGGAAGGGAGGTTCAACTGAAGCATGCACCCCATATTGTGAAGCTCTCTATAGTCTTCCCGGTCCATATACCGGTAACGCTCGGGATGGGCGATCAGGGGTCGAAAGCCCGACTTGAGCATTTTCTCCAACACGACCCAGAGGTTAATGGGTGGGGCTATGGCCGAAGTCTCCACGAGCACCACCTCCTCTCCATGCTCAAGAAGGTCCCGCCTGGCGAGGCGGTCTTCGAAGAGGGTATCCATCATGTACTCGGCAGCCAGATGCAGTTGCAGACCGCCGGCATAGACCGCTTTCAGTTCCTCGAACCGGGCGCGGATGCCCTCGGTCGTATTCGGGACATCCTCCATCACATGCGGGGTGAACCAGACTTCGGAGACTCCCTGCTCCTCCAGGAATTGGAGGATGGCCAGGGAGTCTTCCTGCGTCTTCACACCGTCATCGAGTCCGTACAGGATGTGCGAATGCTGGTCGACGGCACCTTTCAACAGTCCACTCTCCAGAATGGACGTACGTCGGTTGAACAGTCCAAACATCGGCTACTGCTTATCGTCTTCGTTTCCGTAGCCGTAACCGTAGCCATAGCCGTAACCATAGCCATAACCGTAGCCATGGCGGCCCGTATAGGATTCGACACCATTGAGGATGATGGCCATGCGGTTGTATTTGCCCTCATAGTACATTTCCTCGACGGCAGGCAGCGCGCGCTTGTCGAACAGGCCGGATCGAATGATGAAGATGGTAATGTCGGCATACGGAGCGATGATACTTGTATCGGCGACCAAGTCGATCGGAGCGCAGTCCAGGAACACGTAGTCATATTTCTCCTTGAGCGCCCTGATCAGCATCGGAAGACGGTCGGAAACCAGAAGTTCCGCCGGGTTCGGGGGAATCGAACCCACGGGCAGGAGGTCGAGATTCTCCTGCACGTTCACGATATGCTCGTAGGGATTCTCGTACTTGGCGTTCAGGAAAGAGGCAACACCGGTTCCGTTCTTACCGATCGACTTCGAGAGCGTAGCCTTGCGCAAGTCAAGGTCGACGATGATCGCGGACTTATTCCCCTTCAAAGCCATCGAAGCGGCCAGGTTCATCAACGTGAAGGTCTTACCGGCATTCGGGTTGAACGAAGTCACCATGATAGCCTGGGTCTCGGTCTCCTTGTGGATCATCAAGTCCAGATTCGTACGGAGGACGCGGAATGCCTCGTTGATGGAGTCACGTTTCCCATGCTGGACCAGGATCTTGTTGTTCTTGTGGTCGAAACGGTTCAGGCGAAAGCGGTCCCAATAGTTCTTCGTGACGCCCAACTGCGGCAGCTCCGCCAAAAACGGTACAGAGAGCTTTCCCAGGTCGTTGCGCCCCTTGACGGTCGTGTCGAGTACCTTCATCACATAGAAAACGGCGAACGGAAGGCCGAAACCGAGAATGAGAGCAATGAGCAGGATCATCATCTTGTTCGGCGCAATCGGTGCGCTGGCACCGGTTGCACGCTGGATCAGACGGGTATTGCCCACCGTCAGGAGGCCCTGGAGTTCATTCTCTTCCCGTTTCTGGAGAAGGAAGATATAAAGTTGCTCTTTCACCTTCTGCTGACGTTCGATGGAGAGGAGTTCCAGTTGCTGGCCGGAAGTGGAGGACAGGCGCCCCAGAATGGCATTCTCCTGCGCTTCGATCTTGTTCACCTGCAGCTGGAGTGTGGAAATGAGGTTGTCTATGGACCGGTTGACCGCGAGTTTGTACATCTCCAGGCTCTTGTTCAGGTCCTGGACATAGGGGTTGTTCTCGCTGGAAAGGGATAGGGAGCGGTCGCGCTCGAGCAGGGCATTGTTATACTCGCGGATCTGAGACTCGATATTCGCGCTGGAAAGGCCGGAGTTCGCCGGCATCAGGTCGTTCACATGGGCGGGATCGTTAATGAACTGCTTGATCATCTTGGCGATCGCCAACTGGTTGGAAGCCTCGAAACCCTGCGCGGAATAGGCGCTGGACTGCTGCATGTAGGCGTTTCCCGCCTGCTGGATATCCGTGATGTTATGGCTCTGCTTGAATTCCTTGATATCCGCTTCGATACCGCCCAGTTCCCGTTCGATAACGTTCAGACGGTCATTGATGAACAGGGAGGTGTTGCGCACCGACTGGTTCTTGTTCTCCACCCACTCCTCGTTGTAGATATCCAGTAGCGTTCCGAGCACGGCTTCAGCCCGGGCAGGGAAGACATCCTTGAGGGAAAGGACGACCACAGAAGACTGCTTGCTGCTCAGACCGGCGGAGAGACGGCTGCAATAGGACTTGGCACGGGAGGACGGATTCACCCAGGAAACCGTAATGTCGTGCTTCCAATTGCCAAAGAAGGAAGTAGGGAAAAGGATGATATTTCCCACCGGGGTCTCGACCGTATCCTTGACATGGCCGGTTGCCTTGAATCCCTTGAACTCTTCGGGACCGACATAGAAGTCGCGGATGACGAAAGTGCTGTCCTTCGTCTTGCTCAGATTGAAGGAGAAACTGGAAGCAGCGATATCTTCCGGCAATTGCATTTCGACCGGAGAATTCTTGTACATCTCGCGGACCCGCAGGAACTGGTTGTCGATATAGGATGTTTCGAGTCCCAGCCGGGAGACCACCCGCTGCATCAGGTCGGGAGCGGCAAATGCTTCGATCTCATTGTCCACGTTGGTACCCGTATAACGGCGGGCGCCCGAGCCGGCGAAAGCCGTGAGATCGCGCATCATGGTATTCTGGGTATCCTCGTCCACGATCACCTTCTCAGTGCGGCTGTAGGTCTTCGGGGTCTTATAAAGATAGAAACCAGCGGCCAGCAAGGCGGCAAGGATACAGGCGACATACCACCACTTGTTATCCCATACGAGGGCCCAAAGATCGGCTAACTGAAGGGAGGTTTCTTCTTCGTTGTTCTTTCCGGTATAGACCGGAACAGTGTTCTGGCTGTCTGACATGGCTTAATTATTACGGCTGGCTCTATTGGAAAGGGCAATGATAAAGTTGATCGTGGTCATGGAAATGGAAGCGAGGGAAATCCAGAAACTGCCGGACTTGAAGTAGTTCTCGTTGATCTCGCCCTGGCCGGCGCGGACCTTGGACGGCGTCACGTACACAACGTCGTTCTGCTGGAGGTAGTAGGCCGGGGAGTCGAAGATGCCGGAATTCGTCAGGTCCAGGGTGTAGATCTGCCGTTTGCCGTTCTGTTCACGGATGACCTGCACATTCTCGCGCTGGCCGTAGATGGTGAGGTCTCGGGCCAGGGCGAGGGCCTGGAGGATGGTGATCTTGTCACCGGTCACGGAATAGGTGCCAGGGGACGCCACTTCACCCAGGACGGAGACCTTGAAGTTCAGGAACTCGACCGTCACGACCGCATCCTTCAGGAGGCCTTCATCTGCCAGGCGGTCCTTGATCAGGTCCTGGAGTTCCCAGCGGTTCAGGCCGGCGGCATGCAGGTTGCCCAGGGACGGGAAAGTGATATTGCCCTCGTTGTTCACCACATAGCCGGTGATACGCTGGCTGGCGCCGCCTGAGGAGGCCAGTTCGCTGCCCGTGTAGAAGTTGGAGACCGACAGGTTGAACGGAATGGCCATCTTGGGATCGCGGCTCGTCACAATGATGGAGAGCTGGTCCTGGGGCTGGATGATGATGCCCCGGTTCACCTTCATGTTCATCGAGGTGTCCCCCTGGATATCCTGCAGGTAATTGATTTTCTTGTATGTTTCCGGATTGCAGGAAACGAGGCCAAGCAGGATGGCCGAAAAAGTCAAGAATCTGAATATCTTTTCCATATGCTTCAATTGTCCGTATAAAACATACAAAAATACGGTTTTTCCTTAAGGAAAGCAAATTATTGGCCGGAAAGTACTATCTTTGCATACCTATGCAGGAGAATCGACCGCCCATATACCTGTACACCGACGGGGCCGCCAGCGGCAATCCCGGGCCGGGCGGGTACGGCGTCGTGCTGGTCTGCCTGGGCCGCCGGAAGGAAATGTCCGAAGGCTTCCGCCTCACGACCAACAACCGCATGGAACTCCTCGCCGTCATCAAGGGCCTCGAGGCCATCAAGTGGGAGAACGCGGAGGTCCACGTATGGAGCGACTCCTCCTACGTGGTGAAGGCCGTCAACGAAGGCTGGCTGGAAACCTGGAAACGCACCGGGTTCGCCAAGAAGAAGAACGTGGACCTGTGGCTGCGTTTCGATGCCGTCTACCGCCGGCACCGCGTGTCCTTCAACTGGCTCAAGGGCCATGCCGGACACCCCGAGAACGAGCGTTGCGACGCCCTGGCCGTGGCCGCGTACCAGAACCCGGACAACCTGCCGGACGATACCGGCTATATCTCTGAAAATCAAGGATTGAACATATGAACAGACCCAAACTCGTCGTCGGTATCACCCAAGGTGACAGCAACGGCATCGGATACGAAGTGCTCATCAAGTCCCTGGCGGATTCCCGCATCCTGGACTCCTTCACCCCCGTGGTGTACGGCTCGTCCAAGATCTTCGGGTTCTACCGCAAGCAGCTCCACGAGATCGAGCAGATGGACACGTACGTGATCCATACGGCGAAAGACGTCCACCAGAAGCGCATCAACATCGTCAACTGCCTGCCGGAGAACTTCTATGCGGAGCCCGGTCAGCCCAGTCCCGATTCCGCCAAGGCGGCGATGCTCTCCCTGTCGGCGGCCGTGAAGGACCTCAAGGACGGCTACATCGACGTCCTGGTGACCGGCCCGATCAACAAGCGGGCGATGACCGCCCAAGGCTTCGGCTTCACCGGCCATACGGAGTACCTCCAGGACGCCTTCGGGGCCAAGGAGATTGCGATGATCATGGTCTCGCCGCAGCTGCGCGTGGCCGTAGCCACCGGGCACATTCCGCTGAAGGACGTGCCGTCTTCCATCTCCAAGGAGGGCATCCTTTCCAAGCTCCGTCTGATGAACGAGTCCCTGGAGCGCGACTTCGCCATTCCGAAGCCGAAGATCGCCGTGCTGGGCCTGAACCCGCACTGCGGCGACGGCGGCCTGCTGGGTGACGAGGAGAAGGAAATCATCCTCCCGGCCGTCCTGCAGGCGCAGGAGGAAGGTATCCTTGCGTTCGGTCCCTACTCCCCCGACGGCTTCTTCGGCCTCGGGAACTACGGCCGCTTCGACGCCACCCTGGCGATGTACCACGACCAGGGCCTGGGCCCGTTCAAGGCTCTCGCCTTCTCCGAGGGAGTGAACTATACGGCCGGCCTGCCGGTCGTCCGCACATCGCCCGACCACGGCACCGCCTACGACATGGCGGGCCGCGACGAAGCCGATCCGCATTCGATGCTCCACGCCATTTACACGGCGATCGACATCTTCAACAACCGGCTCGCCTTCGACGAGCTGCACAGTGGGAAAATGAGACAGGAACGCTAGGGCAGCCGGTCAATCCGGCAAGTCCGCTCACACAGCTGCGCGATCCTTTCGCGGTGGGTAATGAAGATCATCGTCTTACCCGCCGCTTTTTTCGTCAGGTTGTCCATCAGTTTCTGCTCGGTCTCAGGATCGAGGGACGAACTGAACTCGTCCAGGAGCAGGATGGAACCCGGGCGCAAGAGGCCCCTGGCAATGGCGATGCGCTGCGACTGGCCCTCGCTGAGGCCGGAGCCGCCCTCGCCGCAACGGGTATCCAGCCCGTCGGGCAGGGAGAACACGAAATCAGCCACGGCCGTTTCCAGGGCCGCCTTCATCTCGTCTTCCGTGGCATCCGGATTGCCCATCCGGAGGTTCTCGCGGACCGAGCCGCTGAACAGCGTATTGCCCTGCGGTACATAGACGAGGTTGCAGCGGGTGGCGGCGGAGGCCGGCACTTCCTGCGCCTCGTCATACAGGGCCACACGACCGCCGACAGGTTTCAGGAGGGCGAGCATCAGCCGGATGAGCGTGCTCTTGCCCACCCCGGTCTCCCCCACGATGGCGGTCCGGGACAACGGCGGGAAATCGAAGGTCAAATCCTTCAGGATCATCCGTTTGCCGTCCGGATAGCGGTAATCCAGGTTCTCCACGCGGATACCGGCGGGACCGACGAGCCGCACGGAATCGCCAGCCACCACCTTGGGCGCATCCTCCATCTCCATGAGACGGTCGATGGACGTGGAGGAATAGATGAGGGACGGAATCTGGCGGGTTAGGTTCACGAGCGGACGCTGGACCTGTCCCACGAGTTGCAGGAACGCGGTCATCACGCCATAGGTCAGGGTTCCTTTCGAGATACCGTACACACCCCACAGGAAAGCGGCGATGTAGCCGAAGGAAAAGGCGGCGCCCACCATCGACCGGGCGATGACGTTGAACCGGGTACGCTCCTTGATTTGGCCGTATTCCCGGTCCTGGAGGTCATCCAGGCGGTCTTCCATCCGACCCTCGTTCTCCATGGACTGGATGACCATCCGGTGCTGGAGGCTCTCCTGGAGATGGCTCTGCACCTCGCTTTCCGTTTCCCGGATACCGCGGGTCATCTCCCGTAAGCGACGGACGAAGATCCGGCTGAACAGGATGAAGAGCGGCGTGATGAGCACCAAAAGCGCGGCGAGCCGCCACTCCATCGTACATAGGAAGACGATGGCGGCCACGAGTTGGACCAACGTTGTGAAGATCTGCGGGAAGTCGGAGACGATGACATTCGTGACGGTGCTTACGTCGGATTCGAGCCGGTTGACTGTATCCCCCGTATGCCGCTTCTCCTTCCCCAGCCATTCGGCATAGAGGAGGTTGGAATAGAGCCCCTTCCGGATAATGAAGTTCATCTTGGAATTCGTCAGGTTCTCCACCCGAACATTGATGGTGGCGACCACGAGCCGGAGGACGACGACGGAGAGGACGAAGACCGTGTACGGACCCAGGCTTCCGGCCTCAACGCCGGTGGCGATGTCCACCAGCCGCTTGCACAGGAAGATGAACAACAGGTTCAGGCCCACGGTCAACGAGCCCAGCAGGATGTTCACCAGGATAGCACCACGCGCTCCCACGGAGTGCGACCAGAGCCAGCGCGTATATTTAAGTATTTCTTTCATTCTCCTTTGGCAAGTCTTTGCAAACCATATCCGAAAGCTCCGAGGAAAAACCGGACAGATTCATGCGGGAACACCCGGAAATGCCGCAGCCGGTCCGCCACCACCAGCCGCCAGAAGGAATGGACCTTCCGGACCAGGTAGGCCTCTTTCCCGCGGGTGCGGTCCACGTTCTTTCCGAAGTTGCCGCAACGCCGGATGTACCGCCAGATCCGGGCGTTCTTCGCAGGATCCGGCGCCGCCGCGAGAGGAAGTTTCTCCGCCGGGCAGCCCAGGTATTCCTGTGCGAAGCCGGTGAACACCTTCCACAGGTTGAGGAGTCCGAGGTCCTGGAGGCGGACCTCCAGGATGACAGGATGGATGTCCCGCTTATGGACAGAGACGAAAGTCATCCAGTCGATCAGCTGCCGCAGTCCCACACCACCAGCCCAGTAGTGGTGGAGGAAATGGACGAAAATGTAAACCGCATTGAAATCCGCCTCCGGAACAGGAATCCCCACCCCGTCAATGGACACTTCCGGGAGAGGACGGCCATCGAACTGCTCCTCAAGCAAAGCTGCAAGTTTCTTGTCCAACTTCCTGGACATCAGCGTACTGATACTACCATGAATCTCAACCTCAATGCTGCGGAAATACATGCCTTGGTGCCAAATGGCCGTTTCTTCCTCCAGCACCTTGGTCGCCTTGGGCAGCAGGACGGCCTTCGCAGCCTCATAGGCGGAGGGAAGGAGAAGGAGGTCGATGTCACCCGGCTGGCGGCGCTCCGGATCGGGATAGTCCACCGCCAGGGACTGGCCCTTGACGAGGACGACCGGGATGCCGGCGAGCGCGTCGAAAAGCTTGGGGACGAAAGCGTCCAGCTGGCGGTTCCGCTTGGACGTAGCCATCATATCTCCGAGGAAAGGGTCCAGCCGCTCGGGTTCCGCGGGCAGCAGTTCCCGGGGAAGCCGGTTGATGCCGTCGGTCACCAGGGGAGCGACCGTCTGTGCATAAGCCAGGCGGTACAAGGCCTCCCAATCCGTGCCGGAGGCAAAAAACGCCCGCTCCGGGACTTCGTTCCAAAGCCCGGAGCGCAGCAGTGCAAAAAACTGTCCGTCAGTTCCCTGCCCTACTCGGCGATCCCGATTTCCTTCCATTGGGCGCACAGGGTTTCGGCGTCCTTCAGGGCCCGTTCGCGGTCCACATCGTATTCCTCCGTGAGCAGGTCGGCGAGACGCTCCGGGGTGAAATCCTCATGCCCCACGGCCTTGAACAGGTATGCGGCCGAATCGTTGAGGCTCACCAGTTTGGAAAAGTTGACATTGGCCGTTCCCTCCCCGGAGACGACGCTCTGTCCGCAAATGGTCCTGAGGACAAAACCTTCCTTGATTTTCATATGTTTCTGTTTTCTTTGATCCAACGACGGTTCCACGGCAGGTGCCGGTAGATGAAAAGGATATACCGGCGTACAGGGAGCAGCCACTGCCAAAAATGTACCAGGCGGAGCTGGCCGGGGCTGTACGGGTCCACGGGATGCTTCCCCCCGCGCAGGATTTCCACGGCCTTGGCGTAAATCTGGTTCCGAAGCACGTGTTCATGGTATTTCGGAACGCCGTCGCCCATGATGTCCACGGCGTCTCCGTCGATGGACAGGATCCGGTGCATCACGTATCGGCCGCCGGCCCGCGGTCCCAGGTGGAAAAGGACGATGTCGTCCGCCCGGAGGTTCCCGTCGGCCTTCTCCAGGACGACGAGGTCCTTGCTGCCGCGGATAAACGGGAGCATGCTGTATCCCTTGACGGGGATGGTCACCCGCTTCCCCTGGTCCAGCATCTGCAGGACGTCGGCGAAGAACGTATCGTTGTCGATGATCATCTTTTCCATAGGGCACAAAGTTACGAAAGATTTATTATTTTTGCATTATGAGCAAGGCGATGGAAACAGACATCCAGTACCTTCCCGGCGTAGGTCCGCGACGGGCGGCGCTCCTGCGGAGCGAACTGGAGGTGGAGACGGTGGGAGACCTCGTGCACCTGTATCCTTTCCGCTACATCGACCGCAGTTCCGTCCAGAGAATCGCTGACATACACCCGGACCAGTCCTACGTGCAAGTTGTGGGAACCGTCCTCAAGGTCCGCCTGCTCGCGAAGAACGGCGCCGAACTCCCTGCGGACAAGCTCAAATACAACGCGGTGAGTCGCCTGTCCGCCATCATCGGCGACGACAGCGGCGAGATGGAGGTCGTGTTCTTCAAGGGCGTCAAGTACATGCACTCCAGGCTCATTCCGGGACACACGTTCCTTTTCTTCGGCAAGCCGCAGGCCTTCAACGGCCGCATCAATATGGTCCATCCCGAATTCGACGCCCCCGACAATGCACAGGCCGGCGTCCTGACGGGCGTGTACACATCGACTGAAAAGCTCAAGACGGGCGGCATTACCGGAAAACTCATGTGCAAGCTCATCGCTTCGGCCCTGGACCTTGTCCTCCCCACCCTCGAGGAGACGCTGCCGGATTATATCATCCGGGAAAAAGGGCTTGTCCCGTTGAGTTACGCCCTCCGGCAGATCCACTTTCCCGTGGACCAGAACGCTCTGGCGAAGGCCACCTATCGGCTCAAGTTCGAGGAACTCTTCTACCTGCAGCTCTCGCTGCTGAAACAGAAATACATCCGCAGCCGGAACGCCGTGGGCCTGCCCATGCCCCGGGTGGGTGAGGCGTTCAACCGCTGCTACCAGGCACTCCCCTACGACCTCACCGGCGCGCAGAAACGCGTCATCAAGGAGATCCGCGAGGACCTCAAGGGCGGGCACCAGATGAACCGCCTGCTGCAGGGCGATGTGGGCAGCGGCAAGACGATGGTAGCCGTGCTGTCAGCCCTTATAGCGGTCGCAAACGGCTACCAGGCTTGTCTCATGGCACCCACGGAAGTCCTTGCGCACCAGCATTTTGCCAATATCACCAAGTACCTGGCACCGACCGGCGTGAAGGCCGCACTGCTCACCGGTTCCACCGGGGTGGCGGCCCGGCGCGAGATCCACGCAGGGCTCCGGGACGGCAGCATCGGCCTGATCGTTGGCACCCATGCCCTTATCGAGGATACGGTCGTGTTCAAGGCCCTCGGACTGGCGATCGTGGACGAACAACACCGCTTCGGCGTGGACCAGCGCGCGAAACTCTGGGCCAAAGGCGCAGGCGGCGTGGCGCCGCACGTACTCGTGATGACAGCCACCCCTATCCCCCGCACACTCGCCATGACCCTGTACGGCGACCTGGACGTCTCCGTCATCGACGAG
Organism: uncultured Bacteroidia bacterium; assembly: GCA_902785065.1. Taxonomy (GTDB): domain Bacteria; phylum Bacteroidota; class Bacteroidia; order Bacteroidales; family UBA932; genus Cryptobacteroides. Next base: position 95,043 of record CACZXH010000002.1, read on the forward strand.
ATGCCCCCGGGCCGGAAACCGGTCCAAACGCTCTGCGTGGGCGAAAACAAGCGGGTTGCGATGTATAATTTCATTCGGGACGAGATCGCCAAGGGGCGCCAGGCCTTCATCGTGTACCCGCTTATCTTCGAAAGCGAAAAACTCGACTACAAGAACCTGGAACTTGGTTATGAGGAAGTCATCAAACAGTTCCCGGAGCCCAAGTATCAGGTGGCAATCGTCCATGGACGGCAGACGGCCGAAGAAAAGAAGTTCTTCATGGACGCATTCGCAGCCGGCCGGGCGAATATCCTCGTGTCCACCACCGTCATTGAGGTGGGCGTAGACGTCCCCAACGCCTCCGTAATGGTCATTGAAAGCGCGGAACGCTTCGGCCTGAGCCAGCTGCACCAGCTCCGCGGACGGGTGGGCCGGGGCGCTGAGCGCTCCTACTGCATCCTGATGAAAGGGTACAAAGTGTCAAAGGAATCGCAGAAGCGCCTGGACCTGATGTGCGCCACCGAGGACGGCTTCGAGATTGCCGAAGAAGACATGAAAATGCGCGGCCCCGGCGACCTCGAGGGCACGCAGCAGTCCGGGCTCCCGATCTCCCTGAACATCGCCTCCCTCGCCCGCGACGGCGTCATTCTGTCCGACGCCCGCGGCTATGCCGCCCATATCCTGGACCTCGACCCGACATTGGAAAAGCCCGGCAACGCGGTTCTCGCGGCCGAGCTTCGGAAAGACAGATACGTCCAGAAGGACTATTCGAAGATATCCTGATCGTCATTCCCGGTTTGACCGGGAATCTATTTCATCCAGCGGTCCAGCCACCCGAAATAAGTCCGGTGCCAGTACAGGGCGTTCTGGGGCTTGAGGATCCAGTGGTTTTCACCCGGGAACACGACCAGCTTCGAAGGAACGCCCATCATCTGGGCAGCGTTGAACGCAGCCATGCCCTCATCGTACGGGACGCGGAAGTCCATGCCGCCGTGGATGCACAGGATCGGCGTGTGCCAGTTCTGGACGAGCTTGTGCGGGGAGTTGGCATAATGGCGGACAGCCTTCGGCGCGTTGGACCAGGGCGAACCCGCCTGCTGGAGACCGCCGAAGGTGATGCCGTCGCCGGCCGCGCCCACCTGGCCTTCCTCGTAGGCGTACTCGTGCGGAATGCCGCCGTTGTCCCAGTTCGGGAACCACATTTCCTCGGTGGTCATATACATGTGCTCCTCGTTGAAAATGCCCGCATGGGCAATGAAGCAATCGTACAGGTCACCGTGGATACCGGCCAGATAATAAACGCTATAGCCGCCATAGGAAGCGCCGCACGCAGCGACCTTGTCCACGTAGGGCTCGTCCTTGATCATCTTCGCTGCGGCCATGTAATCCTGCATGTTCAGGCCGATATAGTCGCCCGAGATCTGCTCGCACCAGGGCTGGCCGAAAGCGGTCGTGCCGTGGCGGTTCGGGAGGACGACGACATAGCCCTGATGGGCCATCAGGCAGTAGTTCCATCGGTAGGACCAACCCTGAGACAGGGTGCCCTGCGGACCGCCCAGTCAGATCTGGATGGCAGGATATACCTTCGTCGGATCGAACTTGGGCGGATAGAGGACCCAGGTGAGCATCTGTCCGCCATCGGCCGTGGGAACCATCCGGGCCTCGGTCTCGTGCTTGTCCAGCTGGTCCAGCAGGTGGGCGTTCTCGAAGGTGAGCTGGTCGATGGAGGTATCCTTCACAGAGACGAGTTCGGTCGGGAAGTCCATGGAACAGTAGGTGGTGAGGAGGGTGCCGTCCTGGAGGATGGCGAAGGGGGAGCCGAAGTCGAACCAAAGGTTCGGGGCGGTGATCCGGAAGAAGACGGTCTCGGGATCGGCAATCACGTTGTAGAGAGCCTGGACCCCCTCAACCAGGGCATTGATATACAGGGACTTGCTATCCGCCGCCCACACAGGGCCGTCGGCATTGTAGGCGAAATCCGCGGTCAGGTCCACGATATTCTCGACAGAAGGATTGGCGGTCTGGCCCTCCCCTTCCGGCTCGTAGACGACATCGGCCACCATCAGGCGTACCTTGTCGGCCTCGTAGCCGTCACGGGCCATGGACAGCCAGGCGATCTTACTGCCGTCCGGGCTCCACACGGGCACGGTGTCATAGCCGCCGCCCATGGGGATCACGGTGGTCTCGCCGGTCAGGATGCAGTAGATATAGATTTCGGTATCGGTAGAGAAAGCGTATTCCTTGCCTTCCTTCTTCTTGCAGGAATAGGCGATGTAGCGGCCGTCAGGGCTCCAGCAGAGGTTCTCGATACCGCCGAAGGGGCCGTTCGGGAGCTGGTACAGTACGTCGGAACCGCCGAGGATATCCAGTCCCTCCTTGATAATGCCGTTGCCCAGCGGGGCGACAAAGGTGTGGTTGATGTCCTCCACCCAGTGGTCCCAGTGGCGGTACATCAGGTCTTCGGTCGCGTACGCATCGGCCTTGGCCAGCAGCGGGTCGGTGTCCACGGGACGCTCGACGGCGCTGTGCACCGTGCTCACATACATGATCTGGGAGGCATCCGGAGAAAGGGTGAATTCATCGACCCCCCGCTCGATGTCCGTAATCTGGAAACGACGGCCCAGTTTGCCGGCTTTGTAGGGAGCCTTCCAGACCTGGCCACCCTGGAGGAAGAAGATCCATCCGCCGTCCGGGGACCAGCGGGCGTTCGAGATGCTCTTGCCGTCCATGGTGAGCTGCGTCGGATCACCTCCTTCGACCGGAATGGTGAAGAGGTTGCGGACGCTGCGGTTGTCCGCGATCGAGGTGTAACTGACGCCGTAGAGAATGGTCTTTCCATCCGGGGAAAGCTGCGGATCGGAGAGGCGACCGAGGGAGAGGAGGACCTCCGGGGACATCCGGCCGTCCTCGATCTTCAGGTCGGCCGGGCCGATGTAACCTGCCTGTGGTTTCATGGATTCATGATTGCACGCGAGGAGGGAGAAAACCGCCAACGCGAAGGTTAACATTTTTGTTTTCATATATAACTTAATTGTTTCTTTCATAGATTTCCAATGCATTACGCAATTCTTCCGCCACTTGCTCCCGGAGAGACGACGGTTCGAGTACTTCGAGCCGGTTCCCGTGTTTGCAGAGCTCCATCACGAGGTTCGGATTGGGAATGACCCGCATTCCGAAGAGGCAATGACCGTCGTTTTCCTCGCCCAGGAAGACTTGGCTCGGGTGGATGGGCAGGTCCTTCAGGTAGGCGGCTTCACGCGCCGTCGTCCGGATTCTCACGAGGGCCGGCGGAACGTCTTCCGGCAGATAGATACCATAGCTGGCCTCGAAAAGACCGTCCACCTGGAAGCCTTTCGGCATCTTGAAGTGTTCTCCCGTCGGAGTCAGGGAGAGGATGCGGTCCATCGCATACACGCGCAAGGCTTCCACCTCCTCGCTGAAGGCAACGATGTACCAACGCTTCTCGAATTCCTTCACGGCATAGGGCCTGATGTGCCGGACCTCTTCGTCCTCGCTGAGGTATTTCCGGTAACGGAGCTCCATCACATCGTTGTCCAGCATCGCCTGCATCACGGTGACAAGATGCTTCTGTCCGGAAGGTATGTCCTCGACTGCCACGCGGCCGGAGAGTCGCTCTTTCCCGAGCGAAAGGAGGTTGTTGACCGTAAAGGTATTGATGAGCCAGTCGACGGACTGCCGCTTGTCCACGGCGCTCTCCCCCGCGTCGATATAATAGCGGTTGGTGCTCCGGTTGCAGGCGATTTCGATCCCGAAAACCTCGGCGACCGCCTCCCGGTGGTTGTTGAACGAGCGCCGGGGGTAGTCCGCCCCGCCGTAGCGGGCAGTCCACCGGTCGGCGATTTCGGGCAGTGACAGGCCGCCGGGGCCCGCGTCGATGAAGGTCTGGACCAGCCAGATATACTTGTCGATGAGTTCGGAAACCATGGGATTGTGCTGTCGTTTGGCAAAAGTACGGAAAAAGCAGGAGAATCACAAGTTTCAAATTGATAGGATTGAAAACCCGAAATCGGCATTCGACAAAGAATTCGACAACAAGTTTATAATCAATCATTTACAAACACTTCTTAAAATTTTTATGCAATTTTTGTCCCAAATTCTTTCATCTAATAAATTTTTTAATTATGTTTGTAAGCGGTTAAACTTAGCAGTGTATCTAACAATGGACAAATTCACCCAGAACTACATCGACGGGTTCATGGCGAGCGTCATTGCACGCAACCCGGGCGAGAAGGAATTCCACCAGGCTGTCCGCGAAGTCGTGGAAAGCGTTGCTCCCTACATCACCGCTTACCCCCACCTGCTTGATCTCAAGATCATGGAGCGGATGGTCGAACCCGAGCGGGTCATCATTTTCCGCGTCCCTTGGATGGACGACCGGGGCGAAGTCCAGATCAACCGCGGTTTCCGCGTGCAGATGAACAGCGCGATCGGCCCCTACAAGGGCGGTATCCGTTTCCATCCGAGCGTCAATCTGTCCATCATGAAGTTCCTCGCCTTCGAGCAGACCTTCAAGAACAGCCTCACCACCCTTCCCATGGGCGGCGGCAAGGGCGGCTCCGACTTCAACCCCAAGGGCAAGTCCGACGCGGAAGTCATGCGTTTCTGCCAGAGTTTCATGACCGAGCTCCAGCGCCACATCGGCCCGGACACCGACGTCCCGGCAGGTGACATCGGCGTGGGCGGCCGCGAAATCGGCTACCTGTTCGGCCAGTACAAGCGTCTCCGCGACGAATTCACCGGCACGCTCACCGGCAAGGGCCAGGGCTGGGGCGGTTCCCGCATGCGCCCGGAAGCCACCGGCTACGGTCTCTGCTACTTCGCCGAGCAGATGCTCGCAACCCGCGGCGAGACCTTCCAGGGCAAGACCGTCGCAATCTCCGGTTCCGGCAACGTGGCCCAGTACGCCGCCCAGAAGGCAATGCGCCTGGGTGCCAAGGTCGTGACCCTGTCCGACTCCAACGGCTATATCCACGATCCGGAAGGGCTGGATGAGGAGAAGCTCGCTTTCGTGTTCGAACTCAAGAACTTCCGTCGCGGCCGTATCAAGGAGTATGTGGAGCAGTACCCGCAGGCCACCTACCATCCTGACGAGCGCCCCTGGGGCGTTCCCTGCGACATCGCCCTCCCCTGCGCCACGCAGAACGAGATCGAGAAGGAGGATGCCGAGAAGCTCGTCGCCGGCGGCTGCTTCTGCGTCGCGGAAGGCGCCAACATGCCTTCCACCCCGGAAGCCATCCGCATTTTCCAGTCGAACGGTCTCCTCTACTCCCCCGGCAAGGCTTCCAATGCGGGCGGCGTCGCCACCTCCGGCCTGGAAATGTCCCAGAACTCGATGCGCCAGAAATGGACGTCCGAGGAAGTGGATGCCAACCTCCGCCGCATCATGACCGATATCCATTCCGCGTGCCTCAAGTACGGCACCGAGGAGAACGGCTATGTCAACTATGTCAAGGGTGCCAACATCGCCGGCTTCATCAAGGTCGCCAACGCGATGGTGGATCAGGGACTGGTATAAGGGAGCATTTGCACAAACAGGTAATTCTCATTAAATTAGTGGGTCCGAACCGGACTCACTTTTTTTGTTTACTGAAGCCATGAAAAAAGCCCTCTTCTGCATCCTGGCGGCCGTTCTGACGGCCGTGGCCGCGCTGGCGGCGCCCAAAACCACCACACTACTCTCCCCGAACGGGAAACTCACCGTGAACCTGGAAACGGGTTCCGGCGGTGTGTCCTACACGGTTGTCAAGGACGGGAAACCCGTGTACGAGATCCGCGACATCCGCCTCGTAACCGGAACGGAAACCATTCCCGACGGCAGCATGAAGGTTGGGAAGACGCGGTTCATGTACGACAAGTTCCAGCCGGTCGTCCCGCTCAAGTTCTCGACGGTCGTTGACGAGTACAACGAGACGGAAATCAGTCTGGGAAAGGGTGTTACGATGCTTCTCCGCGTCATGGACAATGCTGTTGCCTACCGGTTCGTAATGGATCGGAAGGGGGATGTGGAGGTCTATGACGACCATTTCCTCCTGATTCCTGCAGATGGGTATACGGCGAACTACCAGACGGCCCGGTCGTTCAATACCTCCAGCGAGGAGCCCTACCGCAGCGGATCGCTCGCGGACTGGGCCGCATCGGACCGCAAGATGGCGACCTCGCCGCTGCTCCTGTCCGGGCCGGACGATACCCAGCTCCTCCTGGGTGAAAGCGATCTGGACGACTATCCGCACCTGTTCTACACCACGGACGGGACGGCGGTGATTCCCACCTACCCGAAGACGCCGCTCCGCTGGGAGCCGCGCGGAGACCGGAGCGAGGAAATCGTCGAGGAGGCCCCGTATATCGCCAAGACGTCCGCCAGCCGCGCCTTCCCGTGGCGCTGGGTGGCGGTGACGGACTCCAAGGGCATCGTCGAACAGACCCTCCCCGCCCAGCTTTCCCGCCGGAGCGTCCTGGATGATACCAGCTGGATCCACCCCGGCCAGTTCTCCTGGGAATGGTGGAACGGCGCCGCGCCCTACGGTCCCGATGTGGACTTCAAGGCCGGTTGCAACCTGGCCACGTATAAGTATTATGCCGATTTCGCCGCGAAGTTCGGTGTCGAATACATCCTCCTGGATGAAGGATGGGCGGTGTCCACGACGGATCCCTTCCATGGAAACGCGGACCTGGACATCCGGGAGCTGATCCGCTACTGCAACGGCATCGGCGTGAAAATCGTGCTCTGGGTGCCCTGGCTGACGGTTTACAACCACTTCGACACCATTTTCAAGACTTATGCGGAATGGGGCATCCCGGCGATGAAGATCGATTTCATGGACCATGCCGACCAGTGGATGGTAAACTTCTACAAGCGAGTGACGGCGGAAGCGGCCAAATACCATATCGTCCTGGACTGGCACGGCGCCTTCACCCCGGCCGGCCTGGAATATGAGTATCCGAACCTCCTGAGCTACGAGGGCATCCTGGGCTTGGAGAATATGGAACGCTGCCGGCCGGAGAACACCGTGTGGATGCCGTTCATCCGCAACGCCGTGGGCGCCGCGGACTTCACCCCCGGCGGCATGTACAACCTGCAGCCGGAACGTTACCGCGCCATCCGCCCGAACAGCGGCGCCCCCGGCACGCGCGCTTTCAACATGGCGCTGTACGTCGTCCTGGAAAGCGGCGTCCAAATGCTCTGCGACAACCCTACCCGCTACTACGAGAACGAGGACTGCACCCGTTACATCGCCAGCGTCCCCACCACCTGGGACGAGACCCGCGCCCTGGAGGCCAAGGCCGGCGAGTATGTCATCGTCGCCAAGCGCAAGGGTTCCAAGTGGTTCATTGGCGGTATCACGAACGGGACCGAACGTGACTTCCAGATCAAACTCGACTTCCTCACGCCCGGCCGGCACCGGATGACCGCCTTCCAGGACGGCCTCAACGCCGGCTACCAGGCCATGCACTACAACAAGGTCGAAAAAAATGTCGACAGCTCTGAGACTGTCGACATCCATATGGTCCGCAACGGCGGCTGGGCCGCGGTGATCGAGTAGGACCGCGGCCATCGTCCCATCCGACGGAGGGCAAGCCACGAAAACTGGGGCAAATCGTGCCTATCGTCCTATCGGATGGACCTCAGACCACGACAAGCGTCAAGGAGCATCCAGGAAGCGCGCTACATCCTCCATCGAAAAGGATGTTACGCGGACGATCTGATGGATATCGGCACTGAAGCGGCGGCGGATCTGGCGTACCAGTTCTTGCCGCTGCTCGTCGTTTAAATCAGAAGCGTCGTTCTTGCCGAAAAGCGACCGGCAAAGGTCCGGGATGGCCGCGTAAAGCACCTGGTCCCGAAAAGAGGGCAATTCGTTTTCCTGCAATTCTCTGCGACGCTTCGCCTTGGATGAATTCTGCAAGTAGTAATTCATGCGTCTTGGAGTCTTGAAGATGGATTCGACCAACTTGACTGGCACATAGGATTCCGGAAGGATGTAGCCGTCCTCCCCGACGAGCCAGTCGGACGGAAGCGTTTTCTTGCTATGAAGCAAGCGTCTCGCCGCATTGATGGACAAGGTCCCCAGACGCACAGCTTTGGGTGGAGAGACTTGGAAAAAAGACCGGCCTGTTCCCCATCGGTAGGCGGAAGGATGCATGCAGATATTGGCCGCCACCGGGTTCATTTCCACATAGGCGACTGCCCAATGAAAGGATTCGTCATTCGGATCAATCCGCTGGATATCCACCTTGTTTCGTCTCAGTGCTTCCTTGATGCCATATTTCTTCGATATAAATCTGGAACAGTTCTTCTTGAAAGCATCTATGAAAAGCCGTGCGTCATCTTGGGTACAGTAAAGGACAAAATGGACATGGTTTGACATCAGTGTAAAGGACAAGACTGTCACTCCGAGCAAGAATGACAAGACTGCGACATAGTTCATTCCCACCTTGTAGTCATCATCGTCCCTGAACCATAGACCCTCTTTCAGGTGCTCAGTCGTAACCAGCCAATAGTCTTTAGAACGGCAATCCTTCGGATTCATCCTCCCCATCGCTCTCATATTCTTCATCCGTTTCGCCGTATCGTTCCATCTCAGCCTTTTCTCCTGCCATCCAGGACAGGAACCAACTGTGGCATCCTTGCTCGTGCTCCCGATGCTCTTCCTCCGTAAAACAATCCTGGACAGGGAAAAGGACCTCTTCATCCACAAGAAGTTCCAGTGCCTGCTCATACTTATCGATCAGGTTTGCCCGTTCAATGGCTGTTGGTTCTCTCAATAGATACTTGTCATCCGTTCGCGGCACCCTTGTCTCTCTCCCCCGGATGTCAATCATCCAATGCTTCTTCCAGGGAAGGACATAGTATTGGGGACCGGACTCATCTTCGTACTTTCCCGGATTCCGCAAGACGTCCAGCATATCCAGCAATTTATGGATCATCACATTCCTGGCAATTCTGTTCTCACGGATTTTCCAGATATACTTTTCATAGGCCGCGTTCCAAAGCGTCTCACCGATCATCCAGTCCTGCCTCGCCTTCTCGTCCTCCAAAAGAGATTGCGGCATATTGGTTCCCAGCAAATCTTCAGAAGGCACCTCATACTTCGACTTGGGCCGCTTCATCTTCAAAGGCGGTACGAAAAGATCCAAAGCCGCCTTCCACTCCGGATCTCCATCCACATCGACACGATACAGGAACCGCGTATAATCAGATCCCGCATAGATGGCGTGCATCATACCCACCACCAGCTCATCAAAATTCTTTGCCATCGCCATCACCCGGAACGAATGGCCCACCATGCTGAAGCGCTCCTCCCACGACCAATCCAAGGAAGTTAACTGGATGATGCTCATACATTGACTCAAGACGCTCATATCTCACACACAAATAAAGTTGAACAAACGGATGCTGACAGCACCCGTTACAAATATAGCGTTTCACACAGAAACCGCAAGGTATTACAGCTCCTTTTTGTCGACTAAAATAAGATGCACCGTGGCCATCGTCCCACTCGATGTAGGGCAAGTCATGAAAACCGCGGAAAATCGCGTCCATCGTCCCTGCAAATGGACCTGAAGCCACGCAGTCCCCCAAAATACAGGATTCCCGCACACCGAAAAAAACCGTAGATCCAACGAATGGACCTACGGGCAAACTTAGAACTAGATAGGAGCCGCCGTACGCCCCCTACCACCCCAGCACGGCCTTCCGGGAGGAGTAGGGTTCGGCTTCGGCAGCGGTGAGGACCTTGCCGGAGGCATTGTGGCCGGTGACGGCCTTGCCGGCAGTGTCCACGGAGCCGTATTCGCGCCAACCGGCGGTCGCGGTGGGCACCGAAGGGTTCGGGGCCGGGTTTGTATGCCAGCCAGCGGGCGCGATGACCGGGCCCATGGTGCAGTTCACGAAGACCACGTTGTCAAAGTAGTCCGTCGAGCCGCCGGACCGGGCGAGATACATCGAACCGTCCTTGACGCCGGATTCCGCCGTCAGCTTGCAGTTCAGGAACACGAATCCTTTGTCCGTGGCCTTGGGAACGCGGGCCTGGATGAGGTAGCCGCCCGCCCGGGAGCGGATTTCGCAGTCCTCGAACAGGCAGGCCTCCGGATAGCCCCTGATGTAGTCTACGTGGCCGGCAATCAGGGAGTTGTGCACCCATACCTTGCCCTTGCACAGGAATGTGTCCTGCCAGGAAATCAGCGAGCAGTTCTCCACCGTCAGCTTGTAGCTGGAGTTGAAGTAGATGGTCTCTGCTTGCCCCTTGTGGGACGGAATGGAATAGGTGTTCTCGATGGTCAGGTTCTCCAGGGTCAGGTTGTCGCAACTCTCCACCAGGAAGACGCTGCGTCCTCCGGACTTGCCGATGGAGGCGCCCCGGGACGGCTTGGCCGATACGGAGCCGCACCCTGGACCGCGTCCCACTGGAACGTCAGGCTGGTTTCCGTGGCGCTGTGTAGTTTCACGTTCTGCGGAACGGAAGGAACCGGCTGCCCCTGGTCCGGGGCGGCCGGTTCCTCACCCTTGCCGCAGGAACTGATGGCGCAAAGCGCCAGCAATGCTGCGATTCCTTTTCCCATTACAGTTCCACCGGCTTGTACTTCGGCACGAGGGACTTCATGATGACCCAGGCGATCAGGTACGCCAGGCCGCAGAAACAGAACATGATGAAGTAGCCCGCAGGCTTGCCTTCGAAGCCGAGGAAGCGGAAGGCCGGGCCGGCGTTCTCCGCATAGGTGAACAGTTTGCCGGCGATCTTCTGGATGAACATCGAGCCGACACCGCCTGCCATGGCGCCGATGCCCGTCACGGTCGCAATCGCGCCCTTCGGGAACATGTCGCCGATGGTGGAGAAGAGGTTCGCACTCCAGGCCTGGTGGCCGGCGGCCGCGAGGCCGATGAGGATGGCCGGGATCCAGGCGGAGTTGAAGCGCATGCCCAGCGGCTGCGCCAGCAGGGCGCAGAGCGGGAAGAACGCGAAGATGAGCATGGCGAGCATACGGCCCGGATAAGGATGCATCCCCTTCTTCTCGACGAAGATCTTGGGCAGGTAGCCGCCGCCGATGGAGACGACCGTCACGATCAGGTAGAGCGTAAAAATGAGCCACTGGCCCAGCGGAGTCGTCACCGGTGCGTTGAACTGGTTGCTGAAGTAGGAAGGAGCCCAGAACAGGAAGAACCACCACACGCCGTCCGTGAAGAACTTGCCGGTGATGAACTGCCAGGTCTGCTTGAAAGTGAAGCACTTCCAGAGGGAGACCTGCTTCTCTTCGGCCTGCGGGGCAGCCGGGGCGTTGCCCGCCTCCGCCGCGTCGTCCTGATGGATATACTCCAGTTCGGCCTCGTTCACGTGCTTGCTCTTTTCGGGCTTCTCATACATGAAGGCCCAGAAGAACATCCAGATGAAGCCCAGGGCACCGATGATGATGAAGGCCATCTCCCAGCCGAACTTCATGGCGAGCGGCGGGATGCACAGCGGCGCGGCAAGCGCACCCACGGAAGCACCGGCGTTGAAGATGGAGGTCGCGAAAGCGCGGTCCTTCTTCGGGAAGTACTCGGCGGTCACCTTGATGGCCGCCGGGAAGTTGCCGGCCTCACCGAGCGCCAGGATGCCCCGGCAGAGCAGGAACAGATAGACGGAAGTCGTCGAGATGGCCAGAGCGACATTGGAAGCGACCTCCACCCCCTTGAGGGCGGCGAGATCCTGGCCGACGATCGCACCCGTGGCCCATCCGCAGGCGGCGTGCAGGCACGCGCCGGCGGACCAGACGCCGATGGCGATCAGGTAGCCCTTCTTCGTGCCCATCCAGTCCACGAACTTGCCCGCAAACAGGCAGGCGATGGCGTAGAAGATGGAGAAGAACGCCGTGATCGTTCCATAGTTGTCGTCATTCCAGTGGAATTCCGGCTTGATGAAGTTCTCGTACGTGAGAGACAGCACCTGGCGGTCCAGGTAGTTGACGGTCGTCGCCACGAACAGCAGCGAGCACAGCCACCAACGCCAGTTGGTCATCAGTTTTTTCTGTGTTTCACCCATATCTTGTCAGTTTTTAGATTTCTCCACTTCGCTACGCTTCGGTCGAAACGACAGAACGCACCGCGGCGCGCATGCCTTCGGCCTGGATCAGGGCAAGGTCGGCCTCGAGGAGGTCGGTCAGGCCGGGAATGGCGTTCAGGTTCTCGCCCCAGATGAATTCATCGGCCAGGACGCCCTCAGCCACCTTGCGCACGTCACCGGTCGCCCAGAGGTCCTTGAGCAGCTCCATGATCTTGGGATCGTCGTTCGGGACGATGTCCACGTCACCGCGCTTGCCGCCCTTGTAGTAGGTGCAGATGGCTGCAAGGCCAAGGACGATGCCCTTCGGCAGTTCGCCCTTGCGCGCCAGGAAGGTCTTGAGCCCCGGCAGGTCGCGCGTCTTGAACTTCGGGAAGGAGTTGAGCATGATGCTCGTCACGAAGTGCTTCACGAACGGGTTGCGGAAGCGCTCCATCACGTCGCAGCCGAACTTTTCCAGTTCTTCCTTCGGGAGGTTGAGTGTGGGAAGGAGCTCCTCGAACATGACCTTCTTCACGAACGGGCCCACCTCGGGATCCTCGCAGCATTCCTTCACGGTATCCAGCCCGCTCAGGTAGCCCACCGGCGAAAGCACGGTATGCGGGCCGTTGAGCAGGGTTACCTTCCGCTCGTGGTACGGAGCCTCGGACGGGACAAAGAGGACGTGCAGGCCCGCCTTGTCGGCCGGGAACTCGTTCGCGACCTCCATCGGCGCCTCGATCACCCACAGGTGGAAGATCTCAGCCTTGTCCAGCAGATGGTCGTCATAGCCCACGCGCTCGCACAGCTGCGCAGCAGTATCCCGCGGATAACCCGGAACAATGCGGTCCACGAGGGTGCTGTACACGCCGCAAGCCTCCTCGAACCAGGCGCGGAAGTCCGGACCCAGGTTCCACAGGTCGATGTACTGACGGATGCACTCCTTCAGGTGCTTGCCGTTCTCGAAGATCAGCTCGCACGGGAAGATGATGAAGCCCTTCGTCTTGTCGCCCTTGAAGTACTCCCAGCGGTGGTACAGCAGCTGGGTGAGTTTGCCGGGATAGGACGATGCGGGGGCATCGTCCAGCTTGCAGGCCGGATCGAAGGCGATACCCGCCTCGGTCGTGTTGGAGATGACGAAGCGCATCTCCGGCTGCTCGGCGAGCTTCAGGTAGCCCTGGAAGTCCTCATAGGGGCTCAGGCCGCGGCTGATGACGTCGATCAGGTCGACGCTGTCCACGGGCTGGCCGTCCTGCAGTCCCTGGAGATTCAGGTGATACAGGCCGTCCTGCTCGTTGAGCCAGCCGACCATGCCCTTCTCGATGGGCTGGACGACGACGACGGAGCCGTTGAAATCGGTTTTCTGGTTGGTCTTCCAGATAATCCACTCGATAAACGCGCGGAGGAAGTTGCCCTCACCGAACTGGATGACCTTTTCGGTGTACTGTTTCGCCTGCGGGGCGGAAGTTCTGTTTAATCTTTCCATATCAATGATTTAGTTTCTTAGATTTCTCGACAAGCTCGAAATGACAAACCGGGAATTACAAGTTCGAAATGACGGGCTAGAGGGTTACGCCGGATTTAAAGATGGCGATTTCGCGCCAGCCGTTCTTCTCGTTGTTCACGGGCTCGCCGGAGGCAGCGGCGAGGACGAAGTCGATGAAGCGGGCGGCAACGTCCGCCATCGGCTCACCCTGCGCAAGGACACCGGCGTTGAAATCGATCCAGTTACCCTTCTTCTCGTACAGGGGGGTATTGGTGGAGATCTTCATCGTGGGCACGAAGGTCCCGAACGGGGTGCCGCGGCCGGTGGTGAAGAGGACGATCTGGCAGCCGCAGGATGCGAGGGCCGTGGAGGCCACAAGGTCGTTGCCCGGCGCGCTGAGGAGGTTCAATCCCTTGACATTCAGGCGCTCGCCATACTTCAGGACACCGCGGACGATGCTCTTGCCACACTTCTGCGTGCAGCCGAGGGACTTCTCTTCCAGGGTGGAGATGCCGCCGGCCTTGTTGCCCGGCGAGGGGTTCTCGTACACGGGCATTCCCTGCTTCATGAAGTATTCCTTGAAGTCGTTGATCAGATGGACGGTCTTGTCGAACGTAGCCACGTCCTGGCAGCGGTTCATCAGGATCGTCTCGGCGCCGAACATCTCGGGGACCTCGGTCAGGACGGTCGTGCCGCCCTGGGCGACGATCCAGTCGGAGAACACGCCCAGGAGCGGGTTCGCCGTGATGCCGCTGAGGCCGTCGGAGCCGCCGCACTTGAGGCCGACGCGGAGTTCCGACACGGGAACATCCTCGCGCACGTCCTTCGAGCACACGGCGAAAATCTCGCGGAGCTGCTGCAGGCCGTATTCGATCTCGTCGTCCACTTTCTGGGTGACGAACATCCGCACGCGGCTTTCGTCGACCGGGCCCACCAGTTCGCGGAAGGCGTCCAGCTGGTTATTCTCGCAGCCGAGCGAGACCACCAGCACGCCGCCGGCATTGGGATGGTGCACCATGTCGGCAAGGACGGTGCGGGTATTCTCATGGTCCGCCCCAAGCTGAGAGCAACCGTAGTTGTGCGGGAAAGCGACGACAGCGTCGACACTCCCCTCCTTCCCGGCAATCTCCGCCTTGAAGCGCTCCACGATGGTCTGGCAGATGCCGTTCACGCAGCCCACGTTGGGGATGACCCAGATCTGGTTGCGCACGCCCACCTGCCCGTCCGCCCGGCGGAAGCCCTTGAAGGTCCGGGATGCCCGATCAGGTCGGGCATGGCGCTCGTCATTGCCGGCTTGACCGGCAATCTCCGGAAGGGGTTCGTACTTATACTCCAGCAGGCCTTCCAGGTTCGTCTTGATGCAGGTGTGGTCCACCATCGTGCCGGCGGCCGCATCCCGCGTCACATGCCCGATCGGGAAGCCGTACTTGACGACGTTCTCCCCGGCCTTGAGGTCATGGAGAACAATCTTGTGCCCGCGGGGAATGTCCATCGACAAGGTCACGCCTTCCACCACGGTCCCTTGGGAGAGGTCCTGGAGGGCGACGGCGACGTTGTCGGCGGGGTTGATCTTGATGTAATCCATAGATTTCTCGACTTCGCTCGAAATGACACTAGAACTGGAAGTAATTCTTCGCGTTGTTGTAGGAAATGTCCTCGACCATCTTGCCGATGAAGTCGAGTTCGGAGGCCGGGAGCTTGCCCTGCTCCACGTCCTTGCCCAGGACGTCGCAGAGGATGCGGCGGAAGTACTCGTGGCGCGGGTAGCTGATGAAGCTGCGGCTGTCCGTGAGCATGCCCACGAAACGGCTCAGCAGACCCAGCGCGGACAGGGAGTCCATCTGACGGCGCATGCCCACTTCCTGATCCAGGAACCACCAGCCCGAACCGAACTGCATCTTGCCCGGGAAGGTGCCGTCGTTGAAGGTGTAGGCCATCGTCATCATCACCGCGTTGTCCTTGGGATTCAGGCAGTAGAGGATGGTCTTCGCGAGCTTGCCTTCGAGGGTGAGCCGATCGAAGAAACGGTGGCCGGCATAAGCGATCTCCGGGTCGTGGATGGCGTCGTAACCCGTGTCAGGACCTACCGCATTGAACATCTTCGTGTTATTGTTCCGGATGGCGCCGATGTGGAACTGCTGGGCCCAGCCGGCTTCAGCGTCCATCACGGCCTGGTCGTGCAGGAACGCGCTGCGGAACTTCTCCAGTTCGCGGGCGTTCGGGGCGATGCCCATCAGCACCTTCTGGAAGATCAGTTCGATCTCCACATCCTTGTAGTCAGCGGCGTAGAAGTTCTCCAGCCCGTGGTCGGAGAGCTTGCAGCCCATGGACGCGAAGAAATCGTGGCGCTTCTGCAGGGCTTCGCACAGGTCGCGGTAGGACTTGATCTCCATACCGGCAGCCTCGCCGAGCTGCTTCAGATAGGCCTTGTAAGCGGCCGGGTTCTCGATGGCCATCGCCTTGTCCGGGCGCCAGGCGGGAATCACCTTCGTACCGAAGGGGTTCTCCGCGATCATCTTGTGCCAGCGGAGGTCGTCGGCCGGATCGTCGGTGGTGCAGACCACCTCCACGCCGAACTTGCGGATGAGGGCCTGGCCACGGAACTCGGGCGTCGCCAGCTTCGCGTTGCACTCCTCGAAGATCTCGCGGGCCGTCGCGGGGCACAGGAGCTTGTCGATGCCGAACACCCGGCTCAGCTCCAGATGCGTCCAGTGATACAGCGGGTTCCGCATCGTGTATGGAACGGTCTCCGCCCACTTCTCGAAGGTTTCCCAAGCGGTGTGCTTGCCGCCGGTGAGGTAGTCCTCGGAAACACCGTTCGCCCGCATCGCGCGCCATTTGTAGTGGTCGCCGTAGTGGCCGTCCACCAGCCAGAGCTGGGTGATGTCGCGGAACTGGATGTTCTCGGCGATCTGCTGCGGCACGAGGTGGCAGTGGTAGTCGATGATGGGCATTTTCGCCGCGTGGTCGTGGTAGAGCTGGCGGGCGGTCTCCGTCTGGAGCATGAAGTTGTCGTTGATGAAACTCATATCTGTTTGTGTTTTAGATTTCTCGACTTCGCTCGAAATGACAATTTGGAAGAGAGTCGGGGTATCACCCCCGGCTCCCTTTGTAAATACCTGCTACTGGTTCGTGTAGTAGATGTGGTAGAAGCGCAAGCCGTTCACCGGGGCGGTAATGACCACCTCGCCGGCCGGGACGCTGTACTCGAGTTCGGTGGGGCTGTTCGAGGAGAAGCCACCGGGCTGCGCCTGGACGTCGTCGCCCACCGCCACCTGCACGGTGCGGTCAAGCGCTTCGCTGCTGCCGGTGTTGGAGCACGTGATCTTCAGGGTACCCTGGTCGGGCGCCGTGAACTTGAAGTAACGGTCCATGTCACCGCTCTTGCCGCCGAACTGGATGTAGTTCGTGTTGTACCTGCTCTTGGAACCGGAATGGAAAGTCAGGCCTTCCACCGTCAGGTCGATGTTGGTGATGTCCGCACCGGCTGCACCGAGGGCGCTCAGGGCGTCCTGCCAGTTGGAGGCGGAGAAATCCCAGTCATACTCGACCGCCGCGGCAGCGCCGGTCTCGTAGGTGAACTCGACTTTGTAGTAGCGGAGGCCGTTGCCCGTGCAGTAAATGTACACGTCCCCGGCCTTGACGCTGAACTCGCACACGGCGGGATCACCGCTGGACGGGACACCGCCCGGAACGGACACTTCCTCGCCGTCCTGGTTTACGGTCACATTGCGGGAGAGATCCTCGCTGCCTCCCGTGTTGGAAGCCCACACCTTCAGGGTTCCCTGCTCAGGCGCGGTGAACTTCATGTAACGGTCGGAGGTCGAGCCCTTGCCGCCCCACTGGAAGTACGTCGTGTTGTACTTGGACTTCGCGGTGGAAACGATCGTCAGGTTGTCGTAGGTGAGGTTCCAGTTGGTGATATCCGCACCGGCAGCGCCATAGGTCGCGAACTGCTCCTGCCAGTCGGCCGCGGAGAAGTCCCAGGTCCAGGTGACCTGGACGACCTCGCCGCCACCGCCCTTCGGCTGGATGGCGAAGGAGGCGTTGGCCTTCTCGGAAGCGCGGTAGTACAGGTCGATGTCCGAAGGGAAGGCCTGCACCGTGAAGGTGTACAGACCGGCCTTGAGACCGGCGATATCCTCGGCGGGAACGGTGAAGCTGGTTTCCGTCTGCGGATCCTGCGTGCGC
Source organism: uncultured Bacteroidia bacterium (assembly GCA_902785065.1). Lineage (GTDB taxonomy): Bacteria > Bacteroidota > Bacteroidia > Bacteroidales > UBA932 > Cryptobacteroides. The sequence continues at coordinate 112,734 of CACZXH010000002.1, forward strand.
TTGTTGAACACGACCACATAGTGATCGGCGGCATAGACGGGATCCCAGGTGATGGTCACCGGGGTCTCGTCGCCTTCGGTCAGGGTGACGGGTTCCACGACAGGCTTCGGAGTCTCCAGGACCTTGTCCTTGGCCAGGATATCCTCGCTCCAGCCCAGGTCGTTGATGGTCACGTTGCCGGTGGCGTAGAGATAGATGGTGCCCTCGCCGAAGACATCCGGAACGACGATCTTCTGCACCTCCGGGTTGGCGGCCGAAGCGACCGCACCGCCCTGGATGGCGAAGCCGTTGTCGTCGTACAGGGCGACGACCACGCTGGCGCCGGTCTTCTCGTGGTCAAAGAGGAGCATGTCCACGGAACCCGGGGCGTTCACCTTGAAGGAGATGTATCCCTCGGTCGGGATGCCCTTGCGGGTCAGGACGGAGGCCTGCTTGAAGGTGATGCCGCCATCCGCGTTGAGCGGGGTAGCCTCGGTGCCGACGAGCATGAGTTCATCCCGTACGCGGGAGTTCTTCACGTCACCGGCAAAGAGGGTGGCGTTCTGCAGGTCCCAGGTATGAGCCTCGGTAATCACGTGCTGGGTGAGGTCTTCCGGCTTCTCCACATACTGGATCCACCACTTGGAGGCGCCGACCTTGGCCTCGATGAGGTCCTGGGCGGCGAGCTGGAAGAAGTTGCCCTTGGAGTTGTAGCACGGGTCCACGTTCATCGTCTTCACGCCCAGGGCGGCCGGAGACATCCGCTTGAAGAAGTCCTTGCCATAGGCGAAGGCGTAGTTGTCGGAAGCCGTCACGTTCGGGTCGATGGTGCGGGTGTTGTCGTGGATGAGCTGTGCCCTGTCGACGTCGGTCTCTGCGGTCTTGCCACCGTCCTCATACAGGAAGACATTCTTCTTGAGGATGAGGTTGGTCTGGATGTACGGGGAGAAGAACGCGCGGTTGTTGCCGTTGTCCATCGTCGCGATGTTCTTGATGGTGTTGTTCTCGATGTCGAACGTGCCGATCTTGATCGCATCGACCTGGTCCAGGCGGACGAAGGTGCGGAAACCGTCGTAGATGGTGTTGTTGATGAACTTCACCAGGGTGATGTCGCAAGCCTGACGGACGTCGAAGCCGTCACCGCCGTCACCGACGATATTGAAGATGTCGCAGGAATCGAACGTGATCTCGTTCACGGTCAGGCCGCCCTTCTTGTTCAGGGAGAACAGACCCGCCTTGTAACCGGAGATCTCGCAGTTGATGACTTCGATCTTGTCCACGGTCACTGCATTCGCATCGTCGGAGAAGACGATCAGGTGGCTGATGGAGGCATTGTCGGCGAACTTCAGGTTCTCGAGCCGGATGGAACTGCCGTTCTCCAGGACACCGGAGATATCGACGGATCCGGAGACAGGTGTCCGCTCGCCATCGGCGGAAAGCTCGCCGATGAGGGTGAGGTCGGCGGTCGGCTTGGCCGTGCCCATGGAGTAACCCGCCTCGTTGTAAGGCAGATAGTAGTTGCCACCGGCGGCAACGGCCGTCTTGAGTTCCTCGGAGGTCGTGATGGTCACGGCGCTCCCCTGCTCGGCCTTGGTCCAGGTATCGACGGTACCGCGGGAGGCGCTCATGAAGAAGAGGGTGATCTGGTACTCGGTGGAAGGATCCAGGCCGGAGATAGTCGCGGCAGCGGCGCCGGCTTCCGCATCGGAGAGTTCCTTCTTGACCGTGCTGCCACCCTTCACCGGGACAGCCCGGAGTTCAGTGACCTCGGTATAGTCGGAAACTTCGTTGCTCCAGACGAGGGAGACAGAACTGGTCGTACGGCCTTTGACCTCCAGGAAGAGGTTGTCCTTGACCGCGTAGGTCTTGAAGGAGCCGTCGTAGACGGAAAGCTTGGACTCGGTGCCGGGCACCTTGACGCCGTCGGCGTCCACCTTGTAAGCCTGGACAGTGAACCAGTAGGTCTTGTCCGCAGTCAGGCGGGTCGTGTAGGGAACGTCACCGGGCTCGAGCGGCCAGCTGTACTCCAGATCCGTCATGGCTTCGTCGGTGTAAACGGCGAGTTCATAGCCGCCGGCGTCCTTGTTCACGTCCCAGCCGAAGGTGACGACGTCACCCATGGTGGCGTCGACACGGGCGGCCAGATTACCCGGAACCAGGCAGCGGGCGAGGTTGAGTTCGGTAATCTCGTTCCACTCCTTGTTCACGCAGCCCGAAAGCGCGGAGAGGCCGAGGAGGGCCGCCAGGGATATTTTCAGAATATTCTTGTATTTCATATCGCGTCGGTATTAAAGGCTCTCATAGCCATAGTCGTTCTTGATCCGGCCCTGGCTGTTGGTCATCGTGTCGTTGTAGATGGGCCAGAACATGTGCTGCTCCGGATCCACGGTTTCCAGATACAGGCCGTTCTTGATGAGATTCTCGTACAGACCGGTATCTTCGCCCTTGTCCGTGACAACCTTGTTGAAGTAACCGCTCTTCTTCTCCCAGGCACCGGCCGGCTTGACGGCTTCGCCGGTGAACCCGTAGACGATGAGTCTCTTGCCATCCACCTGGTAGTAGACGTCGCCGCCCAGCATGTTCACCTGGGCATACTCGCCGGTGAGGTCGCGCAGGTTGCGCATCTTCATCTTGGCCGCATCCATCTTTTCCTTGAGGATGCCCCAGCGGATGAGGTCGAACTTGCGGGTCATTTCACCGCAGAACTCGAAGGCGCGCTCGTCCACGATCGCGTTGAACATGGCCTCCTTGGAACCAATCCGGTCAACATAGGTCTCAGCCTTGTCCTCGTGACCCTTGAAGGCGCGCTCCCGGACCTTGAGGAGCTGCTCCTTGGCATAGGCGAGGTCACCTTGCTCGTTGGCGATTTCGGCGGCCATCAGGAGGATGTCTGCATAGCGGAGCACCACGGGTTTCACACCATCGTCATTGCCTCCCGTGTAGGGTTCGCGGGTAAGCCAATCCCAGCGATACTTGCCGAAGTACCAGCGCTGGATACCCACCAGTTCGGGCTCATCATCCTTGTTCCAACGCCAGTTTACGCAGGTGATATCGCGACGAATGTCGTCTGCGTCATAATCGAACCACATTGTCGGGACCGGACCGGCATCGCCGCCCCGGGTGACGGTGGCGCCACCGGCGAAGCTGGAGCCCTCGGAACGCACCGCGAAGGTGTAGTTCCAGCGGCCGCGGCCGTCGGAGAACGGAATCACAAAGAGGGACTCGTGGCCAGGACCGGCGACCAGGTTATCGCGGTTGCTCTGATTCTTCCAGAGGGTCTCGTAGTCCTCGAGGGAGGCGGAACCGGAGTCAATGGCATCTTTCAGGTACTCCAGGGCCTTGGGATAGAGGACACTCTTCTGGAGGTCGGGATCGTTGGAGAGACGGTTCGTACCCAGGTCGCCGGTGCCCACCATGCCGTCGTCCGGACGCTGGGCGTAACCGGAAGCCATCAGGGCGATGCGGGCGTACAGGCCTTCGGCGAACAGTTTGTTCACGCGGTCGGTACGGGAAGTCGCGGCGTTGGAACCGGGATACGGGAGGTAAGGGATAGCTTCCTCGAGATCGGCAAGCAGCTGCTTGAAGATCTCGTCACGGCTTTCCTTGGCCTTGTAGATGGTCTCACTGGTGGTGGATTCGAAACGGGCCGGGACATCGCCCCAGGCGCGGACGAGGTCGTAGTAGATCATCGCCCGAAGCGTGAGGACTTCGCCCAGGAGGTAGGCCATGTCCTTGTTCGCCTCAGGGTTACCGTACTCACGGATGCCCTCAATGCACAGGTTGGCCCGCTCGATCGCCTCATACATCTTGGCAAAGGGGCCGTTGTTCAGGTTCAGCTGGCCGTTGTTGGGCAGCTGCGCATAACCCGCGATCTGGTATTTCTCGTCGGTGGGTTTGTAGGTGTTGTACCATTCGATATCGCTGTTCAGGCCGATCCAGGAGAGGTAGCGGCCGCGATAGTTGTTCGTCTCGCCGAAAGACTGCGAGATGGAGAAGATGGTATTCTCCGTGAGGGAGTAGTTGGAATACACGGTCGCCGCGTCGAACGTGGACGGGGATTTAGAATCCAGGAATTTCTCACAGGAAACCGCCATCACGGCCACGAAGGCCGCCAAAAGGATATTGACAATCTTTTTCATGGCTGTTCGGGATTAGAAGGTGAGGTTGATACCGGCCACGAAGCCGATGCTCTTGGGATAGGCGGAGTAGTCCACGCCCGGGGTGAGCGGGGTCGAACGGCGGGTATCCACTTCCGGATCGTAGCCGGAGTACTTGGTCAGGCAGAACAGGTTCGTGCCCGTCACATAGAGGCGGAGCTTCCGGATGTGGATCTTCTTGGTGAGGTCCTCCGGAAGGGTGTAACCGACCGTGGCGCTCTGCATGCGGAGGAAAGAAGCGTCCTCGACGGCCCAGTCGCTGAAGACCGCGCTGCCGACGGCGGGGTTCCACATCGTCTTGCCGGCGTTCACGCTCTTGAGGGTAGCGGCGTCGGTGATCATTTCGCCGGTGGTCCAGTCAATGTTGGTCCAGCGCTTGTCCACATCCATCTCATGGAGAAGGTTGCGGTTGTAGTACTTGCGGGACGAGGTGAACTCGATCTTGTTGGCGTTGTACACCTGGTTGCCGAGCATGAAGTTGAAGTTGGCGCTGAAGTCGAAGCCGTAGGCGTAACCGCTGAAGTTGAAGCCGCCCGTGAAATCCGGAGAGGCGTTGCCGATGACCCTGCGGTCGGCCGAGGTGACCTTGCCGTCACCCGTGATGTCCTTGAGTTTCAAGGCGCCGGGGCGCAGATAGCCGCTGCCGATGACGGAAGAGGCGTCTGCGACACCCTCGTTCAGCGTCCACGTGGACTTGGTCTCATCCCAGGTGAAATCGTCGACGGAGTACATACCGTCACTCAGGTAGCCGTACATGTTGCCGAGCGGCTGGCCCACCTGGACGATATAGTCGTCGCCGATTTCGGTGGAAGCCCAGTAGGACTGGGCCATGATGGCCTCCAGGCCGCCCAGGTCGGTGACCCGGTTGATGTTGTAGGCGATGTTGCCGCCGATGTTCAGGGAGAAGTCCTTCTTGGAGACGATCGGGGCGTTCAGCGTGAGCTCGAGACCGCGGTTGCGGGTGGAACCCACATTCTGGTACTGGCTGTCATAGCCGGAGCCCGGGATCGGGAAGTTGATGAGGAGGTTCTTCGTATCGTTCTGGTAAGCTTCGACGCTACCGGAGAGACGGCCTTGGAGCAGGGAGAAGTCCAAACCGATGTTGTGCGTGTAGGTGGTCTCCCAAGTGAGGTCCGGATTGTTCAGGACCTTGCCGGCGGTGAAGATATTCTGGGACATCGAAATCCAGGAGGACGTGGAGGAGGCGTACTGCTTCATCAGCTGGCCGGACGGGATGTTGTTGTTACCGGCGGTACCGAAGCTGTAACGGAGCTTGAGCTGGTCCAGCCAGCTGTGGGCGTTGTCCATCCAAGGCTCGTTGGAGATGGTCCAGGAAGCCGCGGCGGACGGGAAGTAGCCCCAGCGGTGGCCGCGGGCGAACTTGGAGGAGCCGTCAGCACGAAGCGTGGCACCGATGGAATAGCGGTGCTTGTAGTCGTAGTTCACGCGGCCGAAGAAGGAAAGGAGCTTATCGTCCGGGGCGTAGTGGTTGTTGGAGGAAGCCGGAACGCCGGAAGACATGAAGTTCCAGGCCATCTCGGCGTCGTAGAAGGTCGGGAAACCGTCCACGAGGTCGGTGATGGTGTTGCTCTTGGTAATGGTCATTTCCTCACCGAGGAGGGCCGTCAGCTGATGGTCCTGATTGTTGATGAGGTCCGCGAAATCGTAGTTCAGGGTGTTCGTGTTGCGATAGCGGGTGCGGAAGGCCTCCTTGTGCTCGGTAGAAGGCGTGTTCTTGACCGTGGACTGATTCGCCACATAGTAAGTGGTGAGGCCGTAGAAGCGGTCGTCACCCTGGCGGTAATCCTCGAGACCGCCCTCGATCTTGAGGCGCAGGTTGTCGATGATGGTCCAGTTGAAGGCGGCGTTCGCGTTCCAGGTGGTACGGATGCGCTTGGAGTCGTTGTCCGAGACGGACAGGAGCGGCGGCGCGTTATCGCCATAGTCCTGCTCCAGGTCGGAGTCCGTGGAGGTCGCGGCGACGGGGATGGGTGCGTAAGCGACGGCGTGCTTGAGACGGCCGTTTCCGGAGGTCGTCGCACGGTCGTTGATGCCGTTCGCGCCGGAGCCGCGGGTATTCACGCGGGAATAACGGATGTTCGCGTCGATGCTGGTCTTGTCGGAAGTCTTGAAGTTGCCCTTGAAGTTGAGGTTGTCGCGGGTGTAGGTGGAACCCACCATGATCGCGTCGTCCCCCGTGTGGGCGTAACCCAGGTTCCAGTTGTAATTCTCACCGCTGCCGGAGATGGAGAAGTCAGCGCTCATCGAGGAACCGACCTTGCCGAAAACGGCGTCCACCCAGTTGTTGCCGGCGAGGTTCTGATAGAGGTCGATGTCGGCGAAGGGACCGAAGTACGGGTTGTAGTTGTTGTCCACGTTGCCGCGGATGGAAGCGAGCTCGTACTGGAACTTCACGAAGTTGTCCGGATCCATCGCGACGATGGCGCCCGCGTTGGCCATCTTCTTGAGGCCGTAGTAGGCGTTGAACTTCACGGAGACCTTCTGCCCCTTCTCGGCGCTCTTCGTGGTGACGATGACAACGCCGTTCGCACCACGGCTGCCGTAAATGGCCGTGGAGAAGGCGTCCTTCAGGACGTCGATGGACTGGATCTCGGAGGACGGGATGTCGTTGATGGACTCCACCGGGAAGCCGTCCACAATGTACAGCGGGCTGTTGTCCTGGGTGATGGAGCTGCCGCCGCGGACACGGATCTTGACATCGGCATCCGGGTCGCCTTCTGTCGTGACGACGGAGACACCCGCCATCTTTCCGGAGAGGGCCTGGGAAACGGAGGTCACCGGCTGCTCGGTGAGCTTGTCGGAACCGACGGAAGCGACGGCGCCGAGGAGGTCGCGGCGCTTGACCGTCTGGTAACCCACGACGACCACTTCGTCGAGGAAAGTCGAGTCTTCCTTCAGGACCACATTGATGACGGTCTGTCCCGCGATGGGAACCGTCTGGTCACTCAGTCCGATGAAGGAGAACACCAGGTTCACCGCGTCTGCGGGCACGGTCAGCGAGTAGTCGCCGTCGATGCCGGTGATGGTGCCGACAGTCGTGCCCTCGACAACCACACCCGCTCCGATGAGCGGCTCACCGGACTCGTCCGTCACCACGCCCGTGATGGTCGTCTGGGCGGACAGGGTCCATGCCGATACCAGGCCGAGAAGCGCAAGAGCGAGTTTCTTGACTGGATTTTTCATGAATGGATGGTTTTAAGTTGGTTATTGATGATTGAGTTAGAGTTTCATGTAGCTGCCGCCGGCGTTCTGCCCGGCGACGATGTCCTTCACCAGGTAGTGGAGATACATCTCCAGGTTGGTGTAGCGGTTGTTCTTGTCCAGGGTGACGGTCCCGGCGTCGGACGGGACGGACTTGTTCAGGCCGAACTGCTCTTCGAACCAGTCGGGCATGCCGTCGGAGTCGGAATCCTTGATTTTCGCCTTCTGCTCGTCGGTGGCAGTGTACACCGGCCAGCCGTTCTTCCAGGTAGCGTCCGCAACGTCGGTCTGGGTGTCGATGAGACCCTTATACGAGCGTTCGACAGAATTTCCCTTATCGTCTTTCGGATTCTCGTTGCTACCCTCATAGGTAAAGGTGCCTTCTTTCGTTTCACGGGCGATACGGGCATCGATATTGTCACGCGCAAAACACGCACCGGCGTAGGCCAGGACAGGATCCAGGCAAGCCGTCCCGGAATGGACGCTCTGGTAGGTGTCCGTGGCATACCGGTTCGTCTCCTTGATCTTGGCCGCATCGCTTTCGCTGATATAGACGGAGACAGGGGAACTCTTCCCGGCCTTCCAGTTGTCGGCCGTCAGGTCGTTTTTCCCGTGCATCACGTTGCCGTCCATGTAGAAGTGGCCGGGCAGGATCGTGCCGCCGCAATTGCTGCAGGAAGTCGTGGGCTGCAGGAACCAGATGTGGTTGGAGGGCGTCACGGGACCCGGCTTGTAGTAGTTGTTGAAGAAATTGTATTTCCGGTAGTCAGTTCCGTTGTTGGAAGAACTCTCTCCGCCATAGCAGGTGTTGCCCTTCCAATTGTACACCACATTGTTGAAGATAGAGACGGGGCCCTTCTGATGCGACACATAGTCGTGGTCGATACGGGGATTCCGGCTGTCGTGGTGCGCCAGCAGATTGTGGTGATAGGTAGCATTGGTGCCTCCCCAGATTCCGCCATAGCCGTGGGAGCCCTTATCGTGGACGGAGTTGCGGAGGCTTTCCGAAACGATGTTCCACTGGAAAGAGAAATCCTTCATGCCGTAGAAGGACGCACATTCGTCGGTGCTCCAGCTCACCGAGCAGTGGTCGATGATGATCTTCTCGAAAGAGTCGCCATACTTGTCCATAACCTGCATGGCATCGTCCTCCGTCTTCTTCTCGTCGCCCATCCGGCAGCGGATGAAACGGACGATCACGTTGCTGGCATGGATCCGGAACGTGTAGTTCTTCAGGCAGATTCCGTCACCGGGGGCCGTCTGACCGGCGATGGTGAGGTCACCTTTCTTGATCTGGAGCTGCTTCTGCAGCGCGATGGTGCCGGCCACGTCGAAGACGATGGTGAGCGGGCGCTCGGCATTCTCGATGCCATACCGGAGGGTACCCTGCGTGTTGTTGTCCTCCAGGGAAGTCACATGGTAGATCTTGCCGCCGCGGCCGCCGGTGGCGTACATGCCGCCGCCCTCGGCGCCCGGGAAGGCACGGGCGACGCCGTCCTCCTCCGCCGAGGGAATGGAGAACTGCTCATAGTACTGGTCGGACGGCGGGGTGGGCGGTTCTGGATCGTCCGTTCCTTCCGTTTTGGCATCGATCCAAGTCACGGAGGAGGAGCCGGCGGCGTTCACGGCCTTGACGCCGAACCGGTAGTTCGTAGCCTTGGTCAGGTCGGATACGGTCGCATTGCGGGTACCGACAGTCCCATCCTTCACTTTGGTGCCGTCTTTCTGGAGTTCCCAGGCATAGGAGGTTGCACCCTCGACCGCGTCCCACTGGAACTGCAGGCTGGTTTCCGTCGCCTTGTGCAGTTTCACGTTCGCCGGGGCCGAAGGGGCCTTGGGGGTGTCGGGAGTGACGACCGGGTCCTCCTTCTCGCCGCCGCAGGCGACCAGAAGCAGGGAGGCCAGGGCCCATACAGTCAGTTCTTTTCTCATAACTTTTCGTATTCGAGCGAAGCCCAGATGAAGGGGCCGACGCCCTTCGGGTCATTCTCGACGATCTTCTCGTTGATATAATACTCGAACGTGCCGCTGCGGTTCTCCTTGCCGCCGAGGCTCATCCTCGCGGATGAACTTGCGCACGAGAGCCTCGTAGAGGGCCTTCGGGTCGATGGAATCAGGCACCGCATAGCCTTCGCGGGCAGCCCGCAGATAGGCGTAGGTGAACATCGCGGAACAGGTGGATTCCAGGTAGTTGCCTTCCCGGCCCGGGCGGTCCAGGACCTGGTACCACATGCCGGTCTCGGGATCGGCATATTTCGGGAGCGTAGCGAGGATGCCTTCCAGGATGCCCTGCAGCTCCGCCTTGCCGGGGTGGTTCTCCGGGAAGAACGGCAGGACCTCGACGAGGGCCATCGTATACCAGCCGAGGGCGCGGCCCCAGCAGTGGGCGGACTGGCCGGTCACCGGATCGGCCCAGAACATCTGCCGGCTCTCGTCCCAGGCATGGCGGTAGAGACCCGTGGCCGGGTCGTAAGTCTTTTCAGCAGCCACCCGGAACTGGAGGGCGATATCGTCAAAGTCCGCGACCGCCTGGTGGAGATGGGCAAAGGCCGCATAGAAGGGTTCCGCCATGTACAGGCCGTCCAGCCACACCTGATAGGGATAGGCCTGCTTGTGCCAGAAGGCGCCGGCCTCGGTGCGGGGCTGTCCGTCGAGCTGCTGACGGGCCGTCAGGATCGCTTTCGCATAGCGGACGTCCGGCGTGACCTGGTACAGGGAAACCAACGTCCTGGCGGGACAGATATGGTCCAGATTGTAATTCTCCAGCTTGTATTTCCCGCCGATGCTCCCGTCTTCGTCCAGGATACCGTCAAACCAGGCATGCACATAGGCGTCGAATTCAGGGATGTCATAGGCGCGCGCCACGTCCAGGAAACTGCGCAGTTCCAGGCCCGTGGTATAATTCCACTTGTAGCCACCTTCCTGTCCATCCAAGAAAGTGGCCTCGGGAGCCCGCTTGATCTCCGAACGCACCATCCGGACGGACATGGGTTCCGTCTTCGGCGCGCAGGCCGCAATCAGCAAAGCCGCCAGTAAAGCGATTCTTTTCATCTATCGGTTGTCAAAAGGGTTCCAGCGGATGTCGTCCTGCGCCTGATACATCACCTTCTCGAAGGTGTACTCGGCCGCCTGCTTCGCGGTCAGGGTATGCGCCCATTTCACGCGGGGGCCCTTCGCGCCGGGGCCGGCATTCTGATATTCAGCGTAATAGGAATTCTTCTTGGTGTTCGGCTTGCCTTCCTTCTCCCAGTCGTGCCAGCCGTCCGCGACGATGTGCGGGCCCAGCTCGCAGCCGATGAACACGGTCTTCGCATAGGCGCCCCAAGGGCGGCCCAGGTAGCACTTGTCGATGCCCGGATCGGCCGTCAGTTTGCAGTTCTTGAACACGTAGCCGTACTTCTGCCCCGGCAGGGTGGAAGCCGCCGTCACGTAGCTGTTCTTCTTGCTATGAAGGTGGCAGTTCTCGAAGTAGGCGATGCTGGGGCCGAAGATGAAGTCCGTCGTGCCCTCGATATAGCAGTCCAGGAAATAGTTCCGCTTGATGCCGCCTTCCTTGCCGAAACGGCCGTAGGTGTAGAGGGTGTCCTGGTTGCCGATGAAGCGGCAGCGGTGGAAGAACAGGAAGTCGCCGTCGGTGAACACCGCCACGGCCTGGCCGATTTCCTTGCCCTCCCCCGCCGTGTTCTCGAAGGTGATGTCCTCGAAGGTCACGTAGCTGGAGTGGATGTAGATGCTGGCGCTGCCGGAAGTGCCCACCTTGAAGTCGTTGTCCGGCCACAGCTGCTCCGCATACCGGTCGTAGGTGAGGATGGTCTTGTCCGCGCCCTCGCCCATGATCTTCATCCGGAACTTGGTATGCGGGATGTCGATGGCCTCTTTGTAGGTGCCGGCTTTGATGAGGATGGTAGTGATCTTGTCGTGGCTGTAGTTCGGGACCGCATTGATGGCGTCCTGGACCTTCATGTAGTCGCCGTGACCGGTCTGGTCCACGACGATGTCGTACCGCACGAGATGTTCGCCGATAGCGGGAACTTGCGCCTTGAGGGCGTCGCAGACGATTTCCGTCACCTTGCGCGCGCCGCTCGCAACCGTATGGGTGTTGTCATCCTTGCCGGTAGAAATCATGAAATAGGCCTTGGAGGCCTCGTCGCCGATGCTTTCTATCCAGTCCAGGGTAGGCGTGGTGATGTCCAGCAGTGTCACGCCCATCTCCTCGGCCACCTGCTTCATGGCGGCGGGATAGTCGGTATGGCAGTTGCGGTCCAGCTTGCCGTTCTTGAACCAGCGGCGGGCCACCGGGGTCAGGAGGATCGGCGTCGCACCTTTCTCGCGGGCGCCGCGGATGAAGGTCCGCAGGTTCTCCTGATAGGCGCCGAAGGCCGGCGCATAGCGCCCGGGATCGTCGGCCTTGGAATCATTGTGGCCGAACTGGATAAACACGTAATCACCGGGCTGGAGGGCGTACTCGACCATGTCCCAGAGGCCCTTATCGATAAAGCTCTTCGTGCTGCGGCCGTTCTGCGCATAGTTGATAACCCGGAAAGTGTCATCCACGAAGTTCGGGAACACCATGCCCCAACCGCGCTCGAGCTTGCCGTCGGAGAGGTCTTTCTCCGCCATCGTGGAATCGCCCATCAGGTGGATGGTCGTGAAGGAGCTGGCGACGAGCCAGACAGCGACGAGATAGAGGATCCTTTTCATAACTGGGTACCGTTGACGATGACGTTCTCGAAGTTGACGTTCTCGTAATAATGGGTTTCCACGCCCTTGTCGGCCGTGAAGTTGCTGTTGCGGATGGTCAGGTTGCGGACGGGCATCTCCGGAAGGCCGTTCACGAACACCGCCTGCTCCGCGCCCGCGCACGTGAGATCGGAGAAGTAGAAGTCGCGGAACTCCGGCGTGGTCTCGTCGACCGGCTGGATATCGCTTTCGCCGTCCTTGGACATCTCAGAAGCGGAGACGCCCATATAGTACAGGTTGAAGATGACGCCGTAGGTGACGATGTCCTTCATGTAGATGTGGTCGCACCAGATGTCCTTCACCACGCCGCCGCGGCCGCGGGCGCTCTTGAAGCGAAGGCCCACGTCCGTGCCGATGAAACGGCAGTTGGACACGCGGATGTTCTCCACGCCGCCGGACATCTCGCTGCCCACCACGAAACCGCCGTGGCCGTGGTAGACGGTACAGTCGTCGATGATGAGGTTGCGGCACTTCTTCCCGTGCCGGCGGCCATCGGCGTCCTTGCCGGACTTGATGCAGATGGCGTCGTCGCCCACGTCGAAGGAGGAGCCGGAGAGGATCACGTTCTCGCAGGCGTCGATGTCGATGCCGTCGCCGTTGGTGGAATAATGCGGGTTCCGGACGATGATGTCCTGGATCACGACGTCCTTGCAGTACAGCGGATGGAGGTTCCAGCACGGGGAATTCTGGAAGGTGCAGTCCTTGAGCAGGACGCGCTCGCAGTTGCGGAAGGACAGCAGCACGGGACGGAGGAAGGTCTTGATTTCCTGCTCGTCCAGGGAAGGATCCTGGTAATTGAGCGAGCCCGCGGTGGCGCGCGCCTTGGCGTAACCCTCGTCCGGGAACCAGGTCTTTCCGTCCTCCGGAATGTAACCGCCGCGCTTGAGGATCGCGTTCCACTGGTCGTCGGAGACCTTGCGGCGCTTGACCTCGCGCCAGTATTCTCCGCTGCCGTCGAAGATGCCGCCGCCGGTGATGGCGATGTCATGCGCGCCGGTGGCGTTGAGCGGAGACACGCAGCGGCGCACGTCCAGTCCCTCGAAGTTCGTGTCGATGATGGGGTACAGATCCTGGTTGGGATCGAAGACGACGATGGCGTCCTTGTCCACGTACAGTTCGATATGGTCCTTCAGTTCGATCGGGCCGGTGCGCCAGATTCCGGCGGGAACGACAAGGCGTCCCCCACCCTGCTGCGAGAGCTTGGCGATCGCGGCCGCGAACGCGTCCGTGTTCATCGCCACGCCGTCGCCGACGCCGCCGAAGTCCGTCAGCACGACGGAACGGTTGGGGATGGACGGCAGTTCCACCCGGGGCATATCGAAGGGAAGTCCCTCATACAGAGCGGCAAATTCGTCTTTCTGGGCGCCTTGGCAGGCCACGGCCAGGGCAAGGATCGGCAGGAGGAAGAAGCGTGCTTTCATCTGTGGTTACGTGCGGTTACTTTTCAACGACTACAAATATAAGAAGTATTTTCGAATTTCCGTGCACGGTAACGGAAATATTTTTCAACATCTTATGTTAATAACGCCAGAGGCCTCCGTGCCCGTGCACGATTTTTCCGTTTTTTCTTGCAAAGTCCCTTTTTTATTCGCAGATTTGCAACCGGAAACCACATGGCACAGAACGAAAAGATCACCATCAACGACATCGCCCGTCGGACCGGCCTCTCCAAAGGCACGGTGGACCGCGTACTGCATAACCGGGGCGAAGTCTCGCGCAAGAGCTACGAGCGCGTAATGGAGGTGATCCGGGAACTGGGCTATGAACCCAACGTGTACGCTTCCCTACTCGCGAAGGGCAAGAAACACCTCGTGGCCGTCCTCATTCCCGCCAGCGAGCCGGGCTCCTTCTGGGAGCTGGCCGCCTCCGGCATCGGCCGGGGCGTCGATCCGGTGACCGCCGCCGGCGTGGAAGCCGTTTCCTTCCCCTACGACCAGTACGACATCGAATCGTTCCGCGCCGCCTGCGCCGAAGTGCTCGCGGCCGAGCCTTCGGGCGTCGTCCTCGCCCCCATCTTCCAGGGCGAGACGGAGGCTTTCACCGGGAAACTGTCCGACAGCGTTATCCCCTACTGCTTCATCGACTCAAGGCCCGACTCGAACGGCTACCTGGCGTATTTCGGCATGCCGCTGTACAAGAGCGGCTACCTGTGCGCGGACCAGCTCACGCGCGGGCAGAACATCCGCGGCGCCCTGATCGTCCGGATCCGCCGCGACCGCTACCAGCAGTCGGACCCCACCGTGAACCGCCGCGCCGGCTTCCTGGACTATATGCTGGAGAACGCCCCCGACTGCAAGATCGACAACGTGTTTGTGGACCCGAACGACCCGGAAGGCATCTACAGTACCCTGGACGGGTATTTTGCGGAACATCCTCAGGTGCGGCACATCGTGATGTTCAACTCCCGCATCCATCTCCTGGTCCCGTGGCTCGCCGCCCATCCGAACCCGGAGCGCCGCGTGGTGGGATTCGACAACCTGAAAGCGAACATGGATGCCCTGCGGGACGGCACCGTCTCGGTCCTCATCGGCCAGCGTCCCGACGAGCAGGTCCGCCTCGCCATCGAGGCCCTCGCGGAGCACGCCCTCCTGGGCAAGGCTCCCGCGCGAAAGGACCACTTCATGCACATGGACATCCTCACGCGCTACAACGTGGAGGATTACTAGAGATTCTTGTCCGCGAAATCCAGATACTGCAGCCAGTCGTACCGGAGAATTTCGTGACGGCCGTTCCGGATGTGATAGCCGTTGCGGCCCTTGACGACAGGCTGCTCCACGGCCGGCCATTCTGAAGGCGCAAATCCCTCATACCCATACAGTTGATAGACCGGGGCGGCATTCGCCAGGCCCAGGAACTCGCCGTGCGGGTCGGACCAGCGGTCCTCGCTGCCGCTTTCCACATAGAGAGGGCGCGGCGCGATGAGGGCCAGGAGCTCGTGCTGGTCGAAAGGCAGCATGGACTCGTTGTCCCCATACTTGTGGAAATTCTCGCAGAACCAGTACGGGAAATGCGTGTTGATGCGGCGGACGGTTTCGCCGAAGCGGCGACGGGACAGGGCCGCTCCCCCGCAACCGGATGCATTGGAGACGACCATCGCGAAGCGGGTGTCACGGGCGCCGGCCCAGACCGCCGCCTTGCCCATCCGGGAATGGCCGAAGACCGCCACGCGGGCGGCGTCGACATCGGCGTCCGTCTCCAGATAGTCCAGGGCGCGGGACAGGCCCCAGCCCCAGGCGGCGAGGGCGCCCCAGGTGTAACCGTCATAGTACGAGCGGATTCCGGGGTATCCGTCCGCATCGGGGACGACATCCTCGCAGCAGAAGGTCGCCACAGCATAGCCCCGTTCCAGGATCTCCCGGAGCGGCCAGCGCTGCTGCTGGGAGCCGCGCGGCGTCAGGACATAATCCTTCCGGTACCGGACCGAATCCGGCAGGAAGATGCCGGGGTCCTTGTAAATGGTATGGTTTCCAAAGAAATTGACGCCCATAAAGGCCGGCGCCGGGCCTTTCCGACGATTCGGAATGTAGAGCAGAAGGTCTTCGTAGGCCGATTCTTCGTTATCGAAGAAGATCCGCACCTGCCGCCGGGTAGCCAAGCCGTCCAAGGCGGCAGGGTCGTTGTCGCGCACCTGGAAATGCAGGCCCGCCGGTTTGCCCGGAACGCTGCCGTACATCTCTTCCTCGAACAGTTTCACGAGTTCGGGACGGCGCTTCTTTTCCCAGTCTTTCACGGTACGCGTTCCTGCGAGCAGGTCCGGAAGCTCGTAAGCCGGCACCTTCTCCTCATCATAGAGGAACCCTTCCAGCGGGTCGAAGGCCGGCTTCACGACGAGGTCCGTCACGTCCACCCAGCCGGAATCGTTCTTGGTCGCGAACCGGTTGCACCAGAAGCCGAACTTCGCGCCCACCCATAGCTCGGGCTGGGCACTGAAAGTCCCTTCTACCCGCGTAAAACGCTTACCATCGAGACTGTAGCTGAACCGGCAAACAGCATCGGGGACATTCCCTTCCACCGCCTTCGCCCGGACGTCCAGTGCCACCCAGACAACCGCTTCCGGCACATCGGGATAGTTGACCAACGGGACATTCTTCGACTCCCGGTCATGCGGCAGCGGCTCGTACCGATACGGCAGCACCGCCAGCTCGCGGACCGTCTCGATCGCGCCCTCATTGGCCTTCAGGCATTCGACATAGTCCAGGACGGCGCCCTTCCCGGTATCGGTGAGGCGCAGGCCGGCGTAATCGTTCCCCATCACGGCGAAACCGGCCTGCTCGCCCCGCTCCTTGAGCTGCGGGTTCGGCCGGAAAGCGAGCTTCGCCCGGACGGTGAACCGCTCGGCCGGGAACTTCTGCGCCAGGAAATTCGGGCAGTCCCAGAGGCTCTTGTACGGCCAGGTCTGCTGCACCGAATACAGCCGTACACCGTTCTGCAACGCATAATGCCAATACGGCGACGGAATCGCCGGATACTGCCATTCCAGGCCGATGCCGTAAGGTTTATAACCCTCCTTGTCATTTCGAGCGGAGGCGGAGCCGGAGTCGAGAAATCTATAGTCGCCCACCGGCTGCCCCACACCGTCCCCGTCGGGATCCACGCCGATGAGCGGCCAGCCATCGGCTTGCCAGGTCATCGGCTGGAGGTGCAGGATGCGCCCGTAAGCGCCATTGTCCTGGAAATGGAGGAACCAGTCCTCCCCTTCCGGGGTATCCACCCAGGCCCCTTGATGCGGACCGTTGATGGTGCCCGGCGCCCAGGCCATCACGATGCGCTCCTCGTAAGGGCCGAACGGGTTGTCGGCCCGCAGGACCGTCTGCCAGCCCGTGGCCACGCCGCCGGCCGGCGAGAAGATGTAATACTTCCCGTCCCGCTTGTAGAACTTCGTCCCTTCGATGGTCGGCTGGCTCAGATGCCCGTCATACACGATGCGGGAAGGGCCAAGCAGGCGCGTCCCGTCCGGCGCCATCGGCGCGACGAACAGAATGCTCTTGTTCCCCGCCCGGGAACCCGCGCAACCGTGTGACAGATAAGCCTTTCCATCCTCGTCCCAGAAGGGGCAAGGGTCAATGAACCCCTTCTCCCGGACCACCCACACGGGCGGCTCCCATGGACCCGCAGGATCCTGCGTCCGAACCATGAAGATGCCCCGGTCCGGGTCGCCCACATAGATATAGTACCAGCCTTCGTGATACCGGATGGCCGGCGCCCACACGGCCTTGCCGTGGTGCACCACCGTCCGGAAATCGTTCTCCGGACCTTCCCAGCCGGCGCCGGGGTACTCCGTCAGCGCCGCGCCCGTGAGCTCCCAGTGCACCAGGTCCCGTGAATGCAGGATGGGCAGGCCCGGGAAGCAGTTGAACGACGACGCCGTCATCCAATAGTCCTCCCCCACCCGGCACACGTCCGGATCGGAATAATCGGCATGCACGACTGGATTCTGGTACCGGAACTGGGCAAAAAGGCCGCCGCTTACGAGCACGGCGGCCAGGAGAGAGAGGATTCGTTTCATAGTTAGGCCTTAAACCAGGTCAGGCACTTCGCGCAGAGGGCGGAGACGGAGGCCCAGTCGCCGGCCTTGAGGACTTCCTTCGGGAAGAGCTTGGAGCCCATCCCCACGGCGGTGACGCCGGACTTGGACCAGGCCGTCAGGTTCTCCTCGGTGGGTTCCACCGCGCCGGTGCACATGATCATCGCCCACGGCAGCGGGCCGAGGACGTTCTTCACGAACGCAGGACCGCCCACGGTGCCGGCCGGGAACACCTTCACCAGGTCGCAGCCCAGCTCCATCGCATGGACAATCTCGGTCACAGTACCGCAGCCGGGGCTGTACGGCACGCCGCGGCGGTTGCACAGCGGCGCCACCTCGTCCACCAGGCACGGCGACACGAGGAAGTCCGCACCGAGCTGCAAGTACAACGCAGCCGTCGGCGCATCCAGGATCGTCCCGGCGCCGAACGCCATCTCCGGGCACTCGGCCCGTACGAAGGAAATCACCTCCTTGAACACCCGATGGGCACCGTCGCCCCGGTTCGTGAACTCGAACGCGCGGATCCCGCCGTCATAGCAAGCCTTGACCACCTTCTTCGTGAGTTCCACATCCGCATTGTAAAACACAGGCACGATCCCGGTGCCCTTGATGATACCGACAGTATCGAATTTCTTGAATTTTGCCATAGTTCAAATTTATCTGCTGACCCGGCCGGAACCGCCGCCGGCGATGAGACCTTCGACCTCGGCGACGGTGACGCGGTTGTAGTCGCCGATGATGGTGTGCTTGAGGCAGGAGGCCGCCGCCGCGAACTCGATGGCCTGCTGGTCCGTGTCGTAAGCCAGGAGACCGTACAGGAGACCGCCCATGAAGGAGTCGCCGCCGCCCACGCGGTCGACGATATGGGTGATGTCGTAGCGCTTGCTCTGCCAGAGGGTCTTGCCGTCATAGAGGACGCCGCCCCAGGTGTTGTGGTTCGCGTTGATGGAGCCGCGGAGGGTTACCGCGACCTTCTTGCAGCGCGGGAAACGGTCCATGAGCTGGCGGCAGACGCTCTCGAAACGGGTCTGGTCGATCTCGCCGCCCGTCTTCTCCGCGTCAAAGCCCTCGGGCTTGATGCCGAACTCCTTCTCCGCGTCCTCCTCGTTGCCGAGGATGAGGTCGCAGCCTTCCACGAGGGCGGGCATGACCTCGGAAGCGGACTTGCCGTACTTCCACAGCTTCTTGCGGTAGTTGAGGTCGCAGGAGACCTTCACGCCCATCTCGTTGGCGACCTTGATCGCTTCCAGGCAGGCATCGGCCGCGCCCTGGCTCAGCGCCGGGGTGATGCCGGTCCAATGGAACCAGTCGGCCCCCTCGAGGACCTTGCGCCAGTCCACCATGCCGGGCTGGATTTCGGAAATGGCGGAATGGGCCCGGTCGTAAACGACTTTAGAACCGCGCGCGACGGCGCCGGTCTCCAGGTAATAGATGCCCACGCGGTCACCGCCCCAGACGATGCCGTCGGTGCCGACACCGAAGCCGCGGAGCTCCGCGACGCACATGTCGGCGATGTCGTTCTTGGGAAGCCGGGTGACGAACTGGGTGTCGATGCCGTAATTGGCCAGGGAGACGGCCACGTTGGCCTCGCCGCCGCCGAAAGTGGCGTCGAACTGATGGGCCTGCGAGAAGCGCAGGTAACCGGGGGTGGAGAGGCGAAGCATCACTTCGCCGAAGGTAACTACTTTAGGCATATTATATCGATAGGTTTTGTAGCTTGTTGCGGCAGGAGGATTCCCGCACTTTCAGTTCCATGGGCACGACGACGGTCCCCTCCTCCCCGGCCAGGAAGGCCTGGGCGGCCTGGCGGCCCATTTCGAAGGGATTCAGGGCGAGGGAACTCATGGACGGCGTCATCAGGGCCGTGAAGGCTTCGTTGGCCGTGCCCACGATGCCGAAGTCCTCCGGGATGCGGAGGCCCCGCTCCCGCGCGGCCTCGATGGCGCCGAGGGCGGAGAAGTCACCGGCGCTGTAGAGCGCATCGCAGCCCGCCTCGATGGCCTTGAGGCCCGCCTCGTAGCCGGTTTCCCGGACGATGGTGTCGTAATGGACGAGGGATTCGTCCACGGGAAGGCCGCTGTCCCGGAGCGCCTGACGGTACCCTTCCAACCGGGCCGCATACGCCTCGGAGTTCATATAGCCCGCGAGCGTGCCGATGCGGCGGTATCCCTGCTCCACCAGATGCTTCGTAGCGGCATAGGCGCCCTCGAAGTTGTTGCTGACGACCTTCGCACCGGGCAGTTCGCTGAAAACGCGGTCGAACTGCACAAGCGGGATGCGGTCGCCGAGGACGTCCAGGATATGTTTTCCGTTGTCCGAGCCGATGGCGTGGGACATCAGCACCCCCGCCACCTGGTTGTTCCGGAGCGTCCGGAGCGCCTTCACCTCCGCCTCGAACCGTTCGTGGGTCTGGCAGATCAGGACGCAGTAGCCGGCCGCTTCCAGGATGGACTCGGCCCCGCCGATGACGTTGGAGAAGAAGTTGCGGTGAATGCGCGGGACGATGATACCGACGATATCGGAACGTCCCTTCCGGAGATTGGATGCGACGATATTGCGTTCATAGCCCATTTCCGCCGCCATCTTTTCGACGGCCAGGCGGGTTTCCTCCTTCACGCGCGGGCTGCCCGAAAGCGCCCGCGAAACCGTGGACGGCGTCACCCCGAGGGCGGCGGCTATGTCGGAGATCGTCACCATTGCGGTGCAAAGATAGGGAAGATTCCGGAATAATACAAACGTTTGTACAACGATCGTCAAAAAAAGATCCTTCGTCGGGTCACCCCTCCTCAGGATGACAGGAGACTGTCATTCTGAGCGAAGCGAAGAATCTTTTTCAAAGGCTAGTCGAAGATCTCGGCGAGCTTGGCCTCGAGCGCATCACCGCGGAGGCAGCGGGCCACGACGGTACCCTCCGGATCGATCAGCAGGTTGTCCGGAATGGAATTGACGTTGTACACGTCGGAGGCAACGGTCTGCCAGTACTTGAGGTCGGAGAGGTGGATCCAGGGCATCTCCCATTCCTTGATGGCTTCCACCCAGGGCTCCTTCTCGCGGTCGAAGGACAGGCCCACGACCTCGAAACCCTTCTTATGATACTTCTTGTAGGCGTTGACCACATTGGGCATTTCCGCCTTGCAGGGGCCGCACCAGGAGGCCCAGAAATCGACGAGGACCCACTTGCCCTGGCCAACGTATTCGCTCAGCTTGTGCATCTTACCGTCCGTGTCAGGCTCTTCCAGGTCGATGAACTTCTGACCGATAATGGCCTGCTTCTTCTCTTCGGCTTCCTTCTGGCGGGCGACGGATTCGTCAATCTTGCGCTTGAGGTCGAGCACATACGGATGCTGGGCAAACGGCGCATCGGACTCCAGCAGCTCGTTGAACTTGTCCGGTCCGGCGAGGGAACGGACATTGCGGATGAAGGCGACCGGAATCAGGTTGTCCTTATTCTCCTCAACAACGCCGAGGTAGCAGTCGCGAAGCTTTTCGATCCAGGCGTCGTACTCCTTCTCCTTCGCATCCATTTCCTCTTCGGAAAGCTTCATCAGCTCAGACACGAAGGCGTTGTATTCCTGCATCAAAGCATCGGTCTTCGCATCGCAGTCGGCGAGCTTTTCATTGAGTTCGGAACCCTTGAGGGTATTGTCGGCATAGTTAACCTTGATCGGCTTGCCGTCATTGAAGAGCATGAAACTCCAATTGGAAGCGTCAGAGGTGATGTTCAGATAGGCATCCTTCGGAGCCGTACCCTTGAAAGCGAAAGCGCCGTTCGCGACGACGGCCGTATCGATGGCCTCACCGGTAATCTGGTCTACCAGAAGCACCTGGGCGCCATCCTCGAGGCCCGTGCCGCTGATGGCATATTTCTTTACGTCACTTTCGTTGCAAGCCAGCACAGCCGCCGCGGCCACCGCCAGCATCAGAGTCGATAACTTTTTCATTTCTTAAGATTTTCGCAAAAATACGAATTAAACCGTAATTTCCAACTGATCAGCCCCATGAAAACACCGACGGAAGCCCGCGACTTCCCTTTTTTCTTGCTATCTTTGTGCAAATCGCCATTCCTTTCAAGATGAGACACTTCCTTCTCGCCCTGCTGGCCTTCGCGGCCGGCTGTTTCAGCGGCCATGCCGCGGATTACCGCGTTTCCTCTCCCTCCGGAAACATCGTCCTGACCGTCTTCAATGGGGACCGGCTCACCTACTCCGTCACCTGGAACGGGCGGACGGCCATCGCCCCTTCCGCGATGGGATTCGAGTTCAAAGGCGAAAAGCCGATGGCCGGGCCCTTCACGGTCCTGGGCAATCCTTGCGTAGAAGCGCACGTAGAGGCCTGGAGGCCGGTGGTGGCAAACAAGTACAGCGACATCAGCGTCGCCTCGAAGAACCTCACGCTCCAGCTGAAGGAAACCGCTGACGAAGGCCGGCGCATGGACCTGGAATTCCGGGTGATGGACGACGGCGTCGCTTTCAGGTACACCTTGTATCCCGTCACCCGCGTGGGAGACCGGATGGTCCAGCGGGAGCTCACCGAGTTCACCGTCCCGGCAGGCACGGAGGGCTGGATGACGGAGTATCCGCGTCCGTTCCGCTCCTCCCAGGAGGCCTGGCGCACCCGAACCCCGCTGGCGTCCGTTCCGGACAGCCAGATTACCGGCCTTCCCCTGCTGCTGAAAGCGGATGACGACCTCTACCTGGCCATCACCGAGGCCGCGATGGACAACTGGTCCGGCTTCTACCTGGGCGTCGGAAAGACGGCAGGCGGCGTATGTACCCTGGAAACGCACCTCTCCCCCCTCCCTTGGGAAGAGCAGGAATCCTGGGCCAACCTCAAGAAATACGAGGAGGGCGTCAAGGTCCGTTTCGACGACGTCATCCGTTCCTCCTGGCGCCTGGTGATGATCGCCGACAACCCCGGCCGGTTCATTGAATCGGAGGCCATCCATTCCCTGAACGACCCCTGCGCCATCGAGGATCCTTCTTGGATCAAGCCCGGCTTGAGCGCTTGGGACCACTGGTGGAGCGGCGAGGTCAAGGTGGATATGCCCACCATCAAGGAATATATCGACTTTGCCTCGCAGATGGGCTGGCCCTACATGCTCATCGACTGGCAGTGGTACGGCCCGTACGCGCAGCCCAATGCGGACATCACGAAGGCCGCGCCGCAGCTGGACATGCCGGAAATCCTCGCCTACGCCGAGGACAGGAACGTCCGTTGCTGGCTCTGGATCCATTCCGACGACGCCGCCCGGAACAACGCCTTCTACGACGCCTTCCCGCTGTACCGCGACTGGGGCGTCGCCGGCGTCAAGATCGACTTCATGGACCGGGAGGACCAGGAGATGGTGCGCTGGTATCGGAAAGTGATCGAGCGGGCGGCCGAGTGCCGGTTGATGGTCGATTTTCATGGTGCCTACAAGCCCGACGGCATCGACCGGACCTGGCCCAATATGATGACGCGGGAAGGCGTGCTGGGCAGCGAGTATTACAAGTTCGCAGCGGACCGGCAGTTGCCTACCCCCGAGCATAACGTCACCCTCGCTTTCACCCGGATGCTCGCCGGCCAGATGGACTACACCCCGGGCGGCTTCCTCAACGTCCGTCGTGAGGACTGGAAGCGGCAGACGCCGGCCCTGGTGTGCGACACCCGCTGCGCCGAACTGGCGAAATTCGTCATTTACGACAGCCCGTACATGGTCTTCTGCGACCATCCCAAGCACGTCCTGGGCCAGCCGGGAGCCGATTTCCTGCAGATCGTCCCCACCGTATGGGACGACACCCGCTTCCTGGGCGGTGCACCGGAAGAATACGTGCTCCTCGCCAAGCGCTCCGGCGACACCTGGTTCGTGGGCGGACTGAACAATTCCGTGAAAAAGAAGGTCTCCATCGACCTGGGCTTCCTCCCCGCCGGCACCCACACGGCCACGGTCTGGATGGACGGCAAGAAAACCGCCAAGGACCCGAAGATCCTGGAAAAGAAAGTGTTGAAAGTCTCCTCGGACAAGCCGCTGGAGATTACGATGGAATCCGCGGGCGGGTTCGTGATGACGGTGGAATAAAGTTTGTGCAAACGTTTGTATTTTTCCGGATTCTTCCCTATCTTTGCGGTCGGAAACGGAAAAACCAAACGATTACACATATGACAAACATCTTTTCCCTCGAAGGCAAGAACGCCTGGATCACCGGCGCTTCTTACGGAATCGGTTTCAACATCGCCAAGGCGTTTGTCGAGGCGGGCATCCAGAACATCATCTTCAACGACATCAGCGAGGCCGCGCTGGAGCGGGGCCTGAACAACTATAAGGAAGCGGGCATCACGAACGTGCACGGGTACGTGTGCGACGTGACCAAGGAAGACGACGTGAAGGCCCTCGTGGAGAAGATCCACGAAGAGGTAGGCCAGATCGACATCCTCGTCAACAACGCCGGCATCATCAAGCGCATCCCGATGCACGAGATGAAGCGCTCCGAGTTCCAGGCCGTCATCGACGTGGACCTCGTCGCCCCGTTCATCGTCGCCTCCGCCGTGCTCCCCGAGATGATGGAGCGCCGCGAGGGCAAGATCATCAACATCTGCTCGATGATGTCCGAACTCGGCCGCGAGACCGTGAGCGCCTACGCCGCCGCGAAGGGCGGCCTGAAGATGCTCACCCGCAACATCTGCTCCGAGTACGGCGAGTACAACATCCAGTGCAACGGCATCGGCCCCGGCTACATCGCCACGCCCCAGACCGCTCCCCTGCGCGAGCGCCAGCCCGACGGCAGCCGCCATCCCTTCGACAGTTTCATCTGCGCGAAAACCCCGGCCGGCCGCTGGCTCGACCCGTCCGAACTCGGCGGTCCCGCCGTGTTCCTCGCCTCCCACGCCTCCGACGCCGTGAACGGCCACATCCTGTATGT
Organism: uncultured Bacteroidia bacterium; assembly: GCA_902785065.1. Taxonomy (GTDB): domain Bacteria; phylum Bacteroidota; class Bacteroidia; order Bacteroidales; family UBA932; genus Cryptobacteroides. The sequence goes on from CACZXH010000002.1 coordinate 137,255, forward strand.
GGACGGCGGTATCCTCGCTTACATCGGAAAACAGCCCAAGTGATATGAGTAAAGTGAATTGCACCGTCCGCCAGGCGTCCAGCAACGTCGACGCCAAGCATTACGACACCGAGCGTATCCGCAAGGAGTACCTCGTGCAGAACATCATGGTTCCCGGCGAGATCAACATGGTCTATTCCATGTTCGACCGCATCATCGCCGGCGGCGCCGTCCCGGTCGACGGGGAACTCGTCCTCGAGGCCCCGGAAGTCCTCCGCGCCGAATACTTCACCCAGCGCCGCGAGATCGGCATCATCAACGTCGGCGGCGCCGGCGTCGTGAAAGTCGGGAACGAGGAATACGAGATTCCCTACAAGGAAGCCATCTACGTCGGCCGCGGCAACCGCCACGTCTCTTTCCGCAGCATCGACCCCGCGAAGCCCGCGCACTTCTACTTCTGCTCCGCCACCGCCCACAAGGAGACCGGCGTGAAGAAGGTTTCCAAGAAGGACGCCGTGGTGATGCACCTCGGTTCCCTGGAAGAGAGCAACGAGCGCACGATCAACCGCCTGCTGGTCAAGGAGGTGGTCCCCTGCTGCCAGCTCCAGATGGGCATGACCGAGCTCGCCCCGGGCAGCACCTGGAACACGATGCCCGCCCATACCCACGACCGCCGCATGGAGGTCTACTTCTACTTCGAGCTTCCGGAAGACGCGGCCGTATGCCACTTCATGGGCGAGCCCCAGGAGACGCGCCACATCTGGATGCACAACGAGGAGGCCGTCATCTCCCCGCAGTGGAGCATCCACTCCGCCTGCGCCACCCGCAACTACACCTTCATCTGGGGCATGTGCGGCGAGAACGACGACTACAACGACATGGACTGGTGCGCCACCAAAGACCTGAGATAGCATGAAACGGATCCTCATCCTCCTCGCGGCGGCGGCCGCCCTGTGCGCCTGCTCCCAGGAGAAGAAAGTGATGGCCCGCTTCGTTCCCGAGCGGTCCGACGACTTCGTCTTCGAGAACAACCTCATCGCCGGCCGTTTCTACGGCAAGGCGCTGGAGGGGAATCCCACCTCCCCCGGCCTGGACATCTGGGTGAAACTCCCCGGCAAGCTCGTCGCCGACGAGTGGTACAAGGGCTTCGAGACCCAGAGCGACGAATACTACCACCACGACCATGGCGGGAAGGACTGCTACAAGGTCGCGGTCAGCCTGGGCGGCGGCGCTTCGTCCCCGCTCATCGACGGGAAACTCTGCTATCCGGCCACGAACTACCGGTCCTGGGAAATCGTGGAGGAAAGCCCGGAGAAGGTGGTGTTCAAGCTCCACTACCCGCAGTGGCAAACCCCTGACAGCGTGATGGTTGCGCTCGACAAGACCGTCACCGTGGTCCCGGACACCTACTTCTGCGCCGTGGAGGATGTCTATACCTTCGAAGGAACCGACACCCTCGCGATCGCCGCCGGCATGAACATCCACGCCGCGCTGGAGACCGTCGAGAAGCAGCTCGTCCAGCCCGGCCGCGTGGCCATCTGGGAGCACGCTTCCGACCAGACCTTCGAACCCGAAGACGGCATGCTGGGCGTCGCAGTCGTGATGCCTGACGCCGAAGGTACCAGCCTCTCCGAGGACGGAACCCATCTCCTCGTCTGGAAGTACGTCACCTCCGGCCAGCCCGTCCGCTATTCGTTCGGCTCCTGCTGGTCCAAGGGCGACATCAAGACCGCCCAGGACTGGTTCGAACTCGTCGCCAACCGCTAGCCGCGCACACGACGAAACATCCTGAAGGCTCCGTCATCGACGGGGCCTTTATTTTGTTCTTGCAGAAAAACGTCCTTTTTCCTACATTTGTAGATAGAACGAACTTAACAACTTTTTACACCATTCTAATCTACCTTTTGCCATGCGCAAGACCATTCAACTGTCCAAATGGTTGCTCGCGGCCGTCCTGCTGATTCTGACCGCATCGGGATGCGGTCCCCGTTCCCAAAAAGCGGTCGAAAACGTAACCGATCTTCTTTCCCGCAAGGAGAAGGCCATCCAGACCATCGACAAAGTCAAGTCCGAGAAAGAGCTCGGCCTGGTCGAGTACGAAATCCGGAAAGTCGTGAAGGCCAGGGAGACCGGCGGCTTCATCATCCACAAGAACAAAGCGATCATCTGCGCCTGCAAGGCCTACTTGAAAGCCGGCATCGACCTGAGCGGATTCGATCCCATGACGGACGTCGCCATCGACCCAGACGAAACGATGATCACCATCACGCTTCCCAGCCCCACCCTCCTGTCCGTGAACATGCCGATCGACAGTGTGGACGTACTATATGAGAAAGCGGTCAACACGAAAGAGTTTACCGTCAAGGAGGTAAACGGATTCCTCCAGCAAGGGGAAGCCCAAATCCGGGATGGCGTGAAGGAACTCGGCATCCTTGACGATGCCAAGCGCAACGCCCGCCGGTTCTTCGAGCCCCTGTTCAAGCACTTGGGCTTCCTCAGCGTCCAAGTCAATTTCAAGGAAGAAAAAACCAACTAGGAGGAGACAGCCATGGATATCACGACCAAGAACATGCGAGCGATCCTGATCAATGTGCTGCTCGGCCTGGCGACGATCGCCGCCGTATTCGTTGCCGTCGGCGGTGGATGGTCCATCGCCAAATACACCGGAATCCTGCCGCTCAAAAAGGCCAAGAAGGCGGTCGTCATCGACGAAACGCCCATCACCATCGAGGACGTCAGGGCGATCGGCGAACTGGTGACCGCCAACTATTATGACGAGACGGTCTCCATCATGGGAAAAGTGAATCACGTCCTGGAGAAAGGGAGTTCAAAGGGAAAGGATACGACGGTGACCGTCATCGAAAGGATCCCGGAACCCGGACAAACCCAGAACAAAAACAAGAATAAGAAGTCCTATTCCGGCCCTAAACTCATCCTCGTCCAGACCGTCCATGCCCGCATCGGCATAGACCTGTCCGAGCTGCAAGATAAATCGCTGAAAGTCTCCCAAGACGACAAATCAGTCGAAGTCATCCTCCCCGAGTTGAAATGCGTGGACTTCATCACAAATCCGAGCAACACAGAGGTGTTCGATGAAAACGGCGAGTGGAGCCTGGATGACCTGAAAGTGGCGATGATTCCAGCCAGGGAAGAGATGTGGGACAAGATGAAGCGGAACACAAAACTGTTCGATACTGCCCGTAAAGGCGCGGAAGAAGTCATGACCCAGCTCTTCGAAGCCGCCGGATACCAAACGGTCAAGGTGCATTTCGTTTCGAGCGGAACCGCTGCCCTGAAGATGCCCACGGAGGAATGATCGAATGAACAGGGTCTTTCATAGGGGCACGATTCGTTTCGTTCTCTTCCTTGCCATCCTTCTGGCGGCGCCGGGATGCCGAGGACGTGCAACCGTGGAAGAAACCGTGCAGCGGGAGATCGAAGCCATCACCGCGATGAAGCAGCTGAGCCTGGTCGAATACCGGGTCAGCAAGATCATCAAAGCCGATGACGAAGGCGCCTGGTACAAGATCGGGGACCGGAAGATCATCCTCAGCTGCACGGCCTACCTGAAAGCCGGGATCGATCTGGCCGGCTTCGACGCGGACGATGTCGACATCGACTGGACAGGCAAGCGTGTAACCGTCACGATTCCCCACGCTACCCTCCTCTCTCTGGACATGCCGCCCTCGGAAATCCGGGAAGAGTATGACCATGTGACCATGTTCCGCCACTCTTTCTCCGCCGAGGAGCGCAACGCCCTCCTCCAACAGGGAGAAAAACAGATTCGGAGCAGCGTCCCCTCCTTAGGCATCCTGGAGAAAGCCGATGAGAACGCCCGCCGTTTCTTTGAATCGGTATTCCAGAAAATGGGATTCGAAACCGTCGAAGTGGCATTCAAATAGGAGGGCCCATGGAAAAGAAAATCATCGTCAAGATTACCCCCGCGGCCGTTTTACTGGCCGTGCTGGTCCTCCTGGCCGCCCTCTTCCTCACCCGCGGCGACCACCAGGACAAACAGGCCCTCACCATCCAGGATACGCCGGTCATCATCACGAAAATCCGCGCGCTCGGAGAATTGACGACAGCCTGTTACTACGACGAAATGGTCCTTTCCCGGACCAAGCAGAATGCCTTCTCCTCGACAGCCCTGGGGTCCCTGGCCGAAGGACTCGGCAAGGACGTGGACGACCACCTTGTCCTGATCGCGAAGGGAACGGTCCGTGCCGGCGTGGACCTGATGGATATGACGGAGCAGGACCTCCGTTTCGTAGGCGATACGGCCTATATCCGCCTCCCTGCGCCGCAGTACCTGGACGTGATCGTGAACCCCTCCGATTTCGAGGTTTTCGCCGAGACGGGTAAATGGACGCACGAGGAGGTCACCGGGCTGCAGGACACGGCCCGGCAGCGGCTCCTGATGGGTGCGGACCATTATGGGCTCAAATCCAAAGCCTACGCCGGCGCCATGGATGCCGTTACCGACCTTCTCGCCGCTTCTGGTTATACTCATATCCGGTTCGACCACCCCGGCTCCTATATCCGCATGCCCCTGCCCGTTGAGTGAAACGGCCATTCCGGGCATCCGGAGACCGATAAAAGAATCTTTTTCGTATCTTTGTCTGATCAAACGGACGAAAGATGACTGAAACGGCTACTCCCCTGATGGCCCGGCGGATCCGCCGGATCCTGCTGGTATGCAATAACTACGACAAGTTCGCCCTCGAGGAGGACGGGCGGATCGAACCCCGGATCACCGCCGAATACTCCGAGCTGAACCTTTCCAATCCGCCGGTGCTTGAACGGGCGGAATCCACCGTGGAAGCGCTGGAGATGATGGAGAAAGGGACGCAGTACGACCTGGTCATCACGATGTACAACGTGGGCGAGGTCGATGTGTTCGACTTTTCCCGGCGTGTCAAGGAAATCGATCCGGACGTCTCCGTCGTCCTCCTGACCGCCTTCGCGAAGGAGATTTACAAGAAGATGGAGAGCCACGACCTGAGCCATTTCGACGGCATCTTCTGCTGGAACAACTCCACGGACCTGATCATCGCGATCATCAAGCTCCTGGAGGACAGCCGGAACGCGCCCGTGGACATCCTGGAGAACGGCGTGCAGTGCATCCTCCTGGTGGAGGACTCGGTCCGCTTCTACTCGATCTATCTCCCCGAACTGTACCGCCTCATCCTGCTGCAGAACAGCGAGGCCATCCGGGACGCCCTCAACGAGAGCCAGCAGAGCCTCCGCAAGCGGGCCCGCCCGAAGATCCTGATGGCCACGAACTACGACGACGCCGTGGCCCTGTACGAGAAATACAAGAGCAACATGCTGGGCGTCATCTCCGACATCGGCTTCGTCCTGCACCGGGGCGACAAGCCCTCCCAGGAGAAACTGGACGCGGGCATCGACCTTTGCCGGATGATCCGCAAGGATGACCCCAAGATGCCCATCCTGATGCAATCCTCGCAGGAGAGCATGCGTCCGGTAGCCAAATCCCTGCAGGCCGGCTTCCTCATCAAGCGGTCCAAGACCCTCAACCACGACCTGGCGGAATTCATCGGCCGGGAATTCGGCTTCGGCGACTTCGTGGTCACCGATCCCGTAACCGGCGAGGAGACCGCCCGCGCCAGCGACCTGTACGGGGCCGAGCGCATCCTCGCCACCATCTCGGACGAGGACCTCGACCGGCTGGCCTCCAAGAACTACATTTCCCGCTGGCTGCTGGCCCGCGGCCTGTTCGAGGTGGGCAACAAGGTCAAGAAAAGCCATTTCGACAATTCGGCGGAACGCCGGGAGACGACGATCCGCTCCATCCGGCGCTACCGGATGGCGCAGGGGTTGGGCGTGGTGGCCCGCTTCGAGCCCGAACGCTACAACGACGCCATCCGCTTCGCCCGCCTGGGCGACGGCTCCCTGGGCGGCAAGGCCCGCGGCCTCGCCTTCCTGAACCAGATGCTCCAGCACTACGACCTGTACGACAAGTGGGAAGGCGTCCGCGTCCTGGTTCCCCGCACCCTGGTGATCACGACGACTTTCTTCGACCGGTTCATCCTCGAGAACGGCCTCCAGTACGTGATCAACGCGGACCTTTCCGACGAGGAAATCCTCTCGGAATTCGTCGCCTCCACCCTGCCCCAGGACCTGACGGAAGCACTCCGCATCTTCATCCGCCACGTCCGCAAGCCGCTCGCCATCCGGTCGTCCTCCAAGCTGGAAGACTCTTACTACCAGCCGTTTGCCGGGGTCTATTCCACCTGCATGGTGCCGGCCACGGAAAACGAGGACCAGGAGCTTCGGCTCATCTCCAAGGCTATCAAGAGCGTGTACGCATCCGTCTATTACGCCTCCGCCCGAAGCTATATCCTGGCCACCGGCAACATGATCTCCGAGGAGAAGATGGCCATCGTCCTGCAGGAAGTGTGCGGCAGCGAGGACCACGGCCTGTGGTTCCCGACGCTTTCCGGCGTCGCCCGCTCGCTCAACTTCTATCCCGTGGGCCACGAGAAGCCCGAGGAGGGCATCGTCCGCCTGGCCTTCGGTCTCGGCAAGGCGGTCGTGGACGGCGAGCAGACGCTCCGCTTCTCCCCCGCCTACCCCAGCCACGTGATCCAGACCTCCACCCCGGAACTGACGATGCAGGAGACCCAGCAGTACATGTACGGCCTCAACCTCAAGCCCGAGACCTTCAAGACCTCCGTCGATGACGCCGTGAACCTCGCACGCCTCCGGATCAGCGACTGCAAGGACTTCCGGAACCTGCAGAAGGTCGTCTCCACCTTCGACTACGAGAACCAGCGGATGGTGGACTCCCCCATCCCCCGCGGCCCCAAGTTCGTCACCTTCGCCCATATCCTCCGCTACAACACCTTCCCGCTCGCGGACATCCTGAAGGAGCTCCTCGAGATCGGCCAGCGGGAGATGAAATGCTGCGTGGAGATCGAGTTCGCCGCGAACCTGGACAAGCCCGCCGACCGGTCCGCCACCTTCCATGTCCTGCAGATCCGTCCCATCTCGTCTGACAGCCTGGACACCGAGGTGGACTGGAACGGGGTCGACGACAGCGGCGCGTTCCTCCGCTCCGGCAGCGCGCTCGGAACCGGCTGGGTGACGGACGTGAAGGACATCGTCTATATCCCGAAGGAGCGCTTCGACAAGATGGAGACCAAGGCGATGGCCGACGAGATCGCCGCCATCAACAACCGGATGCGGGAGGAAGGCCGCGGCTACGTCCTGGTCGGCTACGGCCGCTGGGGCACCAGCATCCCGTCCCTGGGCATCCCGGTCAAATGGAGCGACATCTCGGAGGTGAAAGCCCTCGTGGAGTGCGTCCTGCCGGACTTCCGCATCGACCCGAGCCAGGGCACGCACTTCTTCCAGAACCTCACCTCCTTCAACGTGGGTTTCGTCCATGTGGACCCGTTCGCCCGCCGCGAGGACGAGTTCGACACGTCCATCCTGGACGCCCTCCCCGCTGCCGATGAGACAAAATATTGGAGGCTCATCCACCTGGACGAGCCTCTCAAAATCTGCATCGACGGCCGCAGCGGCCGCGCGTTCATGAAAGCCTGACGCTTACTTGGTCTCCTCCTTCGGAGGCTGCGGCGGCCAATTGAAGCGCTCGCCGACGACGGGATCGCCCATCGCGGAGGCTTCGTTGTCGGCATCGTCCAGTTTGAAGACCATGAACTTCGGATTCTCCTTGGTGTAAGGGGTCCATTCACCGCCGTCCGGGCCGTTCGGGTCGCCGTACTTGCAGAAGTTGGCCCAGTAGGTCACTTCCTTCTCGGCGAGATCCCAGTCACCCTGCGTCCAGGGACGCCAGCAGTGCTTCAAGGACTTGAACACGTACCAGAGGTCGGAGGAGTGGAAGGCACCCTTGAGGACATACACCTTCTGGCTGCCGTCGTCCGGGAGCGGACGGGCGAACTGGTAGGCGTAGCACTTGCCGCCCTTCTCCTGGCGGTTCAGCGCGAAGTTCGCGATACCCTCGGTCATGTTGCCCATGTCGTCCTTGGTGAAGCCCATCATGTACGGGACCTCCGCCAGGGAGCCGTCCATGGCCGCCTCGTCAAAGGATTTAAGGGAGACGTAGCCGTCCACGATCGGGGCGCCGGTGAGCGCGGGACCGCGGCCGAAACCGCCGTTGGAGGCCGCGCCGTTGGCGCCGGCGTAGATGGTGCTGAGAGCGTAGATGGTCTCGGTGCCGGCCGCGCGCATCTTCTGCAGGTCGGTCAGGCCGGCCCAGTCGAGGATGGCCTTGTTGGCGTTCTGGATGCTCTCCAGGGTCGGTGCGGCGAAGGCGGGAGCCGCCGCAGGACGGGCGTTCGCCGGAGCCGCAGGCGCAGCCGGACGACGGCCGCCGCCCATGCCGCCCATGCCGCCGGCGCTCATGATGACCGCCTTGTTGAACAGGCCGCGGGCGAGCGGGGACTCGACCAGGGTGCGGACGGCGCCGCCGCCGGCGCTCTGGCCGAAGATCATCACGTTGTCAGGAGATGTTCTTCTTGACCCACTTCAGGCCCTGGATCATGTCCAGGACACCGTAGTTGCCGGACACGCCGTGCGGGCTTTCGGCCGCCAGCTCGGGATGGGCCAGGAAGCCGAAGACGCCGAGGCGGTAGTTGATGGACACGAGCACCACGCCGTGGTTGGCGAACTCCTCACCGTCGAACTCGGGCTCGGAGCCCCAGCCTTCGCGGTAGCCGCCGCCATGAATCCAGTACGCGACCGGGAGTTTCTCGCCGGGCTGGCCGGCGGCCGTCGTCCAGACGTTCAGGTACAGGCAGTCTTCACTGCACTGCGCTTCCTCGCCATAGCCCCATTCGGTGAAATAGCCGCCGGGATAGTGGACGGCCTGGTAGCCGGGATGGCCGAAGCGGTCGGCCTGCATCACGCCGTCCCACGGAACGACGGGCTGCGGTTCCTTCCAGCGGAGGTCGCCAATCGGCGGCGCGGCGTAAGGGATGCCTTTGTACGCGACAACACCCGGAATGTCGGTCGTCACGCCCTGGACCTGACCACCTTCGATGGTCAGCACAGGGACCTTTGTTTCCGTCTTGCACGCGGCAAGCAGCAGGGCCGCAAGGGCCAGGAAATAGAGTTTCTTCATATCACTGAGGTTTGGTTTTGTGTCAAATAATCTTGCTTGAAGCAAAGTTACACAACAATCCCCCCTTGTTTTTACATAATCGCACCAAATCCTTTCAAATTCTCTTCATGCACTGGTGGGTGATTCCAGAAAATGCACTTTTTTTAAAAATATCCACCTTATTCACTAATTTTTTACTTATTTTTGTTTCTAGATAACCAATACCACACCACTATGAAAAGAATCGTCCTCCTCCTGGCTACCCTGGGCATCTGCTGCTGGGCTGGAGCGCAGGAGCATCTCAAATTCAAGAACATTCCCATCGATGGATCCAAGAAGGCCTTCGTCGAGGCGCTCTGTCAGAATGAGTTCCACCTCGTCAACGACGGCGACTTCGGCGCCGCGCTGAGCGGCCGCTTTACGGGCAAGACCGTGGACGTCTTCGTCATGCCCACCAGCGAAGGGATCACAAGCCGCGTAGCGGTGAACTATCCTTCGCCCGACAACTGGGGAAACCTCCGGCTGGACTTCTACACGCTCCTCCGGAGTCTCTCCTTCAAATACGGAGAGCCGGTGGAGTTGTCCCAGGAGTTCCAACTCCCCTTCTCCGACGGGGACGGCCGCGAACTGGAAGCGCTCCGCCGGGGCCGGGCCCGCTGGTACGCCCGGTTCGTCTCTCCCGAGGGAACCATCCACCTCGTCATCGCCAACAATCCGATGACCCAGCAGCCGGCCATCAACCTCCTCTACGAGGACGCCCTCAACTGCCGCCGCCAGGACGAACTCAACAGCCAGGACCTGTAGCGGCAGGCCACATTTCCTGCATTTACCGGGAAAGACATTGTCTTCCCCGGTTTTTTTTGGCGGACCCGCCAAGTTTTCGTAACTTTCGTGATTGGAAACAAAGGATTAAGCCGATGAAATACCTGTTGCCGGGCCTTCTGGCCCTTTCCCTGCTCACTGTCGCTTGCAGCGTGGAATCCGAATTGAAGGACTGGCAGTTCTCCCAGGACGGGGAACAGTGGGAAGCCGTCACGGTCCCCCACTCCTACAACGCCCAGGACGGGCAAACGCAGCATTACTACCGGGGCAAGGCCCATTACCGCCGGGAAGTCACCTTCCCTTCCGGGAAGAACGCCTTCCTGCTCTTCGAAGGCGCAGCCCAAGCGGCGGAAGTGTATCTGGACGGCACCCTTCTGAAGGCCCATAAAGGGGGCTATACGCCTTTCGTCGTACCTCTCCCGCACAGCGGTCAGATCGAAGTGGTGTGCGACAATACGGAGGATATGGAACTGATCCCCGTCAGTTCCGATTTCAACAAGAACGGCGGCCTGCACAATCCCGTCCGCCTGCTGGTGTACGGCGATGTCTTCTTCTCTCCGGAGGAATACGGGCCGTACCGCCTGCATGTAGTCCAGAAAGAAGTGACTGAAAATAAGGTGGTTGCCGAAGTACGCACCTACCTCCGGAATACCGGGGAAGACCGGTCGGAGGAAGTGACGGTGCTGCTCAAGGACGCCGCCGGGAAAGTGGTCGCAAAAGAGACCGCCCACATCGACCTCCCCGCCGGAGCCGGCCAGGCATTTGCGACGGTCCTGACCCTGGACAACCCGCACCTCTGGAACGGCGTCCTGGACCCGTACCTTTACACGGTGGAAATCCAGGTCGACAAGGATGTCGCCCGCACCGAAGTCGGCTTCCGCTATTTCAGCGTCGACAAGGACAAAGGCTTCAGCCTCAACGGAAAGCCTTACCCGCTCCGGGGCGTGTCCATGCATCAGGACATGGCCGGGAAGGCATCGGCCCTCACCAAGGAGGACATCGCGAACGACTACGCCATCGTGAAGGAGCTCGGCTGCAACTTCCTCCGGCTGGCGCATTATCCGCACAACGACGAGGCATTCCGCTGGTGCGACCGCTTGGGCATCATCGTCCAGACCGAGATCTCCTGGGTCAATATCTGTGGCACAAACGCCACCGAAGCCTATTTCGAAAATATCCACCAACAGATGCGGGAGATGGTCACGAGCCTGTACAACCACCCTTCCATTTGCTTCTGGGGCATGTGGAACGAGTTGGATTCCTGGGGCAACCGCCCGGACTACCAGGGTTGGCTGGATACGGACCGCGTGGTGGCGGAGACCGCCCGGCTGTATGACTACGCAAAATCGCTGGATCCCACACGCTGTGTGGGCCTGACCGACGATTCCGTCTTCGAACGCGACCGCTACACCGAACTCAAGGCCGATTACTTCTCCGAAAACCGCTATCACGGCTGGTACTACAATTACGGCGACTTCAGCGGCATCACCGCGGACATGACCAAGATCCGCGACGTCATGGGCCCGGCCAACATCTCGGAATACGGCGTGGGTATCAACCCCTTCTGCGAGACCTGGGACGAAAGCGCCGTCCGCCGCGACAGGACCGACTCCCTGCACTTCGAGGCCTACGGAAACCGCTCCCACGAGGCACATGCACAGCAGATTGCGCAGATGCCCTGGCTGAACTTCACCTCCCTCTGGATCCTGTTCGACTTCCCGGTCGCCAACCGCCACGAAGGGTTCGTAGACTCGGAGGACGGCGTGAACTACGTAGTGAATCCCGCCCGGATGTTCATGAACGACAAGGGGCTCATCACGCGGGACCGCCAGACGAAGAAGGACGTGTTCTACCTGTATAAAGCCTGGTGGAACCACGCCGTGAAAACGGTCTATATCACGGAGAAGAGATTGCATTACCGCCCTGCCGGACAGCAGTTTACGCTTACAGTCTATGCCAATGCACCGAGCCTGGCGCTCTACCGCGACGGAGAAAAGGTCGCCGAACTGGCCGCTACCGGCGAGCCCACCGGTGTCATTTGGAAATTCACCGGTGTGACCATGGGCTCCGGAGACACCACTTTCACGGTCGTCTCTCCCGACGGAACCTCGGAGGAAGTGACTTGGAAAGTATTATAACGAAGCTTTTCGCGATGGACAGGAGATCATTTTTCAAGTATTCGGCTGGCGCCATGGTGGGAGCCTCCCTCCTGGGTCGGGCCACAAGCGCTTTCGCCCGCGATGAAAGCAGCTATACCGCCGTCATCCTGGGAGACACGCATTACGACGCCCCGGATCCGGACAAGTATCATGCGGACTACACGGACCCGAATCCGACCCGGGAAGCGAACCATCGGAAGGAGTTCGTCCGGAACGCCGATATGTGGGACACCCGTTGCCCGTCCCTGGTGAAACGGGCGGCGCGTCTGGTGGGCGAAGACACCCGCTTCGTCCTGCAGATGGGCGACCTCATCCAGGGCGACACCGCCACGGCGGCCGTCCACGCGGCTTTCCTGTCCGACGCTTACGAACTCCTCAAGCAGGAAGTTTCGCCGAACCTCCGGTTCATCACCGTCACCGGCAACCACGACGTCCGCGGCAACGATGACGCCGTCGCCGCGAAGGCCTACCAGGACTACATGACGGCCCGCCTCTCGAAAGAGATGGGCAAGCGCTTGCAGGATACCAACTTCGTGTTTCCTTCCGGCGACGATGCCTACCTCGTCCTCGATTTTACGAATCCGAACCTGGAACGGATCGGGCGGCTGCTCTCTGAATCCGAAGGCGCCCGCCATACCTTCATTGTGGTCCATTGTCCCGTATTCCCCTATGACAGTTCCTCTTACTGGTGGTGGTTCCTGTTCGGCAGCCGCGACGACAAGCGGGCCGAAGAACGCCGCCATGTCCGTCGGCTGCTGGCCGAGCGCGAAGCCATCGTCCTGTGCGGCCACACCCACAAGACCGAGCTGCTGGACTGGTACGGCGACGGCGGCCGGATCACCCAGATGACCATGTCCAGCGTCTGGGCCAAGGAATCCCAGGGTACCTGGACCGAGAAGGTCTCCTCCCCCGAAGGCTACGGCACCCAGATGCTGAAGGGCCATCCCGAGCTCGGCGAACCGGGCCCCGTGCAGGACCTCTTCAATGAATACCGTCCCGGCGTCCAGCGCTATAGCTGGGCCGATGCGGCCGGTTCCTACAAACTCCTGGTCAACCCCAAGGAAGTCTTCGTGGACTTCTACGCCGGCGACAGCGAGCTCTTGTCCCACCGTTTCCAACTGCGTTAGCCGTGCGGACCGGATTCCTTGCCATCCTCGCGCTCGTCTTCGCCTTGACGGGTTACGTCTGCTGGCACCTGTGGCGGATAGCGCCGTCGGGGTGGAAGCTGGCGGTGACAGGCCTGTTCCTGCTCTGGATGGCGACCATGTTCGCAGGCTTTGCCTTCACGGAACGTGTGCCCGTCAAGTTGGCGACCGTACTATACGAAGTGGGCAACACCTGGATGATTGCTTTCCTGTATTTGCTGCTGGTGTTCTTGGTGGCCGATATCGCATCCTTCTGCCACTTGCTGCCGAAGACACTCCTGAAGGACAGTGCGGCGGGATTGCTGGGGGCTGCCGGCATCGTGACGCTGGTGATGACGCTGGGCGCCATCCACTATCCGCACAAATACCGCGAGGAACTGACACTGGAGACCGACAAGCCGCTGGAAAAGCCCCTGACGATCGTTCTGGCCAGCGACCTGCATGTCGGCTACCACAACCGCCGGACGGAGCTGGGCCGCTGGGTGGACCTGATCAATGCCGAGAAGCCGGACCTGATCCTCATCGGCGGCGATATTATCGACCGAAGCCTCCGGCCGGTGATGGAAGGCCATTACGCGGAAGAATTCCGGCGTTTGGAAGCGCCTGTCTGGACCGTCCTCGGCAACCACGAGACCTATGCCGGCCTCCCACAGGCGGAACAGTTTTTCCAGGAAGCCGGAATCCGAGTCCTGAAGGATTCCGTGGCCCATTTCAAGGGGGTTGATGTCATCGGCCGCAAGGATCGCTCCACCCCGGGCCGGGCAGCCCTTCGCGACCTGGCCTACAGCCTGGACGGCTTTACGGTCCTGCTTGACCATCAACCCAGCCACCTGGAAGAAGCGGAGGCCGCGGGCATTGACTTCCAGTTCAGCGGCCATACGCACCGCGGCCAAGTCTGGCCCGTCTCCTGGTTCACCGACGCCATCTTCGAGAAATCCTGGGGCCACTACCGGAAAGGCGACACCCGCTACTATATTTCCTCCGGTCTGGGCCTCTGGGGCGCCAAGATCCGCGTCGGCACCCGCTCCGAGTACCTGGTCCTGAAACTGAAAGAAACGAATGACTAAGATTCCTTACACCGGCACCAACCAGGCCGAATTCAAGCAGATCCTGGGCGACAAGGTCCTGGATCCCTACTTCTGCATGGGCCTCACCATCCTGTCCATCCTCACGGACGACGGTTTCGTGAACGTCCAGGAAGGAGATATCGTCGTCATCGACGATGACGGAAGCATCCGAATCGAATAAACAAACGATAGCTATGAACAGAATCCTCATCACCCTCGCCGCCCTGGCCTTGACCGCCACCGCCTGCGGCCAGAACAGCAAAAAAGAGATGAAAACCCTCGTCGCTTATTTCTCCGCCACCGGCACCACCGCGGCCGTGGCCCAGGATCTCGCCGAAGTCACCGGCGGAACCCTCTATGAGATCAAACCCGAAGTCAAGTACACAGCCGCCGACCTGGACTGGCGTGACAAGAACTCCCGGAGCTCCGTCGAAATGCAGGACAAGGCCTCCCGCCCGGCCCTGGTGAAGGACCTCCAGGATGCCGACAGCTATGACGTGGTCTATCTCGGCTTCCCGGTCTGGTGGTACACGGCCCCGACCATCATCAACACCTTCCTCGAGACCTACGGCTTCGAAGGCAAGACGGTCATCTTTTTCGCCACTTCCGGCGGAAGCTCCATTGACAAGGCCAACCAGGACTTCGCCGCCGCCTACCCGGCCATCCATTGGAAGCCCGGCAAGACCCTGAACGGCGCCTCCAAGGCCGATATCAAGGCCTGGGTGGATAGTCTCCAGTAATTACGGCCCGGAATTTGGAGCAACTTGCCATAGACTTAAATTGTACGATTATGAAAACACGGCAAATGCTTGCCCTGGCAAGCGCTTTTCTTTTTTCTATCGTGGCCTTGACTTCCTGCAACAAGGACAATCCTGCCGGGAAGGATGCAGACCAGGTGCTCGGCAAGTATGAGATCACGGATGCCTCCAGTCCCATCCAATCCATTGAACTCACCCGGAACGGTGAATATATCGTCACGAAAAAACCCGCCAAAACCAGAAGTGACGAAGACTTGGACCTGAACGATGTCTGGGTGTACGGTAATTTCACATTTGTCGACGGTGCCTACATTCTCCAAGGATTCGGAAAAATCGCCATCGACTTTCTCAACAGCGGCGCTGCCGAGATTTTCATCGAAAGTGGCGGCTGGGATCCCTTTACGGTCCACGCCAATCTGGCATCCACGGTCCAGGAGACGGAAATCAGCCAAAGACTCTGCCACCATTGGGTCTTCAAAAAGACCTACTTCTCGCTTACCTTCAGCGACCTGGGGAACATAGGTTTCAGTTTTGAACTGCCTGGCTGTGACTTCACGCAATGGTTCAAGAAAACCGGTGACGAGGAGGGTGAACAAGAACTGGAAAAGGAGTGCAAGGGCCTCATTTTCACGGAGTCCGGCACCTATGCAGTCCTCTTCGACAATGGCAAGGTCAACGTCGGTTCCTGGGCCTGGGACAGCAGCGAGGACGGTTCCCTCAAGTGCGAATGGAGCAACCAGTATCAGTCCTACTTCAAGGATTACCGTTTCCATGGCGCCCTCACCGTGGATGTCACGGAAGGAGACCCGGCCACTTGCACCATTGTCCGTTCCTTTGATACCACGATGGAACGTTACAAGCTCTTCCGCGGCTATACTTCCCACAGCATGCAAACGGCTCTCACCTACTATCTGGAGGAGTACAAATAATCCCCCCGAAGAATCAGATAGCCTTCGCAGAACATGAAAAAGTATCTATTTGCGGCTGCACTCGCCTGCTTGGTCCTGTTAACGTCCTGCGGGACGTCGCGTGTACGTCATACGGGGGATCTCACGGGCTCGATCTACGGCGTATGGGCGCTGGATTCCCGGAATCAAGTCGATTATTCCGGCGTCCATTTCTACCTTTCCCTGAGCGAACCCCGCATTGCCCTGGCCAAGAAAGGTAGTTTTACGCAGTTTGACCTCAAGGATGTGGATGTCGACGGTGCCCAGTTTTCGTACAACGCCGCCAAGAAGCAGATCAGTTTTACCAAGACACTCTGGCTCACGCAAGGCCTCCGGTACGAAATGCGCCTGTCAGGAACCTATAAGGTCTTGCAAATGACCCGGACGAAACTGGTAATCCAGAAAGAATCCATGGGTGCCAGGAATACTTATACTTTCCACCGGTACAGATAGATGCACAAAAAGGCTGGCGCAAAAACGCCAGCCTTTTTTTGTACCCCCGCTCGGAATCGAACCGGGACCGTCAGAACCGGAATCTGAAATTCTATCCTTTAAACTACAGGGGCATTCCCGGTAAGGGGATTGCAAAGTTAACAATTTTCGTTGATTTGCAAGCAATCTTTCCGATTTTTCTAGAGCCGCGAGGCCGGAACGCCCTCGAAGGTGATCCGCACGGGGAGGATGCGGCCGGAGTCGTCGAAATACAGCCGTTCGATGCACACGACGCGGTTGTTCCCGTCGGTGGCGCCGAGCGGGTGCCGATGATAGACGATGTAGTACTCGTCCTCGCCGCGGCCGCGGATGACAGAATGGTGGCCGGCGCCCGTGGCGACGGCCGGGTCGGACTCCAGAATCGTCCCTTCGCGCTTGAAGGGGCCGAAGGGGCTTTCGGCGCGCGCATAGGCCACGTGGTAATCCGGGCCGGTCCAGCCGCCCTCGCTCCACATAAAGTAGTAGGTTCCGTTCCGTTTGAGCATGAAAGGTCCCTCCACATAACCCTGCGGCGTCACTTCCTTGTAGAGATCACCATCCGCAAAGGGCACGAGACTCATCAGGTCGTCACCCAGTTTCACCAGGTTGCAGTGCCCCCAGCCGCCGTAATACATATAGTACGTCCCGTCGTCATCCAGGAAGACGAACTGGTCGATGGGCTGCGCCCCGTTCACGACCTCGTCCACGAGCGGATGCCCGAGGGCGTCCTTAAAGGGGCCGGCAGGATTATCGGCCACGGCGACACCGATGCCGCCCTCCCCTTTCTCATGCATGTCGTTGGCGCCGAAAAAGAGATAGTATTTTCCGTCCTTCCGGACGACGGAAGGCGCCCACAAGGCCCGCCATAGCCAGGAAATGTTGTCCTTCGACAGCACCTTGTCATGCTTGGTCCAATGCACAAGGTCCTTCGACGAAAAAGCGTCCATGAACAGCTGCTCCTCGTAGGGGTGCGAATACGTGGGATAGATCCAGTATTCCTGGTCGAAAACCACGGCCTCCGGGTCCGCATACCAGCCGTCGAAGAGCGGATTGCCGCTCGTATGGGCGACCTGGTAGGCGGCGCAGCGCCCGGCGATGTTCTCCCGTAGGGATTCCCCGTACCAGCGGATCTCGAAGGTATGGTAGCAGCCGTCCTCGAAATAGGGTTTCCAGGCGTAGCCGGTGCCCTCGAAACCGTCCACCAGCAGAAGCTTGGTCTCTGGATCCAGCGTGACGGTCAGGGAATCGAACAACACCGCCGGGGTGGCGTCCGTGCACCAGTTCACCGGATTGATAGCAACCGTGTTGCCGCTGCTCACGAAGCTGGCGTGCTCGGGTGAATCGACGGAATTGTAGCAGATGGTGACACCGGTGTCGTCGGCGCCCCGGGCGGGCCGGATGGCGGAGGAGGCGGCCAGGTCCTCCGGGGTGATCTTCCACCCCAGGACATAGGCCGCGACAAGGCGGTCCTGCAGGCTGTCGGGCAGTTCCTTCAGCAGTTCCACGAGGAGTTCGCCGCCCTGGCTGAAGCCGGCCAGGACGAAGGGACGGCCGTCGGAAAGCTCGTCGACATAGTACTTGAATGCCGCGCGGACATCTTCCATCGCCACCGGGAAGCGACTGTCAATCAGATCCGTATCCTGATAGGTTTCCATCGACATCTGCCGATAGAAGGGCGAGTAGAAGTTCAGGTCGCCCGCCAGGATCCGGTCCACGCCTTCCATTTCGGCGCGGATTCCCGGGCAGGCCGCGGAGTCCGCCGCCTGGGCGAAGTGGTACACCTTCCGGCCCACCGTCGCATCGAAGGTTTCCGTGGAACTGATGTAGAACAGGTCCACGTCCGCCCCGCGGTCAGTCGCGTACCATGCCTCGGGCGAATCATAGTCCGGCGCGGCCGGAATCCGCTCGCGGGGAGCGCAGGAAACCACGGCCGCCAGCGCGGCGAAAACGAACATTCTTATCTTCATAGGAACAATCTTTTGTCGAATTCCACGGACGGCTGGAAGTCGTCGGAACGCATGTAATCCAGGACGGCCTTGTAGAACTGCCGGCCTTCCGGACAGTCCAGCACGGATTCCAGGTCCGAGCAGCACACCAGCAGTTTCCCCTTCCCCGCCGCGAACTCGAACACGAGTCCGAGCCGATGGTTCCGTTCCACATTGTCAATGACCTGGACGATGGGCTTATATCCCCGCAGGGCGTCCAGGATCATCGGCCGGGAAGCCTTCAGGACCGGGAACCACTGCCAGTCCGTATGTTCCTCCGTCGGGAACTCCCTGAACAGCGGATGCGCCGGGTCGGTGAGGATGCCCAGGGTGCCGGGAGACACTGGCTTGCCGTTGCTCTCGCAGATCTGCTTGAACATCCGGTAGTTCCAGTAATCGGTCTGGAAGAGCCCGCCCACGGTGCCCGTCGTATCGGAAGGCATCAAGAGCACCTTCTTTCCCGCTTCCAGGGCCTTCAGGGCTGCATTGTCCAGTTTCCGGACAATGGTGATTCCGCTCCGGTCGGGCTGGTTGTCGGCCGGATACACCCAGATGGGCCAGGAATTGACGCCTTCGTAACCGGCGGTCCGGGCGCTCAGCCGCAGGTCGATGCGGGCCGGGGCTTTCACGGTATCGAGCAGTTCGGAAACGGGCTTGTCAATCTCATATTCTCCCTCCCCCTCGACCAGGTCCTCGCCCGTAAAGTTCGCGACCTTCACGTGCGCATGGAAAACCTCGTCCTCGCTCCAGCAGTATTTCCCGAACTCGGCCAGCGGGACGAGCTCGCTGCAGAACTGCCGCCACTCGGCGGGATCGATATCGCCCTTGGGATCCATGAAGGCGTCCAGGATGCCCACATAGGCCGACCCTTGTCCGGGATAGTCCTGGATGTCAAGCAGTTGGAAACCGCCGAGGCCCGGGGTGCGGAGGCACATTTCGATATCGGCCTTGTACAGTTCGAAGGCCCAGCGCAGGGAGGCGCGGTGGAAATCCCCCGCCTGCGCCGCCATGCCAGCGATGTCCAGCCGGCGACGGAACTCCATCAGGTTGTACGGCGCCAGCGGGCCGGTGTACTTGTCGATCTGAGCGTAATCCGGATAGCTCTGGAACTGCCCGGTCTCGTGGCTGATCACCGGCATCGGGACGCCCTCGAGCGCCTCGGCGAAGTTCCGGGTGGTCCCCGGATAGAAGTGGTTCAGGATGCCGCCGTCCATCGCGTCGCAGAAAGCGAAGGAACTGCGGACGTGGGTGTTATACGCGCCATAGGCTTCGCCCCGGGTGCGGCAGGTGGCGAAGAAGTCCATCCCGTCGACATAGCCCTGCCAGCCCAGGAAGGCGTTGGTTCCGTTCGTGTAGAGGATGTGGGGGGCTTCGGTGCGGAAAGTATCGACCATCTCCTGCATGACTGCCTTCTCGCCCCAGAGCTCATTGCCCAGGGAGAACATCGCGAAAGAGGGGTGATGCCCATAAGTCCGGACAATGTTCAAGCCCTCTTTCTTCAGGAACGCGAGGAGTTCCTCCCCTTCCAGCGTTCCCCAGATCGGGAGCTCCGGCTGGAGATAGATCCCGAGCTCGTCCGCGGCCGCGAAAGCGGCCTCCGGCGGGCACCAGGAATGGAACCGGACGTGGTTGATGCCGTAGTCGTTGCAACGCTGGAAGTAATTGATCCACGAGGCTTTGTCCATAGGCGTATGCCCCGTCAGCGGAAAGACGCAGGCGTCGTGCTTGCCCCGGAGGAAGACTGGCTTCCCGCCGGCCATGAACCGACCGTCGACCACTTCCAGGCGCGGCATTTCCGGGACCGGGAGTTGCTCGGAGAACTCCTCCACCGGCCCGAATTCAATCCGGCCGATGACCCCGTTCCAGTTCGTCTGGGTATCGTCGGAATAGAGGTGGGAACTCTTGATCACCTGCACAGGCACGCCCCCGCCGTTGTCCACGCAAAGGGTGATTGTATGCACGCCTGGACGGAGCTTGCCCAGATTGTACACCTGCGGCGTGGATACGTTATTGCAGGAATCCACCAGGGCGCCGTCCAAGTACAGTTTCGTAGCCTTGGTACGTTCCAGATACAGCGCCAGCTCCTTCTCCCGCCACACATACGGCGCCACAACCTTCTTCCGGTACCAGGCCTTGCCTGCAAAGGAATGCCGGCGCGTCAGCCGGCCGGTTTCCACGGGCAATCCATACTGCGGCTCCACGGCCGCAATCCCCTTCCCCGCGAGGTCCGTCGTCCCGGGCAGGATGATCGTATCGGCAAACAGCGAATCGGCCCGCTCCCCCAGGAGCGAATCGACCGTCACCACCCCCGCCGGATCCAGGCATAACCCCCACTCCCCGGAGACCTCCATCTCCGGCGTACAGGCCATGGCGGCCAGCACGGCCACGGCCATGGGCGCGACCAAGGACCTTACCATGGGCGCAAGCATGGCCCTTGCGATAGAAAAACCCTTTTTCATATCGCAAAAATAGTGTTTTTCTCCGAAAGAAACGCCCCCTACACCGGAACCGCCGCAGAAATGGGGACCGTCGATGGATTGAACTCGAAAGGACGGCTCTCCATATCCTTGTTGCACACGAAAACCAGTGGCAGGTCGGGCCGGGGACCGTCGTGCGGAAGACCGTAACAGCCGATGGCGTCCTCGTCGTCATCGACCTCGGTCCGGAAATCGGCCAATGTGCCCAGGAAGGCCTCCAGAGGGACATCCTTCCGGAACAGCACCAGGAAACGCCCGTCGGGAAGGCTGTACAGGAACATCCGGTCATCCACCTCGAAATGCAGGTCCACCTCCCGGGCATGGGAACAGACGATGAAAACCTTCCGGCCCGACCGCGCCACCTGATCCCGCAGCACCAACGGCGCCTGCAGCTGCTGCTCCTCCTTCCGGGCCTTCTCTTCCTCCTTGCGCCGGCTCCGGTACAAGGCGAAGACCATCACCGGGAAGAAGGCAATCAGCAAGAGCGCCTTGACCAGTGGGCTGGTCATGCTGCCCGGCAGGAAAACGATCGGGAAAAAGGCCAGCGCGGTAGAACAAACCGTCGTGGCCTCAGCCAGGGTCAATTTTCCTACGGCCCGGTCCGACCTATCATCGACCTGACCCGACTTGCCCGCCCGGGTCGATTTGCCCGGCTTCCCCCACTCGACGACCGACTCCCTGACAAGAAGAATCACACCCATCAGGAAAAAGACGATTTTCAACCAGTCCCTGCCGATAAAGTGTACACAAAGGCCCTCCAAAGCGAACGTCCCTGCCCCCAGGACCGTCACCCAGATCAAAAGATCTCCAATCGTGCTATTCTCGTTCTCCCTCATGATGTTCCAATCCGACTGTTCTTATCTCCCTATCTTGCTTGAAAAAAGGATGGTCCCGTAGCCCTTTGTCACAGTACGACAGGCCATCTTCCACCTTTGCCACAAAGATAGAAAGAATTATTGAAATACAATAAATAATTACTAAAATCTGCTATTATTCTAGGATCCTTTTGGGGTTAACCATAAACCTTCTCAGCAGCCGTTGTTTCTCCGCAACCCGAAATTCGCAGAGCATCACCAGCCCCGTTGTGCGCCTCTCAGTGGCACATCGCAATGCTCCGCGAATTTCGGGTTGTGGCTGGCTCCTATTCCCGGTACCCCCACGCAAGTCCCAGGCTTCCTCACCTGCGCCAACATACCCCTACACCTGCGCCAAGAATCGACACCACCAGCGCCAACCATAGTGCTTCCCGGTAGTTAAAGGGTTTTCGCCAAACAGCCGCACGGGAGGGCCGGTCCTACGCGCCAGGTTGGGGGTTGCGGTGCGCCACTGGCCGATATTGGCACTTGGCGCACCGCAACCATCGACACAAAGCGCAGGAAGGGGCTCCCTGTGCGCCTGTTTGGCGACGGAGGGCAGCGGGAGGGTCGACGGGCAGCGACGCAGGCGGCAGGCACCCCCGCCTAGGCCCCGCAGATCCCCATCCGAAAGCCCCGAAGCCCCTCGCCAGCACCTGCCTTTGCAAGAAAGATGAGCAAGATATCCGAACAATTGCTATATTTGTGAGTTACAAGACAATTCCACTTCGTAAGGTCCAAGATGATTCCACGTATGAAAGCACTCAACATAGGCAGCGTCAGCGCGCTCGCATCCAAGCTCGCCACCACGCTCCCCTCCGCACCCGCAGCTACATTCGCCATTGCGCTCGCGGTTCTCGCCGGATGCAGCCAGCCGGTCAATCATATCCCCGAAGGGGCCGAGAAGGTGTTCGACCTTCGCACCGGTAACGAGCTCACGGTCAAGAAAGCCGCAAAGGCCGACGGTTTCTACGGGACCATCCACGAGGACGGCCAGTTCGTCGCCTTCGTGCGCTACAATCCGGCCGCGTTCCAGACCACGGTCGTAACGGCCGAAAGGGACCAGGCCGACAGCACCAGCGCCCTGTGCCTGAAGTATGACGCGTTCGCCGGCATCAACGGCAGCTACTTCAACATGGACAGTCTTACGACCGTCACTTTCATCAAGGACGACGGTTTCGTGACCGGCGCCACGACGGCAAGGGAGACCTTCCGGACAAATGGCGCCCTCGTCCTGAACCCGGAGGAGATCCGCGTCGAGGCCTGCGATACGACCGCGGTCTTCGAGCAGGACTGGGAAGTCCTTGCGAGCGGCCCGGTCCTGGTCGATGACGGGGTAACGGCCACCTACGGCGAGGGCATGCCGAATTGGAAGTCTTTCTATAACAAACGCCACCCGCGCTCGCTCGTGGGCAAGGATGCCGACGGCGGCGTGTGGCTCGTCGTAGTGGACGGCCGCTTCCCCGGAGAAGCGGAAGGGATGACCATCGCCGAACTCACCGGGCTCGCCGGCAAGTTCGGCCTCGTCGAAGCCATCAATCTGGACGGCGGCGGCTCCTCCACCCTCTGGACCCTCCCGGGCGGCGTCCTGAACCACCCCTGCGACAACGGCCAGTTCGACCATGTGGGCCAACGCATCGTCCCGAACGTCGTCGTGGTGCGTTGAAACGGTTCATCGGGAGGCCGGCACCCGGCCTAGTTTGGTTATTAAATTTTATTAGAATATCTTTGCAGTCCCATTTCGCTTGACTGCAATGAAAAAAGAATATATCCAACCTGCATCGCGGGTCGTCGAGTTTTCCCTGGAGACGACCTTCTGCCTCAGCAACGCGGACGGAACGGGCGGTAACCTGTCCGGCTACGGCGAGGATGACGAAAACATATTTTAACGGATGAACAAGCTGCTTATCTTCGGATGCATTGCGGCTGTGTTCACCGCAATCTCTTGCCACAAAGAGGCCGATACGGCCGTTTCCACCCCTGCGACGGGCAAGCTCGTGCCCGTGACCATCGAAGCGACGATCCCTGAAACCCGGGTCACCCTGCCCATCGACGGGAATCTCCCCGCCTGGACCCAGGGGGACAAAATCGGGGTTTTCACAGCTGACAAGGTCCTGTGCCCGCCTTTCACCGCCCAGGCCGGCGGTTCCGCCAGCACGGCTTTCTCCGGACAGAAACCCGAGTATTCCCACCTGACGACCGCTTTCTTCCCCTATGATGCGAACGCCACCCTGGGCGCCGCCGGCATCGGCCTCACGCTCCCCCAGAGCCAGTCTGGCCGGATCGCGGATGCCGTCATGGTCGGAACCGGCAACGAAAACGACGGTTTCACCTTCCAGAACGTCTGTTCCGTCCTTCGGCTGCAGATTCCAGCCAGCCTGGCCATTCGCAAGGTGGAAGTGGTCCGGGACGACCGGGTGACGGGGCCGTTCACCGTAAGCACCGACCTCCGTATCACTTCCAGCACCCCTACCTCCTATCTGGAGAAACGGGCGGAAGTGGCAGGAACCCCGGCCCTCTCGGGCGAGATCCTGCTCTGCGTCCTGCCCTCCTCCAGCAAAAAGCTGCAGATGGCGCTGACCCGGTCCGACGGGAAAATCGCCTTCGTCAATACCACATTCTCCTCCGGCAAGGGCTTCGAATCCGGCCGGATCAAAAATCTCGGTCAGGCCAGCACCTCGCTGACGTTCCACGATGCCGCGCTCGTCGCCGACCCGGCCAACCAGCAACTCTGAGCCCTATGAGAAAGACCTTTGCCATCTTTGCAGCGGCGGTTCTCCTCTCCGGGGCCGCACAGGCGCAGAACCACCCCCAGATCACCAACGGAGACTTCGAGACCTGGACCTTCGACGGAGCGAACCTGCCCAACTATTTCAACTCCTTCCAGACCGCCGACGGGCTCTTTTCCGGTCTCGCCTACGACAAGAACAACCGTCAGGTCAAGCGGTCCACGGACAAGCGTCCGGGATCCCCGGGATCGTATTCCTGCAGTATCTGGTCGCGGAAAGTCTCGGGGGTCGTCGCCCAGGGCAACCTGACGACCGGCCGCGTCCACGCCGCCGCCATGTCCGCGACCGGCAAGAACAATTACAACTACTCCGATCGGGACGGCTCCAACACCAACAACGGTGTCAACAATCCCTGCGCGATGCCCTTCACCGGCAAGCCCGACTCCCTGGTCGTATGGGTGAAATTCGCCCCGAGCGGTACCGATTCCTCGCACCCTTATGCGAAGGTGACAGCCACCATCCACAGTGATTTCGACTATATCGACGGTTATGCCCAGACCTCAGACAGCAAATACGTCGTGGCAACGGCCATCAATATGACCATTGCAAAGACGAACGGCCAGTGGAAGAGGCTTTCCATCCCGTTTAAATACACGAACAACGGAGCGCAACCAAAGTATATCCTCCTCAGCGCCGCGACCAACGCCTATCCCGGCGGCGGCAACGAGAACGACTACCTCTATCTCGACGACATCACGCTCGTGTACAAGCAGTCCTACCGGCTGGATATCCCTTCCCAGGGATGGGCAACGCTCTGCCTGGATTTCAACGCGAAAGCGCCCGCCGGCGCGAAGGTTTACACCGTGACTGAGTTGGTCGCCGGCTATGCGAAACTGCAGGAAATCCCCGCCGGAAGCATCATTCCGGCAAACACCGGCCTCCTCGTCCGTTCTGATGCCTCCTCTGTCACTTTCGAGAGCAGCATCATGGACCCGATGTCCGTCAGCGGAAACATCCTGGAGGGCAGGACCACGGCAGGCAGCTGCCAGGCCGGACAGTACTACGTGCTCTCCCCCGCCTCCACGAAGGACCGCGCCGTCTTCGGCCTCTACCAGGGGACTTCGCTCGCCGCCAACAAGGCCTATATCGAGGTCCGGTAGTAACTTTTTCGGCGGAAAACTTGCAAATTTGAAGAAATAGTTCCATCTTTGCAGTCCTGTTACAGACAGGGGCGTAGCTCAGCTGGTTTAGAGCGCTTCAGTCACATTGAAGAGGTCATCGGTTCGAATCCGATCGTCCCTACCAGGCACCCGGAACCGGGTGCCTTTTTCTGTTTTTGAGGCTTGGGGATTTCGCCGATTATACCTATATTTGTACGATATTAGATTTTCGTACTGAATCGTATGAGCAAAGCATATATCTTTCCCGGTCAAGGCTCCCAGTTCCCCGGTATGGGGAAGGCGCTTTATGAGCGCAGCGCGGAGGCCCGGGAGATGATGGAACGGGCCGACGAAATCCTCGGATTCCCCATTACGGACATCATGTTCGGGGAAGACGCCGAGGCCCTGAAGGCCACGCGTGTCACCCAGCCTGCCATTTTTATCCACAGCGTCGTCCTTGCCCGCTGCAGTGGCCTGGAGGCCCCTGCGATGGCGGCCGGGCACTCCCTCGGGGAGTTCTCCGCACTCGCCGCCGCCGGCGCGATGGACTTCGAGGACGCCCTCCGGCTCGTCGCCGTCCGCGCCTCCGCGATGCAGAAATGCTGCGAGCAGGTCCCCGGCACGATGGCCGCCGTCATCAAGCTCCCGACCGAGACGGTCGAGGAAATCTGCGCCTCCTGCGCGGGCCTCGTCATCCCGGCCAATTACAACAGCGAAGGACAGATCGTCATCTCCGGCGAGGCCGGGGCCGTGGCCGAAGCCTGTGCGAAGATGAAGGAAGCCGGCGCCAAGCGCGCACTTCCGCTGGCGGTCAGCGGCGCCTTCCACTCTCCGCTCATGGAGCCGGCCCGGCTGGAACTGGCCGAAGCCATTGAAAAGACCCCGTTCCGAGCCCCTGTCTGCCCGGTCTACCAGAACGTCACCGCCCTCCCTTCCACGGACCCGGAAGTCATCAAGGACAACCTCCTGCGCCAGCTCACCTCCCCGGTCCGCTGGACCCAGACCGTGCAGAACATGGTCGCGGACGGTGCGGACAGTTTCCTCGAAATCGGGCCCGGCACCGTCCTGCAAGGCCTTGTGAAGCGCATCGCGCCCGAAATCACCGACATCCAAGGAATCTCAGAATAAATCCACATAACTTTTAACTATCAATTATGGCAAACGAAAAGAAATTCATCACCTGTGATGGTAACTTCGCCGCTTCGAACATCGCGTATCTGTTCAGCGAGCACGCCGCCATCTACCCGATCACCCCGTCCTCGACCATGGCCGAGAACATCGACGAGTGGGCCGCCCACGGGAAGAAGAACCTGTGGGGTGAAACCGTCAAGGTGACCGAGATGCAGAGCGAAGCCGGCGCCGCCGGTGCCGTGCACGGTTCCCTCCAGGCTGGTGCCCTCACTTCCACCTTCACGGCCTCCCAGGGTCTCCTCCTGATGATCCCGAACATGTACAAGATCGCCGGTGAAATGCTCCCGACCGTATTCCACGTGTCCGCCCGCGCCCTCGCCAGCCACGCCCTGTCCATCTTCGGCGACCACCAGGACGTCATGGCCTGCCGCCAGACCGGCTTCTGCATGATCGCCTCCGGCAGTGTCCAGGAAGCCCAGGACATCGCCGCCGTGGCCCATCTGAGCTCCATTAAGGCCAGCCTTCCGTTCCTGCACTTCTTCGACGGTTTCCGTACCAGCCATGAGATCCAGAAGATCGAAGCCCTCCCGGAAGACAAGCTCAAGGAGATGATTTCCGAGAAGGCCCTCGCCCGCTTCCGTGAGCGCGCCCTGAATCCGGACGCCCCGGTCACCCGCGGTACCGCCCAGAACGGCGACGTCTATTTCCAGGCCGTCGAGACCCGCAACCAGTTCTATGACGCCGTCCCGGACATCGTGGCCCGCTACATGGGTGAGATTTCCGAGCTCACCGGCCGCAGCTATCGTCCCTTCGAGTACTACGGCGACCCGACCGCCGAGAATATCATCGTCGCCATGGGCTCCGTCACCGAGACCATCAAGGAGACCATCGACTACCTCGCGGGCCGCGGCCGCAAGTACGGCCTCATCACCTGCCACCTCTATCGTCCGTTCTCCGAGAAGTACTTCTTCGCCGTCCTCCCGAAGAGTGTCCGCAAGATCGCGGTCCTCGACCGCACCAAGGAGCCCGGCGCCGTGGGCGAGCCTCTTTACACCGACGTGAAGGCCCTCTTCCAGGGCAAGGACAACGTCCAGATCGTGGGCGGCCGCTACGGCCTCTCCTCCAAGGACACCACGCCGGCCCAGATCGTCGCCGTGTTCGACAACCTCGACATGAAGGAGCCCAAGGCGGACTTCACCATCGGCATTGTCGATGACGTCACCTTCAAGTCCCTCCCGATCAAGAGCGAGGTTTCCATCGTGAAGCCCGGCACCACCGAGTGCAAGTTCTACGGTCTCGGTTCCGACGGTACCGTGGGCGCCAACAAGAACACCATCAAGATCATCGGTTCCCACACCGACCTCTACAGCCAGGCCTACTTCGACTACGACTCCAAGAAGTCCGGCGGCTACACCTGCTCGCACCTGCGCTTCGGCCAGCAGCCCATCAAGGCTCCGTACCTGGTGAACACCCCCGACTTCGTGGCCTGCCACGTCCCGTCCTACCTCCGCAAGTATGACGTCCTCAAGGGCATCAAGGAAGGCGGCACCCTCCTGCTGAACAGCCTCTGGGACGAGGAAGAGACCATCAAGAACATTCCGGACAACGCGAAGGCCATCATCGGCCGGAAGCATATCAAGGTCTATATCATCAACGCGACCAAGATCGCCGCGGAAATCGGCCTCGGCAACCGCACGAACACCATCCTCCAGAGCGCTTTCTTCAAGATTACGGGCATCATCCCTTACGAGGATGCTGTGAAGTACATGAAGGACGCCATCGTGAAGTCCTACGGCAAGAAGGGCGAGAACGTGGTGAACATGAACTACGCGGCCGTCGACCGCGGCGGTGAATACACCGAGATCCACATCCCTGCCGAGTGGGCCAACCTGACCGCCAAGTTCGAGAATCCGAACAAGGACCGTCTGGCTCCCGCCTTCGTCAAGGAAGTCGCGGACATCGTGAACGCCCAGGCCGGCGACACCCTCCCGGTCAGCGCCTTCATGCCGTACGCCGACGGCACCATGCCGGCCGGCACCGCGGCCTTCGAAAAGCGCGGCGTCGCCGTGATGGTCCCGATGTGGGATGCCGAGAAGTGTATCCAGTGCAACAGCTGCGCCTTCGTCTGCCCGCACGCCGCCATCCGTCCGTTCCTCCTCACCGACGAGGAAGCCGCCGCCGCTCCCGCCACCGTCAAGATGGCCCAGGGCAAGGCGAACCTCAAGGACTGGAAGTACGCCCTCGCCGTCTCCGTGGACGACTGCACGGGCTGCGGCAACTGCGTGGACGTCTGCCTCGCCAAGGACAAGGCCCTCGCCATGGTCCCGTACCTCCAGCACGAGGCCGAGCAGGCCAACTTCGACTACCTGAACAAGAAGGTCGGCTACAAGGAGTATGTGAACAAGTTCGCCAACATGAAGAACTCCCAGTTCGCCCAGCCGCTCTTCGAGTTCTCCGGCGCCTGCGCGGGCTGCGGTGAGACCCCGAACATCAAGGCCATCACCCAGCTGTTCGGCGACCACATGATGATCGCGAACGCGACCGGTTGCTCCTCCATCTACGGCGCTTCCTTCCCGGCCAGCCCGTACTGCACCAACGCCGCGGGCCATGGCCCGGCCTGGCAGAACTCCCTGTTCGAGGACTTCTGCGAGTTCGGTCTCGGCATGCACCTCGGTTCCGACCGCATCCGTGAGACGGTCGCCGCCACGATGAAGCAGGCCCTGGAGTGCGAATGCTGCAGCCAGGAGATCAAGGAGCTCGCTGCCAAGTGGCTCGAGGCTCCGAAGGATGCCGCCGTCACCCGCGAGGTCGCGGACAAGATCGTCCCGCTCGCCAAGGAGTGCAGCTGCGACACCTGCAAGAAGCTCGTGGAATTCCAGCACTTCATCCCGGCCCGCAGCCAGTGGATCATCGGTGGTGACGGTGCCTCCTACGACATCGGTTACGGCGGTCTGGACCATGTGCTCGCCAGCGGTGAGAACGTGAACATCCTGGTTCTCGACACCGAGGTGTACTCCAACACCGGCGGCCAGAGTTCCAAGGCCACCCCGGTCGGCGCCATCGCCAAGTTCGCCGCCTCCGGCAAGAAGATCCGCAAGAAGGACCTCGGCATGATGGCCATCAGCTACGGCTATGTCTATGTGGCCCAGGTCGCCATGGGCGCCAGCCCGGTGCAGTTCTTCAACGCCATCAAGGAAGCCGAGGCTTATGACGGCCCGTCCCTCATCATCGCCTACTCCCCGTGTATCAACCACGGCCTGAAGGCGGGCATGGGCCTGAGCCAGAAGGAAGAGAAGCTGGCCGTCGACTGCGGCTACTGGCACCTCTACCGTTACAACCCGGCCCTCGAAGGCACAGACAAGAACCCGTTCACCCTCGACTCCAAGGAGCCTGAATGGAGCAAGTTCCAGGACTTCCTGAAGGGTGAGGTCCGCTTCGCGTCCCTGTACAAGATGTTCCCGGAGAGCGCCGACGAGCTCCTCTCCAAGACCGAGGAATTCGCCAAGGTCCGCCTGAACACCTACAAGCGCCTTGCCGGCAAGTAATTGCCCGTTGAACACATGAAAAGAGGGATGGCCAGTCGGTCATCCCTCTTTTGATACCTGGAACCTTATGGGAGGAGACACAGGTGTCCGGGGGACTCCGCTTCGCTCCGGCCCCTCCCAACGTCTCCTGCGTCCCCGCAAGCGGGAACTTGTATCCGTCGGGCCCCTCCCCCTATACTTGTCCGGGGGTGGACAAGCCCCCGGACACCTGTGTCTCCTCCCTATATAAGGTTCCAGAAAAGATTATTCCGAAAATCTGGAGGAGAGCCACTGGGCGATGGCGGAGCGGGAGAAGGCGTCGGAGACGCGGAGGTGGAGGTCCTGCTGGAGGTGTGGGAGGGGGTCAGGATGAATGATCAGCGTGCCCGACGCCTCCGAAGGGATGACCCCGACGAGGTTGGCATTCGTGCGCACAAGGTCCTGGATGACGGGAAGATGGTCGGAGACGAGGACGGAGCGGGCGTAGATGTCCTGGCTGACCAGCGGGCGGTAAGGCGCCCAAACGGCATAGCGGGGTTCCTCAGGGAAGTCCGGACCGGCCGTGACCAGGGCGGCCTGGACCGTGCCCACGATGGAGCCGGCGTCGAAGTTGAGCGTATCCCCGCGCGCGGACGTGAAGTAATAGAGGTCCGCGTCCATGGATTCGGGAAAGGCGCTCTCTGGATAAGTATCGATAATGAAACTGGTCGCCGTAACGGCCAGTAAGTCACGCAGGAGATTGGGCAGCAGGTAGGTGGCGACATAGTCGGTCGCGGCGACGCGGACGGAGCGGTTCACCGTCATTTTGCCCGCGCTGCCGAAGAGGGCGTCGGTGGCGTCGTACCAGTGGAGAATCTTCGCCGCATAGTCCTTGAATACGTATCCCTCGGCCGTCAGGGCCACCTCTCCGCGTTTCCGGTCGAAGAGGACGGCGCCCACCTGCTTCTCCAGCTCGGCGATGTTCTGGCTTACGGCGGGCTGGGAGACGCCCAGGTGCTGGGCGGCCCGGGTGAAGCTTCCCTCGGCGGCCACCATCATGAAGACGCGCAGTCTGAAATCATCCAGCATGATAAGGATTCCTTATAATCTGTCACAAAGTAAACGATTTCAGACCACAAAAACAAATTTATTGATTTTTTTGAGGAATTTATTGTTTTTCAATAATTCTTTATTATATTTGCATTCAGAAAGCCGAACAAAAGCCCACCAACGGCGCCCAGGTGCGGTTTTTGTAGGATTCACAAACAGACTGAACATACCATTAATCTATAAACCCCATGAAGAGATTGAAGAGATTTCTGATTGTCATCGCCTTCCTTCCGTTGCTGATTGTCATCCCGGTGAAGGCGCAGAACCAGAACCAGGAGCAGGCCATGCAACAGATGATGGCCGCCCTCCCCAATGATCCGGCGGTCCGCGTGGGCCATCTCGAAAACGGACTTACCTATTACATCCGCCACAACGAGCTCCCCAAGGGCCGGGCGGAGTTCTACCTTGCCACCAATGTGGGCGCCATCCAGGAAACCCCCGACCAGGACGGTCTCGCGCATTTCCTGGAGCACATGTGCTTCAACGGCACCGCGCATTTCCCCGACAAAGGCATCCTGGACTATCTGCGCTCCATCGGCGCGGAATTCGGCCGGAACGTGAACGCCTCCACCGGCTTCGAGGAAACCCAGTACATGCTCAACAACATTCCCGTCGAGCGCCCTACGGTCGTTGATACGTGTCTGATGATCCTGTGCGATTATGCACACTTTGTCAACAACGATCCCGTGGAGATCGACAAGGAACGCGGCGTCATCATCGAGGAGCGCAGACAGCGCCGGAATGCGCAGTGGCGCACGATGGAGGCCGCCCTTCCCATCTACTTCAAGGGCACCAAGATGGAGCGTTGCACCCTGATCGGCCAGCAGGAAAGCCTGGAGACCTTCAAGCCGGAGAGCCTCCACAACTTCTACGCGACCTGGTACCACCCGGACATGCAGGCGGTTATCGTGGTCGGCGACGTGGACGTGGACCGCACCGAGGCGAAGATCCAGGAAATCTTCTCCATCATCCCCAAGTGCGAGAACCCGCAGCCGAAAGAGCATCTCACGCTTCCTGACCACACCGAGCCTTATGTGGGCGTGATTACCGATCCCGAGACCACGAACCCGTCCATCGAGGTAATTTGGCACAGCGAGGCCTCGCCCGAGTCCTACAACGCCACCATCGTGGGCCAGATGGAGGACATCCTCAAGGTGCTGGTCCAACTGGTAATGTCAGAACGCTTCGCGGACATCGTCTCCAAGCCTGACAGCCCGTACCTGGCCGGCGGTTTCAACATCAGCAGCCTGATCTATGAGGATATCGACGCCGTGACGGGCCAGGTCGCCCTCAAGGAGGACAACATCCTCCCCGGCTTCAAGGCCTTCTACACCGAACTCGAGCGCATGAAGCGCTTCGGTCTGAACGACGACGAAGTGAACCGCGCCAAGAAGCAGATTGAAACCATCCTGGACAATGCCGTCCAGAAAGCTCCCACCCGCCGCAACAGCGAGTTCGTGAGTCCGCTCATCAGCCACTTCTTCGACAAGGAGCCCTTCATGGAGCCCGAGACCGAAAAGCAGGTTGTGAACCAGATCCTCGCCCAGGTCAACGCCCAGGTCCTCTCCATGGTCGCCTCCCAGCTGATGACCGACAACAACTTCATCGTGGTCTATTCCGGCCCCGAGAAGGAAGGCATTGCCACCCCGACCGCGGAACAGCTTCTGGCCGCCATTGCTGAGGTAAAGGCCTCTGATATCCAGCCGATGGAAGGCGAGGAGATCGCCTCCGACTTCCTGGATCCGTCCCTGCTCAAGGGCGCCAAGTCCGGCAAGGCGAAAAAGACCATCTACGACGCCACCGAATGGACGCTCAAGAACGGCGTGAAGGTCATCTTCCTCCCGACCGACTACACCAAGGACCAGATCCTCTTCGACCTGTACAAAGACGGCGGCCGCAGCCTCATCCCGACCGAGGACATTGCCTCCTTCGACGAGAACATTTACAGCCTGTACCTGAACAATACCGGTGTCTCCGGTTTCTCCGGCACCCAGGTTTCCAAGATGCTGACGGGCAAGACCCTGAGCGTGACGCCGTACATCGGCAACCTCGAACACGGCATCAACGGCAGCACCACGGCCAAGGATCTCGAAACGACCCTCCAGCTGGTGTATCTCTTCTTTACGGATCCGCGCTTCGACCGGGATGAATACGACAACGGCATCAACCAGATCAAGGCCGTCCTGCCGAACCTCGTCGGACAGCCCAACTACAAGCTCCAGAAGGAACTGTACAAGGTGCTCTACAACGACAATCCGCGCCGCACCCTGATCTCGCAGGAGACCCTGGACGCCGCCAGCCTCGCCACGCTGGAGAAGGACTACCGGATGCTGTTCAACGACGCCGCCGGCGCCACCTTCCTGGTGGTCGGCGACACCGATATCGAAACCTTGAAGCCGCTGGTGGAGAAGTACCTCGGCTCCCTGCCCAAGGGCAAGAAGGCCCTGAAGTGGGTGGACACGAAGGAGCGGGTCCAGCAGGGCCGCATCGAGGACATCTTCGCCGTCGATATGCAGACTCCGAAGAGCTCCGTCATCCAGACATACAGCGCCTATCTCCCCTACACCGCCGAGCGTAAGGCCGCCCTGGACGCCGCCTCCTACATCCTGGACATCCGCTACACGAACTCGCTCCGCGAGGATGAAGGCGGCACCTACGGCGCCAGCACGAACGCGAGCTTCGGCCGCCGCCCGGTGGAGACGGCCCTCCTCCAGGTCGGCTTCGACTGCCGCCCGTCGATGTGCGACAAGCTCCGCGACCTCGCCGTCCAGGGCCTCAAGGACCTGGCCGAGAACGGTCCGACCGACGAAGAACTGACCAGCGCGGTCCTGAACCTCCAGAAGAACATTCCGGAGCGCCGGCAGACCAACTCCTACTGGAAGAACGCCATCGAGTCCTACGAAATCTACGGCCGTGACATGGATGCGGACAACGAAGCCGCAATCAACGCCCTCAGCAAGGAGAAGGTCCAGAGCGTCCTGAAGGAAATCCTTGCCCAGAACAACCTCATCGAGGTCGTGATGAAGCCCGCGAACACCGCCGAAGCGGAATAGTAGATTTCCCGACTTACACAAAAAGAGGACGGCCCTTCAGGGTCGTCCTCTTTTATTGGTTCGTTCCGGGAATTACTCGCCGGGAGCGATGGCCTCGCACGGGCAGACGCCGGCGCAGGTGCCGCAGTCGATGCAGACGTCGGCGTCGATGCTGTAGACGTCGCCTTCCTTGATGGCGCCGGTCGGGCATTCGCCCTGGCAGGTTCCACAAGCCATGCAGAGATCGGGATTGATTACGTAAGCCATAGTTTCGTTTCTTATTAAATTTGGTTTTCAAACAACAGTTTCTCCTGTCCAGATTCCCTTCTATCAATAAAAGTGCCGGTCCGTCGACCAAACCCGTTTTCCGTCGGAAATAATCGCCATATGCAGATTGTCGATCTCCTGGACACTGACTTCATGGAAGACGATATTCCCGTCAAAATCGACGATATCCAACTTGGTATCCTCCTTGACATTCCCATCGGTATCGAGAATGACCAACGGGACATAGTCACCCAGCGAGAAAGAATTGTTCACGGCATACTTCCCGTCCATTTTCAGGATACGCTCCCCTGTAGCAACCCGGATCAGATACGCGTTTCCGGACTCGTCGCAGACATAAGCCTTCCCATCCTTCGTGTCATAAGAGACCGAACGCCATTCGGGCGGGACCACTTCCTTGCCGTTCCTGTCGATATACCCCCACATCGGTGTATTGGGGAGGGAAACGGAAGCGTATCCGCCCTTATTGAAACCAAAGGTCAGATTATACTTGCACGGGATAACTACCTTACCGGTATCGTCCATGAAGCCGACGCGATTCTTTTTCACCACAATGACACGGTTCTCGCAGGATAACAGGAAACGGCCATAGAAAAGACCGCAGACGCCAAGTCCGTAATAAGGGAGCTTCTTGGGATCCAATCCTGCCTGGTCCGCCAGGCGGATCAATTCCTCCAGGCTCGAATCCGTCACCCGGAACGGTTCAGCCTTCCGGTCTCGGGAAGCGCCGATCACTTTCGCCTTATACAAAAACGCAGCCGCTTCCATATCCCGCACCGTGGCGGACAGATGGGAACAGCCCTGACGGCGGATTTCCATCACGGTCGTATAGTAAATCGCCTCGTAATTCCGGGGATTCTTATGCGCAAGGCTGCGGAAGATGCGGAAGGCTTCGTCATATTTCTTCTGATTATACAGCCACAGGGCATATCCGATGGAATTCTCGCCCATCGTGATGCTGTGGATCTTGGTTATCATCTCCCCGCGTACGAAAAAGATCTCCGTCATGTCGTAGGTCTGATCCCCTGCCAAGTGCACACGGGCGGAAACGACCCGCATCGGTTCAACAACCTTAACGTCCTTGCTCAACGCCGGGATTTCGAAATCCTTTTCATCGACTGGATTCTCCATTCTGTATTCGATATCCTCATCGAAACTCCATTGCCGCAACTGTGTCAGGTAATCGTCGATGTGCATCGTGCCGTCAGGCAAACCCCGTTGTTTGGAAATCTCGTCCGAAACGTTGTCATCGACAAGGCATTTCATTTTCCCCACAGTCATTTCATCCAGGGCCGAACGATACGTGATGTCATCATCCCCCTCCAAATACCGTTTCAGGCAATTGCCAAAATGGGAAACAACCTCCGTCGGAGATTTAGAGGCCGCAACAGAAACAGTCCAGGGGGACAAAAAGGCAATCAGCAGTATAAAACGTTTCATAAGTCAACTTCTTTCCATTCATCGATCAACCAGCCGGAATTGGTCGATTCCTCCCGGTCGAAATAACGGATTGTAAACACGTAGCCAGGCACCTGGCCGAATTCAAACTCCAGCGTTTCCACATACTCCAATGTCAGTGCTCCTTCATGGACCAGGCTGAAGAAAACGGATGTTTCGTCGGGTCGCCAACCGGCGGGGGCATAATTCAGGATGGCCTTCCGGTCCGAAGATGTAATCCGGCTCAGTGCCATAAAACGGATGTCATGCTCCACCGGGTCGATAGAAAACCGACGACTGTAAACAGGCGGGGCCAGGGTCAGCACTTCTCCTTCTGCCTTGGAGATAATCCAACTGTACAGTTCAGGCTCCCATTCCTGGATTTTCAGGGTCAGGTACACGGGGACATCCCTGCCTTCATACTTTCCCACGCAGTGAGCGCGGGAAAGCCATGAGGAATCAGCGATGGTCAGGTGGACAGAATCTTCCAGGACCCGGTCCACGAATGACAGAGCCTGAAGGAAAGCGGTATCCTTTGCGGACTGGAACCGCTCCTTGTTGAACAGGTTCAGCAGATGGAGTCTTTTGCCGTCAAGCGAAGACGTATCTTCACCCGCCCGCAATTCCGTAAAGTTGAACAAGTCCATGAACTCATCGACAAGTGCGACCCTGGACTTGTAGAAGATTCCGTCCAATTCCCCCCCGGGGATAACCTGGGCCTGCCCAAGCGGGCAGGATAAGGTTAGGGCCAGAAGAATAAAGCCCCATCGAATATTCTTCATAAAGTGCTACAGCCTTTCCGTATCGGTGGCATACACATCACCCAGGCGGATGATGTATTCCAACCCGTCTTCCGTGGATTCGAGATACACGTAGCACTTCACATACTTCGAAGTCCTATCCTTATAGACCGGAATCCCATCCCGGTATCCGATGAATGTCTGGTTGAAATAACAGGTACAGACATAGGTATCTTCGTCAATCTTCCGCAGGGAACTCACCTTGATATTCGAGACATCGGTGGAAGTAATCACCACGTCACTGTATCTGAGGTTGGCGAGATTCAGCAGATACGTTTTCATCAACGTACTCTTCGGCTTCTGATTAGGTCTGTTGACGGAAGTGGTCTGCATCATTACGCCTGCAATGGTCCGCTCTTCGCTACCGACATACTCTGTATATGAATTCCCGTTCGCAATGAACAACTTGAGGGCTGCTTCGCGGTAAAACATCCTTGTCTCGACAGGAATGGCTTTCCCATTCTTGCCCGTCTTTTTTCCAATCAAAGACACATAGTTGTTGAACTGCGCGCATTTCTCAGCGGCACGGCGGCGGAGCATGTCTTCCTCCGAGGTCTGCGCCAAAGCGGAAAAACTCATCAGAGCAAGCAGGATCATTCCCGCCCAGCGGGCTGCAAAACGTTTCATTTCACTTACTTTTTATAGATTTCACGAACTCTCAACATGGTAATCTTTCCTGTCCGGCCCGATATCTCCCCATCCACCATCGAAACGCGGTAAAGCAGAGAACTTGTGGAAATACGCATCAGGAAAGCATCGATATCTTCTTTGTCCACAACCACGTCCATATCCTGTCCTAAGACCTTCACCTCCGCATCCCGGTCGAAAACAGTCCGAAGTTCCTGGGACATCTGAATACGATCCTCCAGATTGTCGTTGTCTTCCCGGATGAAGTCGAGACTCGATTCGATATAAGAGACTAACTTGGAAAGGTCGTCCGGATCATCCATGGAAGGTTTGGAAGGCGCGGTAGGCCTTTCCGGCTGGGTTGGCGCCGGAGACTCAGACTTCGAAAGGTTTACGTCGAACTGGGGAACCTGTCTCCTCCCCGTGACTGCAGCCGCACTTTTGCGCACCTCGTCTTGGACCTCGGTGAAGAAATTCTTCCATTCAAATGTATCCGTGGCTGTCATCTCCTCAAATTGGCTGATGAAACAAAACGTAAAGAAATCCGTATCGCCGATCCCGCGGACCGAACAAGCAGACGAAGGCTCTCCCGGTGCGCTGGAGCATGCGATAATATCACCCTTGTTCTCCAGGAAAGCCTTTTGGATGGCCATCACCTGAGACGGGCTCATGTATGTATTCCCATAATTGACACCGAACGTGGGTTCCTGCCGTGCCCGGACGTGCTGGACAGAATTACAGCACATCCCGATGGTCAAGGTGAGCCGGGCATTCTTCGCCTTCAATTCCCGGTGAACCCAGGACAAGGGGATCAACTTGTTCTCATCAAGTTGGGCCAACAACATCTGGGGATACTTGGTGACATCGTCAGCTGCGCGAGTCCCATGGCCGATATAGTAGAAGATGACGATGTCATCGGGGTCGCACCTCAGGTCCCGGATGGCACGCCTACAGTTCTCCGGACTTGTATGGATTCCGTAGAAATCATAGACGGCCGTCCGATAACCGTTCTGGACCATCGCCGCGTTGACGACGTTGATCCATCTGGAATACAAAAACTTCCGGGAGTTAATGTCAATTTCTCCCACATTCTCATCCGTCGTATCAATAAACGTGATCCAATGGATGGTCTTTGCCTCTGCGGAGAACAGGCAGAACGAAAGGGCAAGGACTGTCAACAACTTTTTCATTCTTGGGACAAATAGAGGGTTTTAAGAAGATTGTCATCGGGAAACTGAAGCCACGCCCATCGGAGCAGTTCTTTCGAGCGCAAGTCATATTGCCATTCCTGGCCGGTCTTCAAGTCGGTCAGAGACCACTTTCCAAGGCCGAAATCCAAAGAGATCTTCAGTTTCCTCCCCTTGGACTTCATCGTAACGGACACGGACGGCATGAACTGTCCGAAAACGGTATCGTCACTCTTGAAATTGGCCTTATCAGAAAGCAGGAACTTGAACTGTTCACGGCTGGACTTAGAGAGAGATTTCTTTTGGGAAACCAAAGTCTTGGAATCAGAGTCGAAACCCGTCGTAACGGCTCTCCTTACCGAAGCTCCGGCAATCAGTTGAAGCAAGGAATCCGAAACGGTCTGTTGTTCCACGACCAAGGTGTCCGGAGCCGCGAGACCCGCCGAAGGACCGGTCTCGACAGCACGGCAATGAAGGAGGCACGCGCAACTCAAAAAGGCCAGATTCATGGCCAGAAACAATGAATAAGCTTTCATAATCTACATGAATGCTGTCACCTGAAAGGTCAGATAACCATATTTCGAGGTCCATCCTTCATACGGCTTCACGCCTGCAGCGTTCACATACTCAGGATTGAAATAATTGAACATATCCCGGCTATACATAACCCGGATTTGATAGTACGAGAATTCATACCCTGTATCAATATCAACATTGGACGGAAGAAAGGAGACGCCTAACCCGATCGTGCCGGTAAAACCATTGTTCACGGACTTGACTTCATCGCTCAATCCGGAACACTTGAAAGCATAATTGTATTTTGCCCCCACAACCAGGTTTACGGTCCAAGAGTGTTCAATAAGGTCGGAGAATTGATATTGGAGCGTGACACCGGGTGTGACCATCATCTTGGAGAATTCCATGAAATCCTCCGCCCCCGGAAGCTTCGCCATCCGGGACTGTCTCTCATAATCCAATTCAAAGCCATAGCCCAGATGGGATACCGTAGGCTGGAATTCAAACTCGTAGCCGAAGACATGATTCCTCAGTTTCCAGTCCCACCACCTTACCTGGGCAGCACCGGCCGGGGTGACGATGTCTCTGTTCACCAACAGGCGGGTTCCGGCAGAAGACGGAATAAGGAGCTTTGATACCCAAGGGCTCCCCGTCAAAGCGGTCACCCCGGCAGAGAGCAGCCCTGTGCCATAATTGGCGACGGCACCGTACAGGTTATCCGTAAATTCCACCTTCGGACCAAACGTGACACGTCCCCGCTGAAGAGGACCTGCCGCAAACGAATGGAAACACATCGCCAAAAGGACGACAAGAAGTAAAACTCGTTTCATAAACAGGATGAATGGATTCGCAAAAGCATTATCAATACTGATAGTTAGACAAATATACATTTTTTCTTCTTGATATTCCTCCCGTCATTCTATTTTTTTTGTTTTTTGGACAAACCCGCGTAACTTTGCCATATGATGAAAACATGGATGATCGGCACCGCGCTTTTATTTGTGCTCTGCGGCTGTCGAAACGCCCGCAGTGCGGAATTAAATAATACTCTGGAAACGTTGGGCCAGACCACCGAGAATCCGACGATGGCCGTCGTCCCCGACGACAGCACGGAGGACGGGGCCCAGGTCATCGAGGTCGTGGAGTTCGACAAGACGGTCCATGACTTCGGCGACATCAGCATCAACGACGGTCCCCAGACTTGCGTCTTTACGGTCAAGAATATCGGCAAGGACCCCATCGCCATCTACGAGGTGGTGACCTCCTGCGGCTGCACCGACGCACAGTGGACCCGGGAGCCTATCCAGCCGGGCAAGACAGGAACAATCACGGGGACCTACAAGAACGAGGACGGCCCCGTCCCCTTCGACAAGACCCTCACCGTCTACATCGCCGGCGTGGGCAAGCCCGTCATCCTCCGGATGCGCGGACTCGTGCACGAGAAAAAGAAGTCTGTGGCCGAACTCTTCGGTGCCGTGAAGCTCGGCCAGATGGGGCTCAAGTCACTGAATTACAAGGTTTCGAACGTGCTTCAGGGCGAGTCTTCTTCAGACGAGGTCAAGATCGCGAACCTCGGGAAGCAGCCCATGAAAGTCTCCTTCGCCAACGTTTCCCCCAACCTGACCGTCGAGGTGGTTCCCGCCACCGTCCCGGCCGGAGAGACCGCCGCCCTCCGTTTCTCCGTCAAGGCGGACCCTGCGGTCTGGGGCAAACACGTCTATAGTGCCACACCCGTCATCAACGGCGCGAAGGCCGCGAAGCCCATCACCGTGACAGCCCTCACCCGCGGCAACTTCGCCTCCTGGACGCCGGAGCAGCGGAAGAACGCCGCCCAGTGCATCTTCGACGAAAGCACGGTATCCTTCGGCACCGCAACGGCCGGGGCCAAGGTCAAGGGCACCTTCACCTTCACGAACAAGGGCAAGTCCGCCCTCAAGTTCTATAGCGTGGATGCCGATGCGGATGGCGTCACCGCCACCCTCCCGGGCGAAATCCCCGCCCAAGGCAAGGGCAGCATCCCGGTCACGCTGGACACTTCCGTCCTCCCCAAGGGCGAGACGGTCGTCATGCTCACCCTCACCACCAACTGCCCGGCCCGTCCGCTCATCAACCTGTTCTTCGTCGGACTCATCAAATAGCGCCTGTCATGGGTCTCTGTGCCGGGCAAAGGATTGACTTTGTCCGGTTTTTTCCCTATCTTTGCAAGATAGTGAAAAGAGGCAATCATGGCTGAAGAGACGCTGAAGAAGAACGGGGCCGACTACGGCGAACAGAACATCATCACCCTGGAGTGGTACGAGCACATCCGGAGACGTTCCGGCATGTACATCGGCCGCCTGGGCAACGGTGAGCGGCAGGGAGACGGCATCACGAGTTCTCGATGGGCTTCGGCAAGCGCATCGACATCACCATCGACGAGGACAAGACCGTGACCGTGCGCGACTTCGGCCGTGGCATTCCCCTCGGCAGCGTGGTAGACGTCACTTCCAAGCTGAACACCGGCGGCAAGTTCGACACGGAAGCCTTCCAGAAGTCCGTGGGCATGAACGGCGTCGGCACGAAGGCCGTGAACGCCCTGTCCTCCGACTTCTGGGTGGAATCCTTCCGCGACGGCCAGTCCTCTTTCGCCCATCATCCGGTTCGTCCCCGACGAGCAGATGTTCGAAGGTTACTCCTTCCACATGGACATCGTGGAGACGATGGTGAAGAACTATTCCTACCTCAAGAAAGGACTCACCCTCGTCCTGAACGGCGTACCTTACAAAAGCGAGAACGGCCTGCTGGACCTCGTCACCGAGAACATGGCCGAGAAGCCGCTCTACCCCCTCATCCACATCGAAGGCCCGGACATCGAGATCGTCCTCACCCACGGGAACAGCTACGGCGAGAACATCTCCTCCTTCGTAAACGGCCAGAACACCCGTGACGGCGGCACCCATCTCGCCGCCTACCGCGAGGCCATCGCCAAGACCTTCAAGGACTTCTTCAAGAAGGACTACAAGCCCGAAGACGTCCGCCAGGGCGTTGTGGGCGCGATCGCCATCCAGATTCAGGAGCCCATCTTCGAAGGCCAGACAAAGACCAAGCTCGGCTCCACCTACATGTGGGAACGGCAGGTCAAGAACAAGGACGGCAGTTCCGCCATCGACCGGGGGCCGACGATCCGCAGCTTCGTGAACGACTTTGTGTCCAAGAACCTGGACAATTACCTCCACATGCACCTGGACATCGTCCCGGTCATCGAGAAGAAGATCAAGGAGTCCCAGGCCGAGCGGGAGGAAATCGCCGGCATCCAGAAGAAGACCCGCGAGCGGAACAAGAAGGCCAACGTGTACAACCGCAAGCTCCGCGACTGCCGCATCCACTTCAACGACAAGCCGCTGAAGAACAAGGAAGACGAACGGGAGAAAACCTCGATTTTCATTACGGAGGGCGATTCCGCTTCGGGTACCATCACCAAGGTGCGCAACGCGAACACGCAGGCCGTGTTCTCCCTGCGCGGAAAACCCATCAACTGCTTCAAGGAAAGCCGCAAGAAAGTGGCCGAGAACGAGGAACTGAACCTGCTCGTCTCCGCCCTCGGCGTGGAGGAGGACCTCGACGACCTCCGCTACAACAACATCATTGTCGCCACCGATGCCGATGACGACGGCATGCACATCCGCATGCTGGTCCTTACCTTCATCATGAAGTACTATCCGGACCTGATCCGCCGCGGCCATGTCCATATCCTGCAGACTCCCCTTTTCCGCGTGCACAACAAGAAAGCGACGCGCTACTGCTATTCCATTGACGAGAAAGAGAAAGCCGTCAAGGACCTGAAGACCGGGGTGGAAATCACCCGGTTCAAAGGCCTCGGCGAGATTTCCTCCCACGAGTTCGTGGACTTCATCGGCGAGAAGATGCGCCTGGATCCGGTCAAACTGGCCGATGAGGAGTCCATATCCGAGATTATGGAATTCTACATGGGCGACAACACCGCCGAGCGGCAGCGCTTCATTATGGAGAACCTCCGCAGTGAGGAGGAACTCGAAGACGTAAATATCTGACAATGAGTAAGATCAAGAGCACTGTGAGCCCCCGCTGGGCCAGGTTCTGCGGCAAGATGCTGCGCCG
Organism: uncultured Bacteroidia bacterium; assembly: GCA_902785065.1. Classification (GTDB taxonomy): domain Bacteria; phylum Bacteroidota; class Bacteroidia; order Bacteroidales; family UBA932; genus Cryptobacteroides. The sequence goes on from CACZXH010000002.1 coordinate 180,640, forward strand.
AATGGGTTGGGAGAGCGTCGGTGGTCCCATGAAAGAGAAGAAGGCCATCGTCCTGGGCGTCCCGCACACGAGCGTGTGGGATTTCCTCGTAAGCTACCTGTTCTACACGCAGTTCGGCAAGGTGGCCCATATCATGATCAAGAAAGAGTTTTTCTTCTGGCCCCTCGGTCCCATCCTCCGCGCCTGCGGCGCCGTCCCCGTGGACCGCGAAAGCGCGGCCTCGATGGTCCGGAGCCTGATCCACGAGATGGACCAGGCGGACGAGTTCCACCTCGCCATTGCCCCGGAGGGTACCCGGAAAGCCGTCAAGCGCTGGAAGACCGGTTTCCACCTGATCGCCCGGGAGACGGGCGCGACCGTGTACGTCGGCTACTACGACTGGGGCCGCAAGCGCATCAGCGTGGGCGAACCCTTTGAACTGACCGACGACCCCAAGGCCGACATGCAGCGCATCTACGACATCTACCGTCCGATGGGCATCCAAGGAAAGCACAAAGACGGTTTCATCGTCCCTTAACGAACCTGAACATAGACATGGCCAAAAGAATCAAGAGTCCCTACAAAGCCTGGCGGCGGTACAGAAACCGCGAGAACACCTGTACGACCCTGCACAAGGTCTTTGATTACGCCACCACCAACTATGCGAAACGGATTGCCTTCCAGTATGTGGACGGCGGCCAGCAATATACGTATGCGGAATTCCGCACCAAGACGGAACGCCTGTCCCAGCGGATGTCCCGCTTCGGGATCAAGCACGGCGACCGCGTGGCCATCTTCTCGCAGAACATGCCCAACTGGGTGGTCGCGTTCTTCGCCGCCACGGCCTTCGGCCGCGTGGCGGTCCCCATCCTCCCCGACAGCTCGGAACACGAACTCACCAATATCCTCACCCACTCGGAATCCAAAGCCATCTTCATTTCCAAGCGGATGCTTCCGAAGCTGAGCGAGGAATGCAAGGAAAAGCTGACCCTCATCATCGACATCGAGACTTTCGAGTTCCTGAAGAAGAACAAGGAAGACTTCAAGTGCAACGGCTGGGTGAAAGACCCGCAGCCGGACGACCTGGCCTGTATTATCTATACCTCCGGGACGACCGGCAAGGCCAAGGGAGTGATGCTCAGCCACCGCAACCTGACGAGCAACCTGGCGGCGGCCTTCAAGGCCAAGCCCGCCTTCAAGAAAGACCGATTCCTGAGTATCCTGCCGGCTGCCCATGCCTATGAGATGAGCGTTTCCACGCTGTACTCCTTCTATGTGGGTGCCACCTGCTACACACTGCAGAAACCGCCGACCCCCACCATCCTGCTCGCCGCCATGAAGAAGGTCCGGCCCACCATCGTGTGCTCCGTACCGCTCATTATCGAGAAGGTCGTGAAAAACAGCGTCCTTCCCACCATTCAGAAGAGCCGCGTCCTCTCCTGGGCCGACCAGCACATTCCCCGCGTCCTGCGCTGGTTCATTGGCCGGCGGATGGTGCGTACCTTCGGCGGCAAGCTGGCGTTCTTCGGCATCGGCGGCGCCAAGCTCGATCCCGCGGTGGAGCAATTCCTCATCGAGTGCAAGTTCCCGTACGCCATCGGTTACGGCCTTACGGAGACAGCCCCCCTCGTGTGCAACGTGATGGTGGACAAGAAAAAACATCTCGGATCCATCGGCGTAGCCACTTACAAGGTCGACATCCGGCTGGACAACGTCAATCCCGCGAACGGGGAAGGCGAAATCGTCGTCCGCGGCGACAACGTGATGCTGGGCTATTACAAGGATCCCGAGCGCACCCTGCAGGTCCTGGACGACGAAGGGTGGTTCCATACCAACGACATCGCCACCGTGGACGAAACGGGCCACTATTATATCAAGGGCCGCCTGAACAACACCATCCTGGGGCCTTCCGGAGAGAATATTTACCCGGAGGAGATCGAGCAGGTGATCAACAACATCGAAGGTGTGGAAGAATCCCTCGTGATGGAACGCGACGGCAAGCTCGTCGCCCTCGTGAAGTTCAACGACAACGCCATCGACTGGGACCAGGCCACCGAGGACAAGTGGTTCGAAGAACTGGAAGCCCGCAAGAAGGCCGTCCTGGACTGGGTGAACAAGAAGGTCGGGAAAAACTCCAAGATCGGCGAGGTGGACGCGATGAAGGAACCCTTCGAAAAGACCGCCACACAGAAAATCCGCCGCTTCAAGTACAAGGACTCCCACGGCGACGAACCCGGAAAACCGGAGAATCCTTCCACCGGCAAGCCGGAAGAAAAATGATAAAAAGGGACTGACCGCAAGTCAGTCCCTTTTTCAATACCCCATAGGCAGACGGGCCCGAGTGATCGACCGGAAACGGACGGCAGGTATCTGTCGCAAAGATACGTGGACGCCGCTGTTTGACCAAATAATCAGCCCTTTGAATTCTTGCACCATAATTATCTGATTAACAGGCAGATACGAAAAATCCCGGCCTTTTGGAAGGTCGGGATCCATCGTCTGTGGGTGCCGGATTACTCGGCGACCACGTTGAACTTGAAGGTGCCCTTGATGCCCTTGTAGAGCTTCACGGCGGCTTCGTACTCACCCAGCTCCTTCACCTCATCGGCCAGGATGGTGATGTCCTTCTTCTCGATGTTCAGGCCCTTGGCGGCGAGGGCTTCGGCGAGCTGCTCGGTGGTCACGGAACCATAGAGCTTGCCGGTCTCACCGACCTTCGCGGCGACCTCGAGAACCTGCGCATTGATGGTGGCGGCGAGGGCCTCGGCGTCGGCGACGAGCTTGGCCTCCTTGTGCGCGCGCTGACGGAGGGTCTCCGCGTGCTGCTTCTTGACGGACTCGGTAGCCACGGTGGCGAAGCCCTGCGGCACGAGATAATTCATCGCATAACCGGCCTTGACCTTGACGATCTCACCAGCGTAGCCGAGATTGGCCACATCTTTCTTGAGCAAAATTTCCATAAGGCAGATTATTTAAGGAGGTCAGTGACATACGGAAGGAGAGCAAGGGAACGGGCCCGCTTGATAGCCTGGGCGACCTTGCGCTGGAACTTCAGGGAAGTACCGGTGATCCGGCGGGGAAGGATCTTGCCCTGCTCGTTGAGGAACTTCTTGAGGAACTCAGGGTCCTTGTAATCGACATACTTGATACCGGCCTTCTTGAAGCGGCAGTATTTCTTCTTGCGAACCTCCACGGTCGGGGGGTTGAGATAACGGATTTCGCTATTTTCGTTTGCCATGATAATTTCCTCCTTTGATTACTCTTCAGTCTTGGGAGCCTCGGCGGCAGCGGCCTTGGCAGCCTTGTTGGCGCGACGCTTCTCGGCGTAGGCGACGGCGTCCTTGTCCAGGGCGACGGTCAGGAAGCGGATGATGCGCTCGTCACGGTGATACTGGGTTTCGAGGGTGGCAACGAACTGGGAGTCGGCCTTGAACTCGATCAGGTAATAGAAACCTGTGGTCTTGTGCTGGATCGGATAAGCGAGCTGGCGCAGGCCCCAATCCTCTTCGTACACAACCTCACCGCCATTGTCGCGGATGAGCTGGGTGTACTTGGCAACCGCATCCTTCATCTGGGACTCAGACAAAACGGGAGTTGCAATGAATACGGTCTCGTACTGGTTAACCATTGTTTGTTAATTAATTGTTTATTAAATACTTAAGTCCTTATAGAAAGAATTATCCAGAAAAACAAGCACTTACGACTTCTTCTTGGCCCCTCGGACGGGATCCGCGGCCAGCGGATCGTCGGGCCACGCATGCTTGGGATACCGACGCTTGAGTTCCTTGCGCACTTCGAAGTAGGTTCCTTCCCAGAAACTGCGGAGGTCCGCCGTCAGTTGGACCGGCTTGAATCCCGGGGACAGCAGTTCCATCAGGACAGGACGGCGCCCGTCGTCCACACGAGGGGTGTCCGTGAGGCCGAAGCACTCCTGCAGACGCACGCGGACGACGGGCGCGTCAGCCCCCTGCCGATATTCCACGCGGATGCGGCTGCCGGTGGGGACGGTGATATGGGACGGCGCCAGCCTTTCCACCGCCTGCCGTTGCGGCCAGTCCAGGAGCGACCAGAGGGCCTCGCAAAGGTCGATCCGTTTCAATTCCGACGTGGTCGATGTTTTCCCAAGGAAGGCCGGAAGCCACTCCGGAGCCCGTTCCAGGACGGCTTCCGTCGACAGATCCGGCAGTTCCAGTTCCGGATGCCAGGCCGCGACGGCGGCGACGCGCCGCTGCAGATTCTGGACCTCGTCGGAGAAATCCAGCATTGAGGTTCCCTCTTTCCTGGCCGCTTCGCAGATAACACGGACGATTTCTTCCCGGGGGACGTCCGAAAGGGGTTGCGTCGACACGGTAAGCTGCCCCACCCGGGATTCTCTTCGGGCAAGGACACTCCCCTGCCGGCTGTCCCAGGCGACGACATCCCGCCGGCGGATATACGGCTTCAGGTCCGATGCGCCCAGTGGAGCGGCCAGGAAAATGCGTCCGACACCGCCTGGGGCTGCGTGCAGGCTGCCTATGGCCAGCCACTCGCTGGCCGCCAGCGGGTCAGCCGGGTCCACGGCGGCCAGGTCGCCCCCGGAGAGACGGAAACGCCCCACACCTTCCTTCCAGGCTTTGGCAATCCACCCCGGGTAGGCGGCTGCAAGCAGGGCGCCGGCCTCGAAGGGGTCCGGATCTTCGTTGTCCTCCCGGACATGCACCATCTTTCTGTACTGTTCCGCGATACGGACAATCCGGTTCCATCGGCCTTCCCGATGGGAGGCCCGGGCATCGCGGAGCGCCTTGAGCCGGATGTAAACGCCCGCCTCCGTCGTGTCCAAAGGGTCTTTTTCTTCCACCAAGGCCGCCAGGTCGGCGGCCAGGGCCTTCCGCTCCGGCGAATCCGCCTTCAAGAGCATCTGCGCCACGCGAGGATGACACGGCAAGGACGCGAGAGCACGCCCATGCGGCGTGATATGCCCCGTATCATCCACGGAGTCCAACTCCCGCAAAAGCTCCCGCGCGTGCAATAGGGACAGGACCGGCGGCGGAGAAAGCCAGGGAAGCCGCTCAGGGCGGGATTCGCCCCAGGCGGCAATGGCCAGGACCGTGGGGGCGAGGTCGGCTTTCAGGATTTCAGGGACGCGGATCGGCAGCATCCGCTGCTCGGTAGCCGCGCTCCAGAGCCGGTAGCACACGCCGGGGGCGACGCGTCCGGCCCGGCCGGCCCGCTGGTCGGCCATGTCGCGGCTGATCCGGACCGTCTCCAGCCGGCTCAGCCCGCGCTGCGGGTCGAAGACCGGCTTGCGGCACAAGCCGCTGTCCACGACCACCCGGACGCCTTCGATCGTCAGGGACGTCTCGGCAATGGGCGTCGCCAGGACCACTTTCCGCTCCCCCGGCGCACTGGGCGCGATGGCCCGGCGCTGGTCCGTGCCGGAAAGCATTCCGTACAAGGGAAAGACCTGCGTCGCCCCGAGCGAAGATCCCAGATGCTCCGCGCAGCGCCGGATATCGGCCTCGCCGGGCAGGAATGCGAGGATGTCCCCTTCGTGTTCCCGATGGGCGATCCGAACCGTCTGCGCGACGAGTTCCGCCGCATTCTCCGGCTTCGCTTCTTCCTTGCCGCGGACGATTTCCACCGGGAACATCTTCCCACGACTTTCCACCAGCGGGAGATCCAGCGTGGTGCAAAGGCCGGTCGCGTCGATGGTGGCCGACATCAGCACCAGCTTCAAGTCCGGCCGCAGGACCGACCGCGCCTCGCGCGTGAGCGCAAGCGCCACGTCGTTCGTCAGGCTCCGCTCGTGGAATTCGTCGAAAATCACCACCGCAACACCATCGAGGCCGGGATCGTCCACGAGCCGGCGGACCAGTACGCCTTCTGTGACGACCTCCACCCGCGTTCCCGCAGACACGCACTGCTCAAACCGCATCCGGTAGCCGACCGTCTTTCCGACGGGTTCTCCCAGCATCCAGGCCATCCGCTCGGCAATCTGCCGCGCAGCGACCCGCCGCGGCTCCAGCATCACGACCTTCCCTTCCGGCAGGGAGTCCAGGATGGTCAGGGGCAATAACGTGGACTTGCCGGCGCCGGGAGGAGCGGTCACCACCGCTCCGCCCCGCTCCGACAAGGCACGGTTCACTTCCCCGGCGACTTCCGCGACGGGGAGGGCTATGTTACTTTTCAGGTACGTTCTTGAGGACCTCCTTGAGATACTCCCAGGTACGGCCGACGGAAGCGATGTTCACACGCTCGTCCGGGGAATGCGGATACTTGACGGTGGGTCCGATCGAAACCATCTCCCAGTTCGGGTACTTCGCGCCGAGGAGGGCGCATTCGAGTCCGCCGTGGGTGGCCATGATCTTCATCGGGCGGCCGTATACCTTCTGGAACTGCTCCATCATCACCTTGTTCATCGGGGTGTCCAGTTTCGGCGTCCAGCCACTGTAACCGCCCTTGAATTCAATCTCGTCGGCGCCGGCGAGTTCGAAGATGCAGCGGATGCGCTGGGCCAGGGCAGCCTTCGCAGTATCCACCGCACTGCGCATCAGGGAGTGGACGGTGATCCGGCCCTTCTCGGTGCGGACGATGGCCAGGTTGACGGAGGTCTCGGTGAGGCCTTCCATCGTCTGGCTCATGCGGGTGACGCTGGACGGGCAGGCCAGGATGGCCTTCACCGCGTTCAGCATCACGCGGCCCTGGATGAACTTCGGGGCGGCGGGCACATCGTCCACATAGAGCACAGCACCCGGATCGCTGTCCTTGAATTCAGCCTGGATCTCGTCGAAGATGTTGCCGATGAGCTTCTTCACGGACTCCAGGTTTTCGGCGGGAACGACAGTCTCGACCGTAGCCTCGAACGGGATCGCGTTGCGGAGGGAACCGCCGGTGAAACTCACAACCTGCACACCGAACACCTCCATCAACGGAAGGAGGATGCGGGCCATCACCTTGTTCGCGTTGGCGCGGTACAGGGAGATGTCCATGCCGGAGTGACCGCCCTTCAGGCCCTTGACCGTAAGTTTCAGGCCCTTCCAACCGGGTTTCACCGGATACTTGCGATACTTGAACTCGGCGGAGACATCCAGGCCGCCGGCGCAGCCGACGCACAGTTCGCCTTCGTCCTCGGAATCCAGGTTGATGAGGATGTCGCCCTTCAGGACGCCCGGCTTGAGGGCCGTGGCGCCGGTCATGCCGGTTTCCTCGTCATAGGTCACGAGGACCTCGATGGGGCCGTGCTCGACGGACTTGTCCTCGCAGACGGCGAGGCCCATCGCCACGCCCATGCCGTTGTCGGCGCCGAGGGTGGTACGGTCGGCGGTGACCCAGTCGCCATCGACATAGGCCTGGATCGGGTCGGTCAGGAAGTTGTGGCCGGAATCGGATGTCTTCTGCGGGACCATGTCCATGTGGCCCTGGAGGATCACGCCGCGGCGGTTCTCGTAGCCCGGGGTGGCCGGCGCACGGAAGATCACGTTGCCGGTCTCGTCCTTGCTGACTTCGACGCCGTGGTCCTTGCCCCACTGGAGCAGATATTCGATGACTTTTCCTTCATGCTTGGAGGGGCGCGGGACCTGCGTCAGGCCGTAGAAGTTGCCCCATACCACTTTGGGTTCCAGATCTTTGATACTCATAATCGGTATAGTGTTTTATGTGTAGTTATTTCAAGGGATAAAGCGCTTCCAGGCCCAGCTGATACACCGGGATGCGGCTCTCGAAGAGCGTCCGGCCGCCCGTGGTGAGACGCACGTTGCAGACGGCGGGAATCCGGTAATGGACCACGTTCTTCGTGTCGCGGATGGCGGCCTGCGGGTCGGACACCTCCTCCGGGGAGAACTCCAGGGAGTAAACCGTGCCGGCGCCATCGGTGACGATGCCCTCCTTGCCGTTGAGGCGGAAGGCCGTATACTTGCGCGTGGAGCCCGAGGGGACGATGTCGAACGAGCCGCTCTGTTCCCGGGTCACGGTGTAACCGGTGAACAGGGTCAGGTATTCCTTCTCCACCCGGTCCAACTCCGCGATGGCCGCACCGAGCGCCTCTCCGCTGAAAGTGGCATCGGTGTTGCCGGTGGAAATGTTGAAACGCTCCCGGCGGGCCTTCAGGACCATGTCCGCGGCCTCCTGGGCCTTCATCTCAGGGGTTTTCTGGATCTGGTAAGCCTCCTCGACGGGGACGCGCACGAAAGCGGTGTCCGTCTCCACTTCCTTCCAGATGGTCCGAGTCTCGGTCTTCGTCTGGGAGGTCACGCCCTTGGCGCCGAAATCGGCTTCCGGCTGCGGGTTGAAACGCCAGACGAGGTCGCCGGCTTCCAGCTTGTCCTGGAAGGAGACCAGTCCCTGGGAGCTCAGGGCGAGGAAACGGTCCTCGACACCCTTCGTGTCCACGGAGTAACGAGCCTGCGGATCGGCCTCCACCCGGGTGACGAGACGGACTTCCTTCACATAGGAGCGGGAAGCGTCCGTTTCCCGGACGTCGATGCCGAGGAACCGCTTGGCATAGGCGGCATAGGGGCCGGCGAAGAAGGATTCCTGGATGGCATCCACTTCCACGGTCACGGTGGTCTGCGGAAGGCTGTAGGTGACGGTCTGCGCCTCGAGGAGGGCGGGGACGGCCAGGAAAAGGCCGGCGGCAAAGGCTTTCAGATTCATTGTTTTCTCCAACGTTTATGCGTCCAGAGATAGTTCCAGGGTTGGGCCTGGATATCCTCCTCCAGATGCTTGTAATACAGTTTCATCAGTTCTTCCGGGGTGGTTTCCGCCGCGTTTTCCACGAGGGGGACGAAGGTCATCCGGTAATGGCCGCGTTCCGCCCGGTACCAGCGGATATAGGCCACGGACATGCCCATCTTGCAGGCGATGGAGGCGCCGCCGCCCATCGCGAGCGTATCCTGGTGCAGAAACTCGCCGACGGAGAAACGGCCCGCCTGCCAGTAGGGATACTGGTCCGTGTTGAAGATATAGAGTTTCTTCTCTTTCCGATGGGAGATGGCGTAGCGGAGGATAGCGCTTCCCTCCACGTAGCCCTCGAAATCGCGGTCCGAGACCGGGGCACAGCGCCCGTCGGCCATCACCTGGTCCCAGAACTTGCTGGAGAGGGCGCGGTACAGGACCACGACCTCCTTGTCCGTCCACGAGCGCTTGCCCGGGGCGAGGTTGTCATACTGGCCCACGCCGCCCATCAGCTCCCAATTCCCGGCGTGGGAGTTCAGGAGCATCACGGACGAAGACCGGTCGTAGAAAGCGTTGAACTCGTCGATGTTGTCGATCTGGCAGATGTTCTGCCGGATGAGCCGTTTCCGGCCCTTTTCTCCCCGGCAGCCGGAGAACCAGACCGCCTCGGCGAAGAGCTCGCCGAAATGGACATAGAACTGTCTGTAGATGTCCTTGATGGCATCATAATCCTTGTCCGGGAAACTCCGGGCCACGTTCGTCAGGACGACATCGGTCCGGTAGCGGAACACGTCCCGCACCAGCCAGGTTATGAACCGTCCCCAGGCGTAGTGGTATCCGAGCGGCAGCCGTGCATGGAGGCGCAGGAACGACTCCATGGCACGAACACCGAATGACCTTTTCTTGTCCATATCCTCACAAAGATACGATTTTTTGGGAAATCTTTGTTATATTTGTGAAACCGACCCGCATAATCTTAAAACTTCATAGACATGTTCAAAAACCACCCGAAAGGACTGCTTGCCGCCGCGCTCAGCAACATGGGCGAACGCTTCGGCTACTACATTATGAACGCGGTCCTGCTGCTGTTCCTCGTCTCCAAATTCGGACTCAGCGATGCGACCGGCGGCCTGATCTATTCCATTTTCTACTCCGCCATCTATGTGCTCTCCCTGGTGGGCGGCATCATCGCCGACCGCACCCAGAACTACAAGGGCACCATCCAGAAGGGCCTGATCATCATGGCGGCGGGTTACATCCTCCTGTCCATTCCCATCACGGCCTCTTCCACCAACACCGCATGGCTTCTTCCCTTCACCTGCCTGGCCCTGGCCCTGATCGCCTTCGGCAACGGCCTGTTCAAGGGGAATCTCCAGGCCATTGTCGGCCAGATGTACGACAACTATGAGGTCGAAGCGGCCAAGGAAGGCCCTGAGGCCTTGAAGGCGGCCAAGGAGAAGAGGGACGCCGGCTTCCAGATCTTCTACGTCTTCATCAACATCGGCGGTCTCGTCGCGCCGTTCGTCGCGCCCCTCCTCCGCCAGTGGTGGCTGAAGACCAACGGATTCCTGTACAATTCCAACCTGCCCGAACTCTGCCACAGAGCCATCGCCGGCAATCTGGGCGACCAGGCCGACAAATATGCCGAACTCGTGGAGAAGGTCACCCTGACCGGCACCACGTTCGACCCGTCCTCCTATCTGGAGGTCTTCAACCAGGGCGTCCATTTCTCGTTCATCGCCTCCGTGCTCGCGATGCTCGTCTCCCTGGCTATCTTCCTCGCCAACAAGAAGATCTTCCCGAATCCCACCGCGAAGGCGGCCACCGAGTCCGTCTCCTACACCGAGGAGGAGAAGCACGCCATGGCCAAGGAAATCAAGCAGCGCATGTACGCCCTGTTCGCCGTCCTGGGCATCGCCATTTTCTTCTGGTTCTCCTTCCATCAGAACGGCCAGTCCCTGTCCGTGTTCGCCCGCGACTTCGTGAAGACCGACAAGATCGCCCCGGAGATCTGGCAGGCGGTCAATCCTTTCTTTGTCATTGTCCTCACGCCGATCATCATGGCTATCTTCGGCGCGCTCGCCAAGAAGGGCAAGGTAGTATCCACGCCGCGCAAGATCGCCTATGGCATGGCCATCGCCGGGTGCGCCTACTTGTTCCTCGCCCTCTTCTCTTTTGCGAACCACTATCCGTCCGGCACCGAATTCCGCGCCCTCGATGAAAGCATCGCCGCCGGCATGAAGGCCGACTGGTGGGTCCTCATCGTCACCTACTTCTTCCTGACCGTTGCGGAACTGTTCATCTCCCCGCTCGGCCTCTCCTTTGTGTCGAAGGTTGCCCCGAAGAACCTCCTCGGCCTGTGCCAGGGCCTCTGGCTCGGCGCCACCGCCCTCGGCAACCTCCTCATCTGGATCGGCCCGGTCATGTACAACGCCTGGCCCATCTGGAAGTGCTGGACCGTCTTCCTCGTCGTCTGCCTGATCTCCATGGGCGTGATGCTCGGCATGGTCAAGTGGCTCGAACGCGTTACCAACGCATAATCTGTTTGACGACATATGTTCAAAGGTCAACCCAAAGGACTCTTCGCCCTCGCGCTCGCCAATACCGGTGAGCGCTTCGGCTACTACACGATGATCGCCGTGTTCGCGCTCTTCCTCCGGGCCAATTTCGGCCTGGACCCGGGCACGGCCGGCCTCATCTACAGTTCGTTCCTGATGCTGGTGTATTTCCTCCCGCTCGTCGGCGGCATCCTGGCCGACAAGTTCGGTTTCGGGAAAATGGTCACCGCCGGCATCATCATCATGTTCTTCGGCTACCTGCTGCTGTCCATTCCGCTGGGCAGCGGCACCATGGCGCTCATCGGCATGATCGCCGCCCTGCTCCTGATCGGATTCGGGACAGGACTCTTCAAAGGAAACCTGCAAGTGATGGTGGGCGACCTTTACAACGAGCCCCAGTTTGCGGCCAAACGCGACGCCGGATTCTCCCTCTTCTACATGGCTATCAACATCGGCGCCCTGTTTGCCCCTACCGCGGCCATCAAGATCCGCGAATGGGCCATCAGCCTGGGCTTCGACGGGAACGCCGCCTACCACTTCTCCTTCGCCGTAGCCTGCGTTTCCTTGATTGTTTCCATCGCTATCTACTACGCTTTCCGTAGCTGGTTCAAGCATGTGGAAGGAGGCGCCAAGAAGGACAAGAAGGAAGAAATCGTGGACACCCTCACCCCGGAGCAGACCAGGAAACGGATGGTCGCCCTGTTTCTGGTGTTCGCCGTGGTCATCTTCTTCTGGATGTCCTTCCACCAGAACGGACTCACCCTCACCTATTTCGCCGATGAATTCACCGCCCGGTCCTCCGAGGGAATCCAAAGCATGGCCTTCAATGTCTGGAACCTGGTGGCCGTCATCGCCATCGTCTACGCGCTATTCTCCATTTTCGACAAGGAGACGAGCGGGAAAGGGATGTATATCAGCCTGGGCGTCGTGATCGCGGCCGTTGCCTTCCTCATCTGGCAGTATCACCGCCTCAGCGGTCCCATCGAGGTCAGCGCCCCGATCTTCCAGCACTTCAACCCCTTCTATGTGGTTGCCCTCACCCCCGTCTCCATGGCCATCTTCGGTTCCCTGGCCAAGAAAGGGAAAGAGCCTTCCGCTCCCCGTAAGATCGCTTACGGAATGCTGGTGGCCGCGGTCGCTTTCGGCCTGATGATGTTCTTCTCCATCGGCCTGCCGCATCCCGAGACCGTGATGGGTCCGGACGGCCAGCTCGTCGGCAAGCATGTGGCCGACGTCACACCCAACCTGCTGATCTCCGTCTATCTGATCCTCACCTTCGGCGAACTCCTGCTCAGCCCGATGGGTATCTCCTTCGTGTCCAAGGTGGCTCCGCCCAAATACAAGGGCATGATGATGGGCATGTGGTTCGTCGCCACCGCCCTGGGCAACTTCCTGGTGCAGGTGGGCGGCCATCTCTGGGGTCCCCTCCCGCTCTGGGCCGTCTGGGCCGTGTTCCTCGGTGTCTGCGTCATTTCCGCCATCTTCATGTTCTCCATGATGAAGAAACTGGAGGACGCCACCCGATAAACCTGCCCCATGCCCCGCATGTACATTATTTCCGGCTGCAACGGATCCGGGAAGACGACGGCGTCCTATACGCTGCTCCCGGAGCTGCTGGACTGCAGCGAGTTCGTGAACTCGGACGAGTTCGCGAAAAGCCTGGCGCCATTCCACCCAGAGACAGCGTACATTACGGCCAGCCGGTACATGCTCAAGAAACTGCGCTACCTGTTCACCCGGCGGGAGGATTTCTGCATTGAAACCACCCTGGCCACCCGGTCCCTCCTCAAGACGGTCCGGATGGCCCAGGACCAGGGCTATTTCGTCACGGTCGTGTACCTGTGGCTGCGCTCCCCCGAGATCGCCATCAAGCGGGTGGCCGCCCGGGTGGAAGCCGGGGGGCACGACGTGGCCCCCGACGTCATCCGGCGGCGGTACTACACCGGCCTGGAGTACTTCTTCGAGCTGTACTCCCCCGTCTGTGACAAATGGATGCTCGTGGACAACAGCGACATGGAATTCCGCATCATCGCGGAAGGCAGCGCGAAAGGGACGACGGTCCGGGACCTTCCCCTCTATCAACAGATCAAACAACAGATCGAGGAATTTCATGATTCACCCTAAACAGCATTATCTGGACTTGTTCCAGGTGGGGGAATCACAGCTCGACACGCTCGTCGCCGAGGCTTTGCGGCACGGCGGCGACTACTGTGACCTCTACTTCGAGAACACGACCTACGGCAACCTGACCCTCCGGGACGGCATCGTGAACGCCGCCGGACGGCATATCGACTACGGCGTGGGCATCCGCGTCCTGTGCGGCGAGAAGACGGGCTACGCCTATGCGGAAAGCACGGCGATGCCGGACATGCTCGCCTGCGCCCGGGCCGCGTCGGCCATCGCCGACGGGACCTCGGCCTTCTACGAGCATTCCGTCCGGGCCGAGGCGAACGGCTCGCGGCTGGTCGGGCGCCGGTTCCGCGGCGAGCCCAACCCCGCCGCCGACCGCTACCCCGTCGGAACCCACTGGCGCAGCACGGAAGCATCGGCCCTGATTCCCTTCCTGAAAAAGCTGGAGCAGACCGTCCAGGCCCGGGACAACCGGATCGTCAAGATTATCGCCATGCTCGCCTGGCAAGTTACGGACGTGCTGATGTACAACTCCCTGAAGGAGCTCAAATTCGAGACCCGGCCCATGGGCACCGTCTCCGTCACGGCCATCTTCCAGCAGGACGATAAAATCGAGAACAAATCCGTCTCCCGGAGTTTCCGCACCGGCGTGGAGATGCTTACCGACGGACTCCTGGAGGAAATGGCGGCCGAGGCCGTTCACGGCATTGACGAGCGTTTCGCCGCCCGGCGGCCCAAGGGCGGCCGGATGCCCGTGGTGATGGGCGCCGGCGCCTCCGGCATCCTCCTCCACGAGGCCATGGGACACGCCTTCGAGGCCGATTTCAACCGCAAGGGAACGTCCATTTTCTCCGACAAGATGGGGCAGCGGATTTGCGCCGAAGGGATCCAAATCATTGACGACGGCACCCTCAAAGGGAACCGCGGCTCCCTCAATTACGACGACGAAGGAGTCCCCGCCCAGAAGACTTATATGGTCGAAGACGGCATCCTGACCTCCTACCTGCACGACCGTATCAGCGCCCGCCACTACGGCGTGTCCCCGACCGGGAACGGCCGGCGCGAGTCCTTCCGCTACGCCCCCATTCCCCGGATGCGTTCTACCTACATGGAAAGCGGAAACGCCGCTCCGGCGGACATCATCGCTTCCGTCCCGAAAGGCATATATGTGGATCAGTTCTCCAACGGGCAGGTCAAGATCGGGGAAGGCGATTTCACCTTCTTCGTCAAGAGCGGCTTCCTCATTGAAAACGGCCGCCTGACCGCCCCTGTGAAGGATATCAATATCATCGGCAACGGTCCGGAAGCCCTACGGGACATCGTCGCCGTGGGCAATGACCTGGTCATCGACCCCGGCGCGTGGACCTGCGGGAAAGAGCAGAGCGTACCCGTTTCCTGCGGCATTCCGACGGTGCTTGTCAACAACCTGACCGTAGGAGGAGAATAAGATGCTGACAGACCAGGAAATCGCCCTGGCGAGGGCCTCGATGGAATTCGCGCTCGCCCACGGCGCGCAGAAAGCGCGCGTGACGCTCAACAAGAGCCTGATGGAGCTGTTCGGGATGCTGAACGGCGAACTGGACAAGGTCACCCACGCCCTGGACCGGAGCCTGCAGGTGGCTCTGTTCGTGGACGGCCGGTTCGGGAGCTTCTCCTCCAACCGGCTGGAAGAGGAGGGCCTGAAGGCCTTCCTCCTGGATGCGATCGAAACGGTCCGCACCCTGCAGCCGGATCCGGCCCGGGACCTTCCGGACCCTGACCGCATGGCGAGAGACGCGCAGACCGGCCGGGAACTGGGCCTGTATGACCCCGCCTACGAGGAGTTGACCTCAGACAAGAGACGAGAACTCGCCCTTGGAACCGCAGTCTGGAACAGGAAAGCGGAACTCGAAAAGGGTTTCACCCTCATTTCCGAGGAAGGCGAGTATTCCGACAGTCTGTTCGACAGTGTCGTCATGGATTCGAACGGACTCTTCGCCCGGCATACGGAAACTTCCTTCGAGATCGGTTACGAAGTCACCGTGGAGGATTCTGACGGCAACCGTTACGCCAGCTATTGGTGGGATGCGACGCCGCGGCTCAAGGACATACTCCCTTCCCTGAAAACCTGCAGTGAAACGGCCGTGCGGCGCGCCGCCGCCCAGATCGGGCCGATGGACCACCCCGGCGGGAAATGCAACATCGTCGTGGACAGCGAATGCGCCTCGAAGTTCCTGACACCGGTCCTGAACGCCCTCGGCGGCTATGCCGTCCAGCAGAAGAACTCCTTCCTCGTGGACAAGGCCGGCACGCAGGTGTTCCCGGAGCGGCTGACTATCCTGGACTGCCCCCGCAGCCCCGGCGAAACGGGTTCCCGCCTCTACGACAGCGAAGGCGTCGCCACGCAGGAGTTCCCGATCGTCGACAAGGGCGTCATCACCCGCTATTTCATCAACACGTACATCGCCGGCAAGACCGGGATGACCCCGACCATCGAAGACGCCACACGACCGAAAGTGGTGCCTTTCGGCGGCTGCAAGACGCGGGACGACCTCCTGCGGAAGATGGGCAGCGGCATCTACATCACCGGCTTCAACGGGGGCAATTCGAACACCTCGACGGGCGATTTCTCCTACGGGATCGAAGGATTCGCCTTCGAGGATGGCCGCATCACCCATCCGGTTCGCGAAATGCTGGTCACGGGCAATTTCATCGACCTGTGGAACCACCTCGTCGCCACGGCCGACGACGCCCGCTTGTGCATGTCGAAATTAATCCCGACCTTAGCCTTCGAAAACATCGACTGCAACGCATGAAGACGGCTATCGTCATACTCAACTGGAACACAAAGGGATACCTGCAGGCGTTCCTGCCCGGGCTGATCGCCTCCACGGAGGGAATGGACGCGGAAGTCATCGTCGCCGACAGCGCCTCGACGGACGGCTCCCTGGAAATGCTCTTCCACGAGTTCCCCACGGTCCGGCAGATCCGGCTGGACAGGAACTATGGGTTCACCGGTGGCTATAACCGCGCCCTCGCGCAGGTGGAAGCCGATTATTTCGTCCTCATCAACTCCGACATAGAGGTTCCGGAAGACTGGCTGAAACCCCTTGTCGCCTGGATGGACACCCACCCCAAATGCGGCGCCTGCGGCCCCAAGCTGCTGTCCTGGCACGACCGGACCCGGTTCGAATACGCGGGCGCCGCAGGCGGCCTGCTGGACCGCTACGGCTACCCTTTCTGCCGGGGACGCGTCATGAAGAAGTTGGAGAAGGACGAGGGCCAGTATGATACCCCGGCCGATGTCTTCTGGGTCTCCGGCGCCTGCCTGATGGTCCGGAGCCGGCTCTGGAAGAAACTCGGCGGCCTGGACGACCGTTTCTTCGCCCACATGGAGGAAATCGACCTGTGCTGGCGGCTGCAGCTCGCCGGATACCGGGTTACCGTCGTTCCCGAATCCTACGTCTACCACATCGGTGGCGGCACGCTTCCGAATGACTCCCCCGCCAAACTCCGCTTCAACTACCGGAACAATCTCCTGCTGCTGGAGAACAACCTCGCCAAGACCTTCCGGGCGCAGGGATACAGCGTGGAGGGCGCCCTGGGCAAGGCCCGGCGGCGCATACTCACGCGAATGCTCCTGGACGGCGCCGCGGCCGTCAGCTACCTGGTCACCAAGAAATGGGACGCCTACAAGGCCGTGGTCAAGGCCCATGCCGAGTACTGGAAACTGCGCCGCAAGCCGAACCCGGACGAAGTGGCCTCCCAGCAAAAAGAAGTCACCATCCACGGTTGGTATCCCAAGTGGATGGTGCCCCGGGCCCTTTCGGGCCGTAAAATCAATTTCTGACGACTATTTCGCCGGCCGCTTGTAGCCTTCCGCCGTGGCACGTTCGGCCATCCGGTGGATACGGGTTTCCGTATCCGGATGGGAGGAGAACAGTTTCTGGGCGGCCGAAGCCTGTGCGCCGGAGCCGCCGGCCACTTTCTGCAGCTTTTCGAAAGACATCGCCATGCCCCAAGGGTTCTTGCCCACGGCCTTGAGGAACTGGTAACCGTAGTCGTCCGCCTCGGTTTCCTGCTTCCGGGAGTACCGGGCGTTCAGGACAGCATTGCCGATGGCGCCCAGCTGGGAGTCCGTGAGGACCGCCGCCGTCTGGCTGGTGGAGGCGATTCCCTCGAGGGCCGCACTCGTCAGGAGCGAGTTGCGCATCTCCTTTTTCGTATGCTTCATCGCGACGTGGCCGATTTCGTGGCCGATTACGCCCAGGAGCTCGTTGTCCGTCATCACGTCCATGATGCCGGTATAGACGCGCACGCTCCCATCGGCGCAAGCGAAGGCGTTCACCTGGTTCTCCTGATACACCTTGAAGTTCAGCGGGACGCCGTCCACGGAATTCAGGCCCTTCGTCAGCGCGCGGAGACGCTTCGTGTAGGCGTTCGTCTCCGGCAGCACCTTGCTCTGCGCGTCAAGCTGGGTGATGTACTGGTGGACATAGGCCTGGACCTGTTCGTCGGACAGGGACATGGCCTGCGCGGCGATCATGCCTCCCTGGAGAAGACGGGTCGCATCGAACGTTTCGGAGCAGGAGACGAGCATCAGCACGCCGGCTGCGAAGGCAAGAAGTCGTTTCATGATACTGCAAATATAAACAAATCTTTACAAAAAAATCCATGTCATTTCCAGCTTGTCGAGAAATCTGCGTATCTTTGTGTCTGACAAGAAGGACAGACGTATGAAGATTATCATCGAAGGGGCCGGTCAGGTGGGCTCCCACCTGGCGAAGATGCTCAGCCACGAAGGCGGTGACATCACCGTCATCGACGACAACGAGGCGCGGCTCCAGCGGCTCAACGCCACGGCCGACGTGGTCACCATCCTCGGCGACCCCTCCTCCATCAAGGTCCTCCGGGAAGCCGGCTGCGCGAAGGCTGACCTGTTCATCGCGGTCAATCCCGCCACCACCCAGACGGTGAACATCGTCAGCGCCCTGCTGGCGAAGCGCCTGGGCACCAAGCGGGTCATCGCCCGCATCGATGACGAAGCCTACCTGCTTCCCGAGAACAAACTGATTTTCAAGGATATGGGACTGGACATGCTCTTCTATCCCGAGAAAATCGCCAGCGACGAAATCATCGACCTCCTCAAGCATACGGCCTCCACGGACTCCATGGACTTCGCCCGCGGGAAACTCCAGCTGGTGGTGTTCCGCCTGGACGACGACTCCCCCATCCTGGACATGAAGGTTGCCGAATTCGTGACGGCAATGACCGCCGCCTCGTCAGAAGCCCAGCTCCGCATCATCGCCATCTCCCGCAAGGGCGAGACCATCATCCCGAAGTTCGACACCCCGTTCGTCTATAACGACCATCTGTACATCATCGCCAAGCGGGAAGGCGTCCCGGCAATCCTGAAGTTCCTGGGCAAGGACAACATCGAGGTGAACAAAGTGATGATCCTCGGCGGCAGCGAGATCGGCGAGATGGTCGCGGCCCAGCTCCTCCGCCAGCAGCTGGACGCGGTGAAGATCATCGACATCGACAAGCAGCGCTGCCGGGAACTGACCGAGAAACTCGCCGGCGGCCTCCTGGTCGCAAACGGCGATGCCCGCAACTCGGATTTCCTCGTGGAGGAAGGCATCCGGGACTATGATGCCCTGGTGGCCGTCACCGGCAACGACGAGGCGAACATCCTCTCCTGCGTCGTCGCGAAGAAATTCGGCGTCTCCCGCACTGTGGCCCAGGTGGAGAACCTGGAATACCTGCGCCTGGCCGAGGACATGGGCGTGGACGCCGTCATCAACAAGAAACTCATTACGGCCGGCCGTATCTTCAAGTTCACCCTTTCCGACAAGGTCCGTTTCGTCCGCTACATGAGCGGGACGGACGCCGAGGTGCTGGAATACACGGTCGCCCCCCATGCCCGTATCACCCGGGCGCCCCTGAAGGATATCGATTTTCCGCGCAACGCCATCATCGGCGGCGTCATCCGGGGCAGCGACTCCTTCATCGCCGTGGGCGATACCCGGATCGAACCGTACGACCGCGTGGCGGTCTTCGCGCTGCCCGATACGGTCAAGGAAGTGGATAAATTCTTTAAGTAATGCGTAACATATTGATTATCACAGCGATGCTTGTCAGCCTCGAAGCGGGGGCCCAGGGCTATCGCAGCTACGACTGTTACCGGACCTCCGGCAAGGTCAAGATCGACGGGAAACTCAACGAGCCCGACTGGCAGGCGGCTCCCCTGTCCGATGCCTTCGTGGACATCCGCGGGGTGGATTTCCAGCCCGCACCCACCCAGGAGACGTATATGAAGATGCTCTGGGACGACGACTGCCTGTACATCGCCGGCATCATCGAGGAGGAGCAGGTCACGGCCTCCCTCACCGAGCGCGACGCCATCATCTACAAGGACAACGACTTCGAAGTCTTCCTCGACCCGGACGGAGACGGCAAGTTCTACTTCGAGTTCGAATGCAACGCCTTCGGCACGCTGATGGACCTGATCATGGACAAGCCATACAACGCCGGCGGCAACTTTTTCATGCCGTGGGACTGCAAGGATGTCCGGCTGAAGGTCCATGTGGACGGCAAGATCAACAACGCGAAGAAGACCGACAAGGGTTGGACCGTCGAATGGGCCATTCCGTTCGCGTCCCTTGCCATCGGCTTCGACAGCCCGACGAAGTTCAACCCCTGGCGGGTCAACTTCTCCCGTGTGGAGTGGCTGAAGAAGGACGGCCCCGAAGAAAACTGGGTCTGGAACCCTACCGGCGAGGTGAACATGCATATGCCGGACCGCTGGGGCTATGTGAAGTTCATTGACCAGCCTGTCCGATAACTATGGGATACGAACAGATTCTCGTCCGCATAACCGGCAAGGACCGGATCGGACTCACCGCCGCTTTCATGGAGATTCTCGCCAAGTACGATGCCCAGATCCTGGACATCGGCCAGGCCGACATCCATTCCACCCTGTCGCTGGGCATCCTCATCCGCATGGACGAGCAGAACTCCGGCCAGGTCATGAAGGAACTCCTGTTCAAAACCACGGAACTGGGCGTGCAGATCGGCTTCGAGCCGGTCCCGGACGACGAGTATGAGGAATGGGCTTCCCGGCAGGGCCGGACACGCTATATCCTCACCGTCATCGGCCGGAGCCTCTCCGCTGCGCAGATCGAGGCGGCGGCCAAGATCGTGGCCGAGCAGGGGCTGGACATCGATTCCATCAAGCGCCTCACGGGCCGTCTGAGCATTGCCCACCCCGAACGGAACACCCGCTCCTGCATTGAGTTCTCCCTCCGCGGCGTGCCCAAGGACAAGCAGGCCATGCAGAAAAGCCTCATGCAACTGTCCACCGATATGGGCATGGATTTCTCCCTCCAGCGGGACGACATGTACCGTCGGATGCGACGCCTTATCTGCTTCGACATGGACTCCACCCTCATCCAGACCGAATGCATCGACGAACTGGCTGAACGGAACGGCGTCGGCGCCGAGGTCCGGGCCATCACGGAATCCGCGATGCGCGGGGAAATCGATTTCAAGGAAAGCTTCACGCGGCGCGTCGCCCTGCTCAAAGGCCTGGATGTCAGCGTCATGCAGGATATCGCCGAGAAACTGCCCATCACCGAGGGCGCCGACCGCCTGATGTCGGTGCTCAAGACTTACGGCTACAAGATTGCCATTCTCAGCGGCGGTTTCACCTTCTTCGGTGAGTATCTCCGCCAGCGGTTCGGTGTGGACTATGTCTATGCCAA
Source organism: uncultured Bacteroidia bacterium (assembly GCA_902785065.1). Taxonomy (GTDB): domain Bacteria; phylum Bacteroidota; class Bacteroidia; order Bacteroidales; family UBA932; genus Cryptobacteroides. The sequence goes on from CACZXH010000002.1 coordinate 201,701, forward strand.
CGAACTCGAGATCGGCGAGGACGGCAAGCTCACCGGCCGCTATCTGGGCGAGATCGTGGACGGCCGCCGGAAGGCGGACCTGCTGAAACTCATTGCCCAGACCGAGCGGGTGAACCTTGCGCAGACCATTGCCGTGGGCGACGGGGCAAACGACCTCCCGATGCTCGGCGAGGCCGGCCTCGGCATTGCTTTCCACGCAAAACCGCGCGTGGTCGCCAACGCCCGCCAGTCCATCAACACCATCGGCCTGGACGGCGTTCTCTATTTCCTGGGCTTCAAGGACAGCAACCTGGGCGAGCAGGGGAAGATGTAACCCTATGCGACCTAAACTTCTGGCAATCTTCCCTTTCCTGCTGGCCTCCACCCTCCTGCTGGCGCAGCAGACGCATGTGGACGAGGTGTCCGTCGATACCCGCGCCACGTTCCACCAGCAGACGACGGACGGCGTCTATGACTCTCATTTCCAGGGCGACTACCTGAACCTGCACATCAAGGGACAGCTCACGGACGCACTTACCTTCCGTGTCCGGCAGCGCCTGAACAAGAAAATCGACGAAAAGAACCCCTTCAATGCCACGGACTTCCTCTGGCTCAAATGGCAGGCCGCACCGAAATGGTCCTTCACAGCCGGCAAGCAGGCTATCCTGATCGGCGGCTACGAGATTGATTCGCCGCCCATCGACGTATATTACTACGGCGCTTTCAGCAGCCGGCTGTACCAGTACTACGCCTTCGGGGCGACGGCCACGTTCTCGCCGGCGCCCGGGCAGGATATCTCGGTCCAGTTCTGTCCCTCCCCCATCTCGCCCGGCACCCAGGATGCCTACTCCTACAACCTGTACTGGAGCGGGCATATCGGGAAAATCTGGAAAACCACGTGGAGCTACAACTACGTGGAGGACGAGCTGCACCGGAAAATGAACTGGTTCGTGCTGGGCAACAAGTTCTTCCTGGGAGACCTCGTCGTGGACATCGACTGCATCGACCGGGTCGCCTTCGGCCAGCCGCGGTTCTTCTCGGACTGGACCGTCATCGGCAAGGCCATCTGGACCGTCGGGAAATGGAACCTGTGCACGAAGGTGGGGTACGAACGGAATGCCGCGGAGAATGTCGCCCCAGACGGCATCTCGTACGACCTGGTCCTCCCGGCGGGCAACGACTACCTGTACGGCGGCGCCGGCGTGGAGTTCTTCCCGCTCGGAAACGACCTCCTGCGGCTCCACGCGGTGTATTTCCGCGACAACCACGACCGGGTGAACAACTTCGACATCGGCATCACCTGGCGGTTCAATATCTATAAGCGGTAAGCCTGCTTACAGCCGGAAGGCGGTTTCCTTGAAGATTTCGGAAACGGTCGGGTGCGGGAAGACGACTTTCTTGAGCTGCTCGACGGTCATGCCCTGCTCGATGGCGATGCAGGCGCTGTGAATCATCTCGGAACAGGGATTCCCCAGCATGTGGACACCCAGGACGCGGTGGTCCGTTCCATCCACGATCACCTTGCACAGGCCTTCACCGCGCTCGTTCTCGGCGACAAAGCGACCGGCATAGGCCATCGGGAGCTTCAAGGCCACATATTCCAGTCCCTTACTGGCGGCCTCGGCCTCGGTGAGGCCCACGCCGGCGACTTCCGGGTTCGTGTACACCACGCCCGGGATGGCGTTGTAATGCATCCGGTCATCCTTGCCCAGGATGTCGTTCACCGCCACTTCGCCTTCGCGGGAGGCGGTATGGGCCAGCATGGAGAAGCCGGTCACGTCACCCGCCGCGTACACGCCCGGGACATTCGTGCGCATCTTCTCATCGACCCGGATGCCATAGGGACGGCCCGCCGGATTGAGGGCAAGTTCCACGCCGAGGTTCTCCAGGCCGATGCCCTGGAAATTAGCCCTGCGGCCCACGGAGACGAGGATCTTGTCCCCCTGCGCACGACAGGTATTACCGTCCGGATCCTCATAGACGACCTCGTTTCCTTCCACGCCGACAACCTTGCAGCTGAGGTGGAACTCCACGCCCTTCTTTGCATATTGGGCCTGGAGCATCGCACTGATCTCGTCATCCTGCGGTCCCAGGATCTTCGGAAGCATCTCCACCACCGTCACCTTCGTGCCGATGGAATTGAAGAAGCTCGCGAACTCCATCCCGATGACGCCTCCCCCAATGATGACGAGCGACTCCGGCTGCTCCTCCAGCGCGAGGATCTCCCGGTTGGTGACGACCACGTCGCCGAGGCCTTCGCGAAGTCCCGGAATGGGCGGGACCGCCGCTTCGGAGCCCGAGCAGATCAGGAGGTTGCGGGCTTCATAAGTCGATTCGCCGCTGACAATGACAAAGCCTTCGTTGCCGCGGCCCTGGATGACGGCCTCTTCCTTGACGACCTCCACCTGGGCATCCCGCATCTGGATGCGCACCCCGCCGACGAGTTTCTTCACCACCTTCTGCTTACGCTTGAAGATGGCGCCGAAATCGACGGACGAGCCCTCGACATTCACGCCGTATTTGTCGGCATGGCGGCTGTAATCATAAACCTTGGCGCTGTAGAGCAGTGTTTTGGTCGGGATGCAGCCTTCGTTCAGGCATACCCCGCCCAGTTCCCTTTTCTCGAAGAGGATGACCGAAAGGCCGGCGGAACCGGCGCGCTCCGCGGCCACATAACCGCCGGGGCCTCCCCCGATAATCGCGAGATCGTACATAGTGTTATCGTTTAAGTTGCATGTTCATCATTTGACGGGCCGGATGCGGATTATCCGCTCATACACGGTCGGATAGGCGCGGTAGGCGCCCAGGATGCCCCGGGCGGTGTCGCCCACGCCGGAGGTGGCGTAGTCCAGATTGAGCGTAATGTCGCCGCCCCGCTGCAGGTCGAACTGGTAAACAGCCTTGGTCAGATTGTCCGTCGTGCAGTCATAGGCGCTGAAGGCGAAGGGCTGGTCCATGGAGAATTCCAGGCCGCATCCGGAGGCGTCCGTCATCCGTACCCAGCGCGTGTCCGTCCGGAGGCCGTAGTCCTGCGGCATCAGATAGGGTTCATACATAGACGCCACATCGGTTTGCCAAATGCCCAGCCGGTAGCCGCTTTTGCGGTCCGGATAGGAGGCCTGCGGGCCGCGGCCATGCCATTCCACCTGGTCCAGGGACTTGTCCAGCATCAGGGTGAGGCCCATGCGGGGCAACCATGCCGGCATCGAACCCTGCGGATTCACCTTGTGGTGCAGGGTGAGTGTGCCGTCTCCCGCCACGATCCAGCGATACGACTCCTCGAAGCCGGAGTACGAGCGGCCGGAGATATAGGCATCCAGCTGCTTGTCCTCACTGCCCAGGAGCGCCAGGGTCCGAACCTCCACGACGACGTCGTCCCCCGCCTCGCGGGCGGTCACCCGGATGGGGTGCGAGGCCATCCGGTCCAGTCCGGCGGCATAGTAATGGGCCGCCAGGATCTGTGACGTATGGCCGACTGCACTGTAGCCCGGCGCATTCACCCGGCCTGCGCTGCTGCCGCCCCAGCCGTCCACCTCGTTGGCGATCGGCGCCCGCCAGACATTGAGTTTCAGCGGCTTGGCAATCATTTCCTTGCCATGGACGACCGCCGATACCAGTTCGCCGGTGACCGTACTGAACGCGTACGAGAAGCCCTCGCCGGAAACGACATAGGAAGCGTTCTTTTCCGTAAGCCCGACCGCACCTGACACGGCCTGGTGGACATCGGCGATATTCCAAGCCTTGAGTTCGAACTGGTCCCAGGAAACCTCGTGCCCCTTCGGGGCCCACATTTCATCCTTCGCAAGTACCGAACTGACCGTCAGGCGGTATTCCTTGCCGGGGACGGCCTGCGGATGCGGGAGTTGGATCCGGACAATCTTCCGGTCCATCGGCGCGACGTCCAGCGGCAGTTCGCCGGAGGCGACCACGTCGGCATCGGCCGTCAGGGTCCAGGTGGTCACATAATGCGAGGCATTCAGGAACCGGCTCCGGTTCCACACCTCGACAGTCCCCTGGTCCGCATCCAGCAGCCGGAACGACAGGGGCTGCGTGCTCTTCTTCATCTGCCACATCTCCGGCTGCGGTGTCCGGTCCGGCCAGATACTGCCGTAGGTCCGTGCGCCAAGGCCATAGCTCCAGAAGGTCCCTTCGTCCGTCTCCTCCTCGAAATCCAACCACACGGCGGCCTTTGAAGGGTCGAAGACGCCCGGGGCGACCGCCTCGGCGAAGACGCCCGCATTGTCGATGAGCGCGTCGCAGGTGAACACGTTGGTGTCCTGTCCGCAGCCGTCTTCGCTGCGGCCGATACAGACGGACAGGGGCAGGTTCCGGATGGCGCCGGTCATCGGCTGCGAAGCCGCCAGGGCTCCATCCAGGTAAATCCGCATCTCCTTTCCGTCATAGGTGGCCGTGACATTGTGCCAGCGGCCCTCCCAGTCAGTAGGAAGCGGAGCGGACAGGACCTGCTTCTGTCCATTGTCCAGATAGAAATCCAGGCGTTCGTTCCGCCACTGGCGCAGGCCGAACTGGTTTTCGCCCTTGGTAAGCAGATAGCCGCCGGAGACGTTGTACTTCCGGGGCAGGATGTCCAGCGTGAGCGTGAGGCCTTCGCCGGCGATCTCCAGCGCATCGGCCCGGTACAGCTGGACCCACTGGTCCTGCTTGTTCAGGTCGACGGCCTTTCCCGTGCGTCCCTTCACCAGCTTCGCCTGGCCCATCAGATGGGCGGGAACGGCATTCGGGGACTGGTCCTGCAGCGTCCGGACGCGCTCGGTGAGGCCGGGGCTCACAAAATCCCAGACGGCGCCGCCCATGAGCTTGGGATAGGCATAGACGACCTCCCAGAAATCGTCCATTGCGCCTCCGCCGTTACCGGCGACCGATACGTATTCATCCATGAACGAGGGTCGCATGTCCTTGGTATCCAGGCCATAACCCAGTTCGAGCTCCAGAGGGATCGGATAGCGCGGGCCCACGATATCTTCGGCCGGATGCTTGGGCGCATTGCCGCCGTACATCCAATAGCGCGTGGGATCGAGTGACTTGCCTTCCTGGATCACCTCGGCGATATTCTCCCCCTCACCGCTTTCGTTGCCTGCGCTCCAGAACAGCACACAGGCATGGTTGCGATCCCTGAGCACCATACGGCGCACCCGTTCCCGGTACATCTCCTTGAATTCGGGAAGGCTGCTCGCATATTCGGAAGCATGGGACTCGTCCCCGGTCTCGTCGATGATATACAGGCCGTACTCGTCGGCGAGATCCAGATACTCGTTCACGGGCGGATAGTGGGAAGTACGTACTCCGTTGAAATTGAACTGCTTGAGGATTTCCATGTCGCGACGGATGACCTCCTCGGTCATGGCGTGGCCCAAGGTCGGATGCTGCATGTGGGAGCACTGGGCACTCACTTTGACGGGCTGCCCGTTCAGGTAGAAGACGCCGTCCCGGATCTCGGTCTTCTTGAAGCCGATGCGCTTGTCCACCTGGTCCACAACCTTTCCGGCCGCGTCCGTGAGGACAAGGTCCAGCCGGTACAGCGTCGGGGTTTCCGCCGTCCATTTCTCAGGAGCCTTCACCTTTGCGGCGAGGTTCACGGTCTGGCAGCTGCCCGGGCCGATGGCGACGGGACCGCCGGCCATTTCCGCGACACTCTTTCCGTCCTTGGAAACGGTCGCTTTCACCTTGTAGCCGCTCCCCTGCACGTCAAATCCGCGCAAGGTGACGGCGACGCTCAGGTCCGAATCCACGAAATCCGGCCCGAAATCCGTAATCACCTGCCAGTCCCAGATCCGGGCCTGCGGCGAAGCGTAAAGTGTGACATCGTCGAAGATGCCCGCGAGCCGCCAGTAATCCTGGCCTTCCAGGTAATAGCCGTCGCTGTATTTGAGCACCAGCACGGCCAGGGTGTTCTTGCCAGGCTTGAGATACTTCGTCACATTGTATTCCGCCGGTTCCTGGGCACCTTCGTTATAGCCTACTTCCTGCCCGTTGATCCACACGAATGAGGCCGACGCCACCTTCTCGAACCGCAGGAACACCTGTTCGCCCTTCCAATCCCGGGGCAGGTTGAAAGTGGTTCTGTAGGCCCCTGTAGGGTTGAATTCCGGCGCCTTGGGGAACTGCACGGCGAAGGGGGGCACGTCCTCCTGGAACCTTCTCCGGAACCGGTTCCGAATCTCCTCGGGAGGCACGATGTAGAACGGCGCAGAGACGTTCCGGAACACGGCCTGGCCGTACCCCTGCATTTCCCAGTTGGAGGGAACTTCGATGGTCCCCCACTTCCGGTCGTTGAAAGCCGGCTTGAAGAAATCCGCCGGGACCTCCGACGGGCTCTCGTAGTAGCCGAACTTCCAGGTGCCGTTCAGGGACAGGGACTGCGCCGGGATATGGAAAGCCCGGCCGGGCTCCTGGTTTTCCTCGAACACGGACGTGTTCTCGATGTAATCGGAAAGACGGTCTAGATAGGACTGGGCGCCGACGGGAAGCGCCAGCGCCAGCAGGCAGAGGGTAAAGGCCTTTTTCATGGGCATTGAATGAATAAATCATTCAAAGATACCCATTTCCTACCGATAAAGCAAACGGTGGGATACCGATCCTATTTCGGCAGATGGAAAGCGTCGGACAGCTCCTGCATCTGCCCGTCCGACATTCCCTCCGGCTCGAAACCCATGTTCCGGGCCGCGATGTAGATCTGGGCGGACTTGTTCAGGACATCGACCTGGTCGAAGGCCGACATCACGTCCGTATCCACCGCGAACACGCCGTGCTTCTCCCACATCACCACGTCATAGTCCTCGTCGATGGCCTGGATCGTCGCTTCCGCGAGGTCCACGCTGGAGGGAAGCATGTACGGGACCATGCCCAGGCCCCGGGGGCAGAAGGCCTTGGTCTCGGGAATCATGGACCAGAGCATCCGCGTGGCCACGTCCTTCTCCATCCATTTCCGGCTGTGGGTGAGCGCCACCAGTTCGATGGGATGGGTGTGCAGGGAGGCCCGGTACGGGGAGCCCTTCGCCAGCAGGTAGTTATGGACACTCAAGTGGGAAGGGAGTTCGGAGGTGGGGGCGACGGGAAGGTCCGCCACGATCTCGTACCGCATGCAGTCGTCCACGATGCGGATGATGGAGCCGTTCGCCATCGGGTCGCGGGCGAGGTCCCGCATCCGCCGGCCGGTTCCCTTGCAGTAGAACCAGCAGCCTTCCAGCTCCGGGAGCTTCGTGCCGATGGGGACCGACGGACCGATGGCCGGCAAGGCCCGCATCGCGTCGTCCACCCACTCGGTGATGTTGATGGTGATATTGCCGCCGTTCCGCTCGGCCCAGCCTTTCTGCCAGAGATAGCCGGCCACTTCGGCGACCTTGTCGATTTCGGCCTTCAGCAAAGGCCTGTTATCCAAAATGCTTGTCATGCTGAACGAAGTGAAGAATCTAGATCAACTGCGGCAGGAAAGTACTGAAAATCAACACGGCGAGACCCACGAGGAGGACCGTGATGGTCTTCCGGGAAACGCCCTTCCACTCCTTGAGGATAATGCCCCAGACATTGGAGAACACGACGTTCAGTGCCATCAGGATGCACCAGCTGAAGGTGATGAGGACCGGGTAGTCCGTCAGGAAGCCCTTGCCCAGGCTCAGTCCGAAGAACTGGCTGTACCAGAGCAGGCCGGCGAGGCAGCAGAAAACGAGGTTGTTGCCCCAGAGGGCCTTCTTCCCGTAGTCGCCCCAGGTCTTGTTCTTATTGTTCTGGTAGAAGCAGTAAACGGCGTTCGTCAGGAAGCCGCCGAAGGTCACGAGCATCGTGGCCGGCAGCGTCTGGAAGATGGGCTTCGTGCCGGGCAGGTACAGGTCCTGGCCGAAGTTCAGGCCGATGTTGAAGCAGGCGCTCATGAAGCCGGCGAGCAGCGCCACGGCGATGCCCTTGCCGAAGTTGAAGTCCTTGACGGCCTTCTTCTTCTCTTCCTCCGGCAGCGCGGCGGCCTTCATGCCGCCAGCGACGCCGATGATGGCGATGCCGACGAGCGTCACGACGACGCCGATGATCACGGCGCTCGTGAGGTCACCCGCGTGGCCCGTGAAGACCGGGCCCAGGATGGCGCCGAGGGCGGAGCAGGTGCCGAGCGCGATGCTCTGGCCCAGGGCGACGCCGAGATAACGCATGCTGAGGCCGAAAGTCAGGCCGCCAACGCCCCACAATGCACCGAAGAGAATGGTGAGCCAGGTGGCCTTGGGATCCGCGCTCATCATCGCGAGCAGGTCGCCGAAACTCCCGCCGGTCCCGGAGACCGACAGGAGGGCGCCCACGAGCGGGAACAGGAGCCAGGCGAAAACGCCCTGGACGATCCAATAGCTCTCCCAGCTCCAATCCTTGATCTTGTTGATCGGGACATAGCTGGAACTCTGGCAGAACGCCCCGACCGCAATGATTAAAAGTCCAATTATCAAATACATAGCCGTCATGCCCGGCTTAACCGGGCATCTCCTTAACGCTTAGATGTGACTTCTCTTTCGTACTGTTCGATGCAAGGGATGAACTCCTCGCCCACGGGAACTCCGTTCTTGTAGTTGAAGTAATCGAACACGGCGCCAAACGGGAGGGTCTTCGCCTCCTCGAGGAGGGCGAGACGCTGGAAGCCCTTGCCGGCGTCCTCGTATTCGCGGAGCTTCGCGAGCGGCTCGAGGAGCGCGGAAAGGACGCACTTCTGCGTGGCGCGGGTGCCGATCACATAGGCGCCTATACGGTTGATGGCGGCGTCGAAGTAGTCCAGGCCGATGTGGCTGCGGCCGAGGGCGTCCGCCCGGACGATTTCCTTGAAGAGGTCCAGGGTCTGGTCGTTCATGATGGTCACGTGGTCGGAGTCCCAGCGGATCGGGCGGGAGACATGGAGCATCAGTTCCGGCACGAAGAGCAGGAGCGAAGCGACCATGTCGGCCACGTTCTCAGTCATCTCATAGTGGCCGGTGTCCAGGGTGTACATGAGTTTGCGGGTGGCGCAGTAGCCGGCCACGAAGTCGTGGGAGCCCACGGTATAGCTCTCGAGGCCGATGCCGAAGAGCTTCGCCTCCAGGCAGGTCTTCATCCCCGGGAGGTCCTCCTTGAGGATCTCGTCCAGGGACTCGGCGAAAATCTCGCGGTAGCGCTTGCGCTCCACGGTCTGGTCCTTGGATCCGTCGTGGACCCAGATGTTCATGATGCAGGGATCGCCCTGGGCCTTGCCCATCGCATCCGCGATGCGGCGGCAGCGCTTGGTGTGCTCGATCCAGAATTCGCGGATGGCGGGATCGGGGTTGGCAAGGGACAGGTCGCCGCTCTTGGGATGGCCGAAGGAGGTGGAGTTGAAGTCCAGCTTCATGTTGTTCTCGCTTGCCCACTGGATCCAGCTCTGGAAATAATCGACTGTGACCTCGTCGCGGTCCACGAACTTGCCGCCGAAATCGCCGTAGATCTCGTGGAGGTTCAAGCGGTGGTTGCCGGCGATGAGGCTCTTGGCAAACTTGACGTCGGCCCGGACCTCGTCGATGTTGCGGGCGCGGCCCGGATAGTTACCGGTGGTCTGGATGCCGCCGGAGAGGCCGTCCTTGGATTCGAAACCAATCACGTCATCGGTCTGCCAGCAGTGCAGGGAAATGGGGGTTTTCTCGAGGATTTCGACGGCCTTGTCGGTGTCGACGCCGATGGCGGCATAGCGCTCCTTGGCGAACTCGTAGGCTTTCAGGATCTGTGCTTCTTTCATAATGATTCAGTGTTATTGTTATCTCTTGTCATTTCGAGCGAAGTCGAGAAATCTAAACAGAAGGATAAAAAGTCTTCACCGCAAAGGCGTCGGCGATCATCTTGCGCATTTCCCAGCGGTCCTTGACGAGGCCGGCGGCGCGTGCCTGGATCATCACGTTGCCGATGGCGGTCGCCTCGGTGGGGCCAGCCACGACCGGAATGCCGAGGGCGTCCGCCGTCCACTGGCTCATCGTGTCGTTGGCGCTGCCGCCGCCGATCACGTGGAGTTTCTCGATCGGGAACGGCGCGAAGCCCTGGAGCATATCCACGACCTCCTTGTATCGGTCCGCAAGGCTATGGTAGATGCAGGACACGATCTGCGCGTCGGTGAGAGATTCCCGGTCAAGCCGGGAATGACGGTCGTCGTCAAGCCGGGAATGACGGTCGTCGTCATGGCCGGCCCCGACCGGCCATCTCATGGCGCGTCGGATTTCCTCCGCCATGTTCGCCGGGGCGGCGAAACGCGGGTCGTCCGGGTTGATGCGTCCCGCGAAACCGGCCTCGGAACGGGCCATGGCCTCGAGTTCCGCATAGCTGTAGGTGCGGCCTTCCGCGGCCCATACCTTGCGGCACTGCTCCAGGAGCCACATGCCGGTGATGTTCTTCAGGAACCGGGTGGTGCCGTCGATGCCGCCCTCATTGGTGAAATTCAGGCGGGTGGAAGCCTCGTTGATGATGGGCGCCGGGGTTTCGATGCCCATCAAGCTCCAGGTGCCGCTGGACAGGTAGGCGAACTTCGCGTCCGCGGCCGGGACGGCGGCGATGGCCGACGCCGTATCGTGGCCGGCGACGGCGACGACCGGCACCTCGGGGACGCCGCAGGACTCGGCAATTTCCTTCCGGAGCGTGCCGATGACGGCGCCCGGCTGCGTGATCGGCAGAAGGACATCGGTCCGGACGCCCAGCTTCTTCAGCAAGCCCAGGTTGAACTGGCGGGAAGTCTGGTCCATCATTCCGGAGGTGGAGGCGATGGTGTACTCGCAGACTTTGTTTCCTGTCAGCATATAGGCGAGGAGGTCCGGGATGAAGAGGACCTTGTTCGCCACGCGGAGCGGGGCGAAGCCTTCCTTCGTCTGCGCATACAGCTGGAAGATGGAATTGAAGTTCAGGATCTGGATGCCCGTGGCCCCGTACAACTCCTCCCGGGAGACCGTCTTGAACACTTCCTCGGGGATCCCGTCCGTATAGGGATCGCGGTATGCGCGGGGATTGCCCACGAGGGAGCCGTCGTCGGCCACGAAGCCGAAGTCCACGCCCCAGGTGTCGATGCCGATGGAATCGATCCGGACCCCTTCCCGGCCCAGTTGCGCCAGGCACTTGCGGAAATGGTCATAAATCGCGAGGATGTCCCAGTAATACTTGCCGTTCAGTTCTATGATGCCGCTCGGGAAGCGGTACACTTCCTTCATCGTGAAGGCGCCGTCGGAAAACGTGGCCAACACCGCGCGTCCGGAAGTGGCGCCGCAGTCGAAGGCCAGGAAACTGCGAATGTAAGCCATAGTGGTCATTAGTTTGGGTAAAAATACAAAAAAATATCGCATAATCTTCACGCAAAAGGTGAGGATTATGCGATAATCATCGCCGGTTTCAAAGAAACCTGCCGCAGTCTTCTCCTATTCGCTGACCGGGGCGAGCACGTTGTGCACGGCCCAGCTCTTGGCCTTGCCGAGCTTGTAGCCGGCCTGGGCGCGGATGTCCGCGACGGAAGCGCCGAACATCACGTTGTAATTGCCCGCAGGGGCCTCCCAGGCGCTCGTCGCCTCATTGAAGGAAGCGAGGGAGTAGTTGTCCACCTTCACGGTCACGACCTGGCTCTCACCCGGGGCGAGAAGTCTGGTCTTGGCAAAGGCCTTGAGTTCACGATCCGGCTTCTCCAGACCGCCTTCGGGGGCATGGACATACACCTGGACGGCTTCCTTACCGGCCACTTTGCCCTGGTTGGTCACGGTAACGGAGGCCTCGAAACCGTCGGCCGTAGCCTTCACGACCGGCTTGGAATACACGAAGTAACTGTAACTGAGGCCGAAACCGAACGGATAGGAAACCTCGACACCCTTGGTGGTGAAATGGCGGTAGCCCACCCAGATGCCCTCGGCATAGTCGGTGTAGTCCACGTCCTTGCGGAGCTGGCGCTGGCCGCCCCAGCCGCCGAAGCCGCGGTTGTTGCCCTGGTTGCTGTAGTTGTACGGGAAGTTCGCGGAGGACGGGTGGTCCATGAAGTTCACGGGGAAGGTCATCGGGAGCTTGCCGGACGGGTTCACCTTGCCGGTAAGGACGTCGGCGACGGCGTTGGCGCCTTCCTGGCCCGGGGACCAGGGCAGGACAATCGCATCGACCATGTTCTTCCAGGAAGCGGTCTCGATGACACCGCCGATGTTCAGGACCACGACCACCTTCTTGCCGGCGGCATGGAAAGCGGTGCTCACGTCGCGGAGGAGTTCGCGCTCGACGTTGGTGAGCTCGAAGTCGTCGATCTGCTTGCGGTCGGCGCCTTCACCGGCGTTGCGGCCGAGAACCACGACGGCGACATCATTGGCACGGGCCTCGTTCTCGATGGCGGCGGTCGGGATGGCGATCTCGGCGAGCTTGCGGCGGCTGAACCAGCCGAAGCCACCGCCGCTGAGGGCGGTCTGCGCCTTGTCGTACGCGGCAAAAGCCTTGTAGTAGTCCATCAGGCTCTGGTCCAGGGTGAAACCGGCGGTCTTCATCGCATCCTCCATGTTCACGACATAGGCCTTGTTCACGTCACCGGAGCCGGTGCCACCAGCCACGAAGTCGATGGCGGAGACGCCGTACAGGGCGACCTTCTCATTGCCCTTGAGGGGAAGGGCCTCATTCTCGTTGCGGAGGAGGACGATGGCCTCGGCGGCGGCCTTGCGGGCCACGGCGGCGTGGGCCTTCAGGTCCGGCTTGTTGGAGAACTTGTAGCCGTTGAAGCGCGGGGTGCGGACGATGTAGTTGAGCATGTTGCGGACGTTGCGGTCCAGTTCGGCCTGGGTGATGCTGCCGTCTTGGACGCCCGCGATGATGCGGTCGATCTCGTTCTGGTTGCCCGGTTCCATCAGGTCGTTGCCGGCCTTGGCGGACTTCACGGTGCCGGCCTTGTTGCCCCAGTCGGTCATCACGATGCCCTTGAAGCCCCACTCGTCGCGGAGGACGGTGGTGAGCAGATCGACCTTCTGCTGGGTGTACTCGCCGTTCATCTGGTTGTAGGAGGACATCACGGTCCAGGGATCGGACTCCTTGACAGCAATCTCGAAGTTCTTCAGGTAGATTTCGCGGAGGGCGCGCTGGCTGATGCGGGCGTCGTTCTCGTTGCGGTTGGTCTCCTGGTTGTTGGCCATATAGTGCTTGATGGAGGTGCCCACGCCGTTGGACTGGATGCCGCGCACGTAGGCGGCAGCCATCTTGCCGGAGAGGATCGGATCCTCGGAGAAGTACTCGAAGTTACGGCCGCACAGCGGGTTGCGATGGATGTTCATGCCCGGGGCAAGGAGAACGTCCACGCCGTACTCGAGCACTTCGTTACCCATAGCTTTGGTCACATCCTCCACGAGGGCGATATCCCAGGAGCTGGCCAGCAGGGTTCCCACCGGGAAGCCGGTGCAGTAATAGGTGTTGCTGTCACCCTGGCGGGTGGGCTGGATGCGCAGGCCGGCAGGGCCGTCGGCGAGGACGGTGCCGGGGATGCCGAGGCGCTCGATCGGACGGGTGTTGCCGGCGGCGCCGGGAACCTGCCAGGCGGTACCGGAGGTGACGCCGTTCACCATGGCGGCACGGGCGCCGCCAACGAGCAGGGTGGCTTTCTCCTGCAGGGTCATCGCCTTGATGATTTCTTCGATGTTGTCCTTGCGCAGCTGCGGCTGGGCATAGGCGCCGAGCGCCACGACGAGCGCTGCAACGGTCAGTAAGAATCTTTTCATAAAAGTGTATTTGGTTTTATAAGTTTCAGCACGACAAAGGTAGGAGTTTTCATTCCGACTCTCTTACACGCTTGTCCAAATGTTTGTCAAAGTGTAAAAGTGACCTTACAGCCGGGCGTGACCGGTGGTCGTTTACGGGATATAGATCAGTTTTTTCGTTTCGGGGTCGCGGCGGAAGTGGGAGAAGAAATCCCACATGATGCGGGCCGTAGGCTGGAAGTTCCAGTGGCCGTAGTCCATCACCGCCACCATCTTGATCATGGGGATGTCGCCTTTGTACAGCACGCCGGTCTCGATGGTAATGCCGTCGCCCTTGTTCGTGACGATGGTTTCACGGTCGCGCATCGGCTGACCGAAGACCTTGTCGACGGAGAAGTCAATCCGGTCGACCACCTCCATCCCGTTCATCTGTTCGTAGGCGTTCCAGGCGTTGAGGTAACCGTTGTTCTGCCAATTGTCGGGACGGATGTAAGGGACCACGTTGTCCTTCGTGCCAAAGACGGAGCAGTAAGGCATTTCCACTGCGCCCCGTTTCTGGACAGCCTCGTCCCAGAGCGGGCCGAAAGACGGGAATCCCGGCACCGGGTTTACGAGGAGGCCGCCGGAATGGCCGCCCACGGCGGCGAACAGATGGGACTTCTTGATCCCCAGGGCGGTCGCGGTCATCGAGCCGGCGGAAAGGCCCTCGGCATACACGCGGGAAGGGTCCAGCTGGGGATACTTGGCGAACAGCTGGTACAGGACGGATTCGATGCCGTCGTGGCCCATGGCCTGGTAGTTGGGCGTTCCCTGCCACTCCATCTCCACCACGAAGAAACGGTCCTCAGCCGCCACCTGGATGAAGCCGGAGGTCTCGGCCTGCGTACGGGGATCGTTCTGGTTTCCATGCAGGAGAACCATCACCGGGACGCTGCGCGCAGGGGCATTTTCCAGCAGTTCCTCCGGCCAGTACTCGTACCAGAGTTGCTTGGGGGCATCCTGTCCGCGCTGGCCCCTTCCTACGGGCTGTTCCACGATGACCCGCTTGATGCCCAGGGATTCGCAATCCAGATAGGGTTCCAGCTCATAGGAGCCGTACTGGCCGAACTGCGCACCCTCGTAATGGGTATGGTTGTAATTGTTATACCGATAGTTGCGGCCCAGCACTTCTTTCCAGGCCCCGGCGAAGACCTCCTTCAGGGACGCCTTTTCGGCCGGGTTCACAACCACCTTCAGCAGGGGTTCATCGGCGTGGGCGGCGACGGCGGCCTGGTAAGGCTTCGCCACCTTCGCGACCCCCTTCCCCGCGATGTACGCGGGCACGCCGGCCGCATCGACCGTCTTGCCGGGCTTGCCGCCCATCGACAGGATGCCTGCAATCTGCCCGCCTGCCTTCGGGGCGATCACCTGGTTGACGAACGTCGCCCCCTGTCCGATGCCCACGACCTTGAGGTTCCCCGGGCCACGGTTGGCGTTGAAGAGGTTCACGAATGCCTCGAAGTCCGCATTGGCGGCATACTGGTCCCCGACGGGGTTGACCACCATCGCCGTGCCGTATTCACTGTCCAGCAGCGGCTGGATATCCAGTTCCTGCAGCAGGGCCTCCGCACCGGCCTTGTCCAGCTTTCCATCCGGATAGATGAAAAAAACAGGGGTAAAGTTGTACGAACGGCCTTCTGCGCGGGTAGGACCGCCATACTGGATGGTACTGGTGGCGCGGGCTGTCAGGATGACCTGCTGCGGCATCCGGCCCGGCTGGGCAAACGCCCCGACGGTCACCGTCAGGACGAAAGCCATGCAAAGAAATCGTTTCATATCGCGTATCGCATTGTGTCTGTCGCAAAAGTACCGATTAATTCCGGGAAAGGTTTGCACCTGCGACAAACTATTTTCCCCTATGTAAAACAAGGGAAATTTACGTATATTTGCAACTGTTGCCTATGAAAAGAATAACGATTCTCGTACTCCTGTCGCTCTGCGTCCTGTCCGTCCGTGCGCAGAACCGGTTCCGGGCGGCCGTCATCGAGCCGGCGGCGCCGACGGCGGAGACCGGCCTGGTCCGGCATCCCTGGACAGGCAAGAAGGTCCTGTTCATCGGGGATTCCATCAGCGACTGCGTCGCCTCCCACATCGTGGACCGCCACTATTACGACTGGCTCTCGGACTGGCTGGGCATCACTGCCTACGTGCCTGCCATCAGCGGCTGGGAAATGAAGCACGTGGAAACCGAGGTCCGGATGTTTCAAGAAACCGCCCCCGGCGTGCAGCCGGACATGATCTGCATCTTCCTGGGAACCAATGATTACAATGCAGGCATCCCCATCGGGGAATGGTATACAGAAGCCGTGGAAGAGGTAGAAGCGGCCGTGGGCGAGCCCAAACGGGTTTTCCAGCGGCTCCACCGCACATTCGTCTATGACGAGGGAACTTTCAAGGGCCGGATCAATCGCGCGGTCCGTCTCCTGAAAGAGGCCTTCCCAGGAACGCCCATCACCTTCCTGACGCCCGTGCACCGCGCCCTCTTCGATGCCGGCGACGAAAATTACCAGCCCGAGGAAACCTGGCAGAACCGCATCGGCCTGTACCTGGACGCGTACGTGGACGCCATCAAGGAAGCGGCCAACGTCTGGAGCGTGAACGTCATCGACCTGCACGCCGTCTCCGGGATGTATCCCATCCTGGACGAGGATGCCGCCTTATTCTACAAGAATACGGACAAGGACCGGCTCCACCCGAACGAAGCCGGCCACCGGCGCCTGGCGGAAGTCCTCCTCTATCAGTCCCTTGTCCTCCCCTGCCGGGTAATCTAGTCAATCTTCTCCAGCGTCCATCCCAAACGGGCGGCCAACTGTTCCAGTATAGCCTGGTCACCAGACGGGATGGACAATGTATAACGGTTCCCCAAGACGAACCCGGGATCGTTCAGTACCCAAGCAGGTGCTTCCTGAACGCCCCCATATCCGGTAACCAGGCGAGAAGTATTTTCCTTCTTTCTCTGGTTGTCCCGATTGTAACTGCTTTGCATCCGTGTCCAATAATCGGCAGATATGCCCGTCAGGCCTGATGCAATTTTCTCGGCCACGGCCGGGGTAAAAGAACGCATCCCATGGATCAATGCACTCAAGTGCGAGGGTTGCATCCCAATAAGCCCGGCAAAGGCTTTCTGGCTGATTCCCCGTTCTTTCAACTCCCGTCCCAGGATATCGCCCGGATGTACGGGAGAAGCCGAAGGGACATCGTTTACCCGATGCCAAGTCTCATCTCTTGTTTCCATAATGCGTATCATTGATCTCAATCAGTTTAACCACAATCCCGCCATCTATCTCTTCAAAGATCAACCGATGCACATACCGGTTTGAAAGGCGGACAGATGACAATCCGGCCAACTGATGCTTCAGATGTTCGTAATGCAAGAAACTGAAGGCACTCAGCTGATCGACAGAATCGACAGACATCATGGAACGGACCGCACGGTCGAAACCACTTCTCAGTTCAGGATTCCGCGCAACCTCCTTGTATTTCCTGTTCTTCCCCGTCGAATACAGTTCAAACAGGTCACCGTCCATATATACGTCCATCTCTCTGCTCAGTTCATGGACAAATATACGGATTAATCGATAATTATCATAACTATTATGATAATTTTACCGAATAAACGGATCCCTCCTCCCAAGAAAGAGCCTGTCAGCAATCCACTTCCAGCGTCTGCTTTCCGGGCTTGTAAGGGATGAATACCTTCCCTCCCTTGCCCGCATTGCGGATGATGAGGTCGTATTCGGCGTCGCGGAAGCGGCGGTGGATGCGGTAGGTACCGATGGGGATGCAAGGTTCGACGAGCAGGCCGTCGAACTGCGGCTTGATGCCCAGCAGGGCCTCGCTCACGGCCTTCCAGGTCCAGGCGGCCGTGCCCGTGAGCCAGCTGTTCTTGCCTTCGCCGGGCTTTTCGGCGTCCTTTCCGGCCACCATCTGGCAGAAGACGTAAGGCTCGATCTTGCGGAGCTCCTGGTCCTTCGTGAAGGCCGGCGTAATCTTCTGATAGTGCCGCCAGGCGTCCTCCGCGCGGCCGGCCATGGCCTCGCCGATGATCACCCAGGGATTGTTGTGGCAGAAGATGCCGGCGTTCTCCTTGTAGCCCTGCGGGTAGGAGCTGATCTCGCCGTAGTCGATATAGTACTTCGTGTAAGCCGGGTTGTTCAGGACCAGGCCGTACTCGCATTCCAGATACTTCTTCGCGGAATCCAAAGCCTTGTCGCAGAGGCCTTCCCCGGCGCCGATGCGGGCCATCGTGCACCAGCCCTGGCTCTCGATGAACACCTTGCCTTCCTCGCACTCCTTGGAGCCGATCTTCCGACCGTAATAGTCATACGCGCGGAGGAACCATTCGCCGTCCCAGCCGTATTTCTTCACGGCCTTCTCCATCGCATCGACGGATTCCTTGACGCCCAGGACATACTCCGGATCCGCCGCGACGGACGGATGCGAGAGCAGTTCCACGAAGTCCTTGCCCTCGGCCACGAACAGGCCGGCGATCATGAGGGATTCCGCCTTCGAGCCTTCGGTCTTGTTCTCGGTGGTCTGGAAGGACTCGTCGGGGTTGTCGGAGAAGCAGTTCAGGTTCAGGCAGTCGTTCCAGTCGGCCCGGCCGATGAGCGGGAGGCCGTGAGGGCCAAGATTGTCCGTCACATGCTTGAAGCTGATTTTCAGGTGCTCCAGCAGCGACACCTCGGTTCCGGGCTGGTTGTCGAAGGGAACCGGCTCGTTCAGAATGCCGAAATCCCCCGTCTCCCGGATATAAGCGACGGTGCCGAAAATGAGCCATAGCGGGTCGTCATTGAAACCGCCGCCGATGTCGTTATTGCCTCGCTTAGTAAGGGGCTGGTACTGGTGGTAGCAGCCGCCGTCCGGGAACTGCGTGGAGGCGATGTCGATGATGCGCTGCCGGGCGCGGTCCGGGATGAGGTGGACGATGCCCGCGAGGTCCTGGTTGGAGTCACGGAAGCCCATGCCCCGGCCGATGCCGCTCTCGAAATAGCTGGCGCTCCGGCTGAAGAAGAACGTGATCATGCACTGGTACTGGTTCCAGACGTTCACGGTCCGGTCCAGCTCCGGGACCTCGGATTCCACGATGAAGCGGTCCAGGAGGTCGTCCCAGAACGCCCGCAGCTGCGCGAAGGCCGCATCGACCTGCGCCCCGGTAGCGAACGCGTCCATCATCGCCTGCGCCTTCGCCTTGTTGATGATTTGCGGAGCGACGAACTTCTCCTCGGGCGCATTCTCCACATACCCCAGGACGAAGATGAGCTCCTCCGAGGCGCCGGGTTCGAGCGTCAAATCGAACCGGTGCGAGGCGACGGGACTCCAGCCATGGGCCACGGAGTTCCCGGAGGTGCCTGCGAGGACCTGCTGAGGGGCATTGAAGCCATTGTACATGCCGATGAAGGTTTCCCGGTCGGTATCGAAGCCGTCGAAAGCGCGGTTCACGCCGAAGAAGGCGTAATGGTCGCGGCGCTCGCGGTATTCGGTCTTGTGATATAGGACGTTCCCCTCGATTTCCACCTGGCCGGTGGACAGGTTCCGCTGGAAGTTCTCCATGTCCGTCGAGGCATTCCAGAGGCACCATTCCACGAAGGAATAGAGCTGGAAGGTCTTCTTCACCGCGCCCGTGTTCGTGAGTTTCACCCGGTGCACCTCGCAGCGGTGGCCGATGGGCACGAAGAAAAGGACATCGGCCTTCAGGCCGTCCTTCTCTCCCGTCACGCGGGTATAGCCCATGCCGTGCCGGCACTCATAGAAGTCCAGCGGCGTCTTGCAGGGCTTCCAGCCCGGGTTCCAGACAGTGTCGCCGTCCTTGATGTAATAATAGCGCCCGCCATCGTCCATCGGCACCCCGTTGTAGCGGTACCGCAGGATCCGGCGGAACTTGGCGTCCTTGCAGAAGCAGTAGCCGCCGGCGGTGTTGGAAATGAGGGAGAAGAAATCTTCCGTGCCCATATAGTTGATCCAGGGCCACGGGGTGGCGGGATCCGTGATGACGTACTCGCGGTGCGCGTCGTCGAAATGTCCGAAACTTTTCATCGTTGGCTGCAATAGATTAATCAAAGATACGGTTTTCCCGCCAGCTTTCAAAACGCGCTATCCCAGCATGTACGCCCGGGGCGTCTGGCCGGTAGCCTTCCGGAAATAGCGGCAGAAATAGGAGGGCGACGGGAAATGCAGGAGGTCACTGACCTGCTGGATGTTGTACTTCCCTTCCTTGAGCAGGGCTTCCGCCTCGGCGATCACATTTTCCTGGATGACCAGGAGCGCCTTCTTTCCGGCGACCTTGCTGACGATGCGGGAGAGGTATTTCGGGGTGATGCAGAGCTCCCGGGCATAGTAGTCCAGGTCGCGGTGCTCCAGGCACCGGGCCTGGACGAGCCGGATGAAATCCTGCGTGACGGTCATCTCGCGGGGAACCCGCGTCCGCCGGTCTGTCCTTTCCACCACGAGCCGCGCCAGGCCGCCGCTGAACATCTGCGCGGCGCCGCTGATGATGTCGTCCTGGAAATCATAGTCCGGACCGCCGCTCGCCACATGGATCAGAACCCGGATCAGATGCATATAGCGATCCATCCGCTCCTGGTCCATGGTCAGGACGAAGGGGGCGATCATCGACGCCTTGAGGATCTTCGCGGAGCGGGAAGTCATGGCGGAGAAGAGCTTTCCGTCGTTGTAGCCGAAGAGGATGTACCGGGTTCCCGCCTGCCAGTTCAGGTCCCGGAGGAGCGTCGCCGAGGGAATCAACAGGACGGACCGGTTCGTGATGCGGAACGTTTCCGTGTTGAGGATGCAGTCCACCACGCCGGTTTCCACGAACAGGATCGCGTTGAAGCCGATCCGGTAGGGAAACTCCAGCCAGTTCGGGCGCAGGGTGCGCGTGGGCCTCCCCTTCTCCAGGAGGGCGGCGATGCCCGGCGGGAGCCGGATGGAGAGGTTGTCGGAAATGACGAATTCGTCCTTTACGTACAAGGTTTTCGAAGTCCGGGGCACCATGTCCAGGTGCAGGGTCTTGTCAAGCGGATGTTCCATAAGGGCACAAAAATGTTTATTTTTCCCACATCGTTTTCGCAAAGTTACAAATATATTTTCATATTTCCCACAAGAACAACCCATTTTCTGCCATAATTTGTCCAAAATCTACCCGTTTCCTAATTTTGTTCTGCAACTGGAAAACGGAAAAATGGACAATTTCAAGCAGATATTCGAATCGCGCTATACCTGGATCGAGGGCTTCCTGCGCAACGTGCGGCGGTACGGGAACCGCCCCGCGATGATTTCGCCCGCCGACGGACGGAGCTGGACCTACCGGGAGCTGGACCGCGAATGCAACCGCTTCGCCAACGCCCTGATGGACGCCGGCCTCCAGAAGGGAGATGTCTTGATGATGCAGCTGGGCAACTGTCCGGAATTCGCCATCGGCTATGTCGCCGCCCACAAGACGGGCGCCATCTGCTGTCCCGTCAGCTTCCGTTTCAGCCCGGGCGAACTGGCCTGGAGCATCGACGACTCCCGCCCGAAGGCGCTCTTGTTCTGCGCCCCCTGCCGGGAAACCGTGGAGCATGCACTGAGCCTGGCCCATCACCGGCCGGAAATCCTCCTGGCCATCGGGGACGGCACACCGTGGGGGGCCTCCTCCTATGCGGCCTTCATTGAAAGCGCGTCGGAGGCCGAGCCGGACGTGGACCACAATATTTATGACGAGACGGCCCGCCTCTATACGTCCGGCACCACCGGCCATCCCAAGGCCATTCCGCTCACGAGCATCAACGAAGTCCTGTCCGCACATGACGTGATGATCCATTTCCCGATGAGCTACCGCGACGTGACGATGAACACCACGCCGTGGTTCCATCGCGGCGGCCTTCACTGCGCGGGCCCCTGCCCGGCCTTCTATGCCGGCGCGGCCATCGTGGTCCTTCCGAAGTTCGACGCTAAGACGGCGCTCGAGTACGTCTCCCGGTACGGCATCACCTTCCTCGTGGGGGTTCCCACGGTCCTCGGCAGTCTGGCCGACGAACAGGAAGAGGCATCGCACGATATATCTTCCCTCAAGGGAATCGTCACCATGGGCAGTCCCCTGGAGAAAGCGGCCTGCATCCGCTACCAGCGCGTGCTCACCCCGAATATCTTCAACGGCTACGGCACCACGGAAACGTTCTGGAACACATTCCTCCGCCCCTTCGACCTGCCGGAAGGAGCCGGTTCCGCCGGCGCTTCCTGTGTCGATGACGACGTGCGTGTGGTCCGCCTCCATGACGGCCGCCGCACCGAACCCGACGACCTGGCCGCCCAGGACGGTCTCGAGATCGGCGAGGTCATCCTCTCCTCCCCCGCCAAATCACCCTACCTCTATTACGACAACGAGTCCGAGACGGAGCGCAAGTACTACAAGGGTTTCCTCTACACCAACGACCTCGCGACCTGGGACGGGAAGGGTTTCATCACCATCGTCGGCCGCCGCGACGACATGATCATCTCCTCCGGTGAAAACATTTATCCCACCGAGGTTGAGGCCGTCCTCGCCATGAATCCGAAGGTCAAGGACTGCGTCGTGACATCCGTGCCCGACAAGGTCCGGGGACAGCTGGTGACAGCCTACATCGTTCCGAAGGACGGTGCCCTGACCGTCGGGGAACTGGACGATTTCTGCAAGGAAAGCCCCTACATCGCCAACTTCAAGCGGCCCCGCTACTATCGTTTCGTGGACTCCGTCCCCTACACGGCCACCGGCAAAAAACGCCACGTGGAAGCCCGTGAAAACGCAGCAGCAGACCTCGCGAAAGGCCTGCTGCAAGCGGTGTAGTATCCCGTAATACGGGCCTTAATTGATCCAGTAGATCTTCTCCAGCCCCTTCCAGGAGCACTTGACGGTTGCACGGCCGTTCACGACGGGTCCGGTGGAAATCAGGACGTCGGGATCGGATGCGCTCACCTGCAGGACGGAACCGTCCTGGAGCGGGGCGTACACCTGATAGTGGAGCTGGTCCATGATGCCGCTCGCGTTCGTGAAGCGGACGGGCGTCGTGGGAACGGCCAGCTGTTTCCCATCAGCAAAGATCTTCACCTGCGGCACGGTCGGACGGATGCAAGGCGTACCGGGCTTGGAGAAGCCAATGCCGTGCAGGTCGAAGAGCCCGTCCGGACGGCGGGGATTCCGCGCGGCGAAAGCGGCGAAGCGCGGGTCCATTTGCGGACGCTGGATATCGGCGCCCTCCGCCACCAGGAAGATGGCGTGCTTGCCGGAGAGGCCTTCCACGGCCGGAACCGGCACCGTCAGATGCAGCAACTCCCCTCTCTTGCCGTCAGGAACCTCGACCACCGCGATCTCGCGGCCTTGCCACGTGGCATTGGCATAGGGGCCGTCCAGCATCACATGGATCTTGAAAGCGCCGTGACGGCCGGGCGTCAGGTACAGGTCCAACTGCGTGCCGTCGCCCTGCCTGGTGCCCACAAAGGGATTCACACCCTTTTTCCACTGGTCCAGGCCGCCGAAGCCGAAGTACTTGAAGCCGACAATGCCGCCGTTGGTGACGCCGGCCACATCCATGTCATTGCACCAGACATCGTGGTTGTCCTGCATCCATTCCTGGTCCGACAGGTAGCAGGCGTAGCCGGCAGAATAGTAGGCGTACGGAGGCAGGCCGAAGATCTGGAAACCCTCGCTCGTTACCTCCGCGCCCGTATAGGTCGTGCCGTCCGCGGCGGAAGCCGTCCAGGCCTCGTCCTTGGCGTACGGGTCGTAGCCCGTGATGCGGAGCTGTCCTCCGTCGGCCACTTTCTTGTTGTCCCATTCGATCTTCACGGGCGCCACCATCGACTGGCGGGCGTTGCCGAAACCGCGCGGCGGGCGGTGATAGAACACATACCACTGGCCGTTGATCTCCTGCAGGGAACCGTGCGTGTTGTGCGCGGCATTGGAAGTGGTCAGATGCTCGCCGTTCTCGTCGGGAACGACGCCGCGGGAGTCCACGAGCACGCCGCCGGAGCGCCAGGGACCGAGCGGCGAGTCGCCAAAGGCGTAGCGGAGCGCGGAGTTCGTGGAGGAAAGGCCGTAATCCGGGCCGCTGTAGCCGGAGAACACCATGACATATTTGTTCCCCACCTTGCGGATGCTGGAAGCCTCGAAGAAGTTGAAATCGCCGGGGTTCTGGCCCTTGTACAGCGCCGGATACTGCGTTCCTTCGGGATCGCGGACCTGGCCGTACTGGGAGCTGGCCGGAATGAAATAATCGTGCAGCTGCGTACCGGGCCGCATGGAATACATGGTGTTCTGGTCCAGCTCGCAGGCCGTCGAGTGCTGGAAACCATAATAGACATAGGCGCGAAAGCCGATGCCGTAATCCGGATCCTTCCTGTCCGTGATGGTCTCGATGAAGACGGAAGGGTCGAAGTCGATGAGGGAGCCGGGCAGGACGCCGCGGCCGTCCTCGGTGACATTGACCGGGACGAACGGACCATCCGGACGATCAGACTTGCACACGGTGGCGATCCGGCCGCGCCCGCGGGAATGCGGATACAGGTAATAAGTCTTCTTGCCCGTGACGCGGTCACGCACCTCCACGAGATCCGGAGCATACATGGTATCCCACTGGCCGTCCACGAACCAGGAGAAGAGGATACCCTCGTCCCGCCACTGGCTCAGGTCCTCGACCGGGGCCGACCACATGCGGATGTCGCCGCTGCAGTAGGCGGTGTAGGTGAGGTCGTGCGAGCCGATGATGTAGGCGCGGTATTTTCCCGGCTGGTCGGGATCTTCGAAAACGCGGGGCTCGCCGTCGGGAAGGTGCTCCCAGAGCGGCAGATACGGGTTTTGGGCCCACAGGAACGGAGCGACGGCGAGGGCCGTCAGGAGGGTGACAATCTTTTTCATATCGGGGTCAAGTTACCGAATACAAACATCGGAAATAATAATTGAACATCCAAATAAGAACGGATCAGGATAATCTCCGTATCTTTGCCGAACATAACCGACACTGAAACCATTGCTTACGATATGAAGAAAATCATGCTCATCAGCGCCGCAGTCCTGGCCCTCGCCGGCTGCAAAAGCGATCCCCAGCTCGGGAAAGATTCCATCGACAAGGTCCTCAAGGCCATGACCCTCGAGGAGAAGGTCCATTTCGTCATCGGCACCGGCATGGCCGGCTTCGGCGGAGAGTCCGCCGTCGTGGGCGCGACGAAGAACATCGTCCCGGGCGCCGCCGGCACCACCTATCCCATCGAACGGCTGGGCATCCCGTCCATCGTCCTCGCCGACGGTCCTGCCGGCCTCCGCATCGACCCGACCCGCGAAGGCGACGAGAATACCTATTACTGCACGCACTTCCCCATCGGCACCCTGCTGGCCTCGACCTGGAACCAGGAGCTGGTGGAGAACGTGGGCAAGGCCATGGGTGAAGAGGTCCATGAGTACGGCGCCGACGTCTATCTCGCGCCGGCCCTGAACATCCACCGCAACCCGCTGAACGGCCGCAACTTCGAGTACTATTCCGAGGATCCGGTGGTCGCCGGCAAGACTGCGGCCGCCTATGTGCGCGGCGTCCAGAGCAACGACGTGGGCACTTCCATCAAGCACTTCGCCTACAACAACCAGGAGACGAACCGCACCGGCAACAATGCCGTCATCTCCCCGCGCGCCCAGCGCGAGATCTACCTCAAGGGCTTCGAGATCACCGTCAAGGAATCCGATCCCTGGACCGTGATGAGTTCCTACAACAAGATCAACGGCACCTACACCTCCCAGAGCAAGGACCTGCAGACCACCGTCCTCCGCGACGAATGGGGCTTCAAGGGCCTCGTGATGACCGACTGGTTCGGCGGTGACAACGGCGCCGAGCAGATCGCCGCCGGCAACGACATGCTCCAGCCGGGCACCGACCTGCAGTACCAGCAGATCATGGACGCCATCAAGGACGGTTCCCTCTCGGAGGCCGAACTCGACGTCTGCGTCCGCCGCTGCCTGGAACTCGTCGCCCGCAGCCCGAAGGCCAAGGGCTACGCCTACTCCAACAAGCCGGACCTGAAGGCCCATGCCGCCGTCACCCGCCAGAGCGCGCTGGAAGGCATGGTCCTCCTCGAGAACAAGGGCGTACTGCCCCTGAAGAACGTCAAGAACGTGGCCGTGTTCGGATGCACCTCATTCGACTTCATCGCCGGCGGTACCGGTTCCGGCAATGTGAACCGCGCCTACACCGTGTCCCTCCTGGACGGTCTCAAGAACGCCGGCTTCAACGTGGACGAGAGCAACAAGGAAGCCACCCTGAAGCACATCGCCGACGAGGATGCCGCCTTCAAGGCCAGTCTCACCGACCAGCTGTCCGCTTTCTATCCCACCCCGCGCCCGAGCGAGTTCGTCCCTTCCAACGCCGAGTTGTCCGCATCGGCCAAGGCCAATGACGTGGCCATCATCACCTTCGGACGCAACTCCGGCGAGTTCTTCGACCGCACCAGCGCCGACTTCGTCCTCTCCCCCAAGGAGCGTGAACTGCTGAACAAGGTGACCGCCGCCTTCCACGCGAAGGGCAAGAAAGTGGTCGTCGTGCTGAACATCGGCGGCGTCATCGAGACCGCTTCTTGGAAGAACATCCCGGACGCCGTCCTCCTCGCCTGGCAGGCGGGTCAGGAAGGCGGCAACTCCGTGACCGACATCCTCACCGGCGCGAAGAGTCCGTCCGGCAAGCTCCCGATGACCTTCCCGATGAACCTGATGGACCACGCTTCCAGCGCGAACTTCCCGATCGACTCCGACACCGGCGTGTACTTCACGAACCGCCGCGAGGACATCGGCCAGAAGGACGTGGACGTGACCAGGTACGAAGAGGGCATCTACGTGGGCTACCGCTGGTTCGACAAGCAGAATCTGCCCGTCTCCTACCCGTTCGGCTACGGCCTCAGCTACACCACCTTCGAGTACAGCGCTCCGGCCGTCGCCAATGACGGCAAGACTGTCACCGCCAAGGTGACCGTCAAGAACACCGGCGCCGTTGCCGGAAAGGAAGCCGTCCAGCTGTACGTGAACGCCCCGGCCGGCACCCTCGACAAGCCGGTCAAGGAACTCAAGGCCTACGGAAAGACCAAGGAACTGGCCCCGGGCGAAAGTCAGGAGCTCACCCTCACCTTCCCGACCTCCGAGCTCGCCTCCTTCGACGAGGAAGCCTCCGCCTGGAAAGTGGACGCCGGCACCTACACCTTCCTGTTCGGCGCCTCGTCCCGCGACATCCGCTGCACCGCGACCGCCGAGGCCGCTGCTTCGGAGACGCCCGCCCACCGCGTGCTCTTAATGAAATAAATATGAAACGAACCCTTATCCTGGCCGCGGCGCTCCTCGTGGGCGCCGTCGCCTCCGCCCAGCAGGCGCTGGGCCCGGCTTCGGGCATCACCTCCCCCGAAATCAACCCCGACCACACGGTCACCTTCCGTTACCGCGCCCCAAAAGCGATAACGGTGCAGCTCCAGGGCGACTTCCTGCCCGGACGCGTGGACATGAAGGAGGGCCGTGACGGCATGTGGACCTACACGACGGAGCCGCTCACCGGCGAGCTGTACTCCTACAGCTTCATCGTGGACGGCGTCCGGACCATGGACCCGAACAACATCTACCAGAACCGCGACATCGCCACCTGGACCAACATCTTCACCCTCAGCGCCGAAAAGGGCGACAAGGGCTGGTACTATGAGGTCCATGACGTCCCGCACGGCACCGTGTCCCACGTATGGTACGACAGTCCGGCGCTCGGGATGAAGCGCCGTCTCACCGTGTACACCCCGGCCGGCTATGAGGACAACCCCAAGGCCAAATATCCGGTCCTGTACCTGTTGCACGGCTCCGGCGGCGACGAAGACGCCTGGTCCGACCTCGGCCGCACGGCCCAAATCATGGACAACCTCATCGCTGAGGGCAAGGCCCAGCCGATGATTGTCGTGATGCCGAACGGCGTGTACTTCAACAGCGCCGCCCCGGGCGCGGCCGTGAACATGTTCCAGCCCACGATGGCGAACAGCCGTTCCGACTCCACGGCCGAGATCGAGGAGAGCTTCCCCGACATTATCAAGTTCATCGAGAAACGCTACCGCGTGAAGAAGGACGGCTACTCCCGCGCCGTCGCCGGCCTGTCCATGGGCGGCCGCCAGTCCTCGCGCCTCTCCCGCCGCTATCCCGGCACGTTCGGCTATGTGGGCCAGTTCTCCGGCGTCGCCGTTCCGAACGGGGACAACGATCCGGAACTCGCCGCGCAGTTCGCCGCCAAACCCAAGCTCTTCTGGATCGGCGTGGGCAGCGCCGACGGTGTGAAGCGCAACTCCCTTATCCTGAAGGAATATTGCGACAAGCACGGCTACCCCTGCGAATACTACGAGTCCGATGGCGGCCATATCTGGCGCAACTGGCGCGTCTACCTGACCCTCTTCGCCCAGAAGCTGTTCAAGTAGTCAGACGACATCCCTTGAAGAGGATGACCTCCCGGTCGACGACCGGCGGTCATCCTTTTCTTTTTTATGGGATCATTCATTTTTTTATCCCGGGTTTTGGTTTTTCATACAAAAAGACTATATTTGTAAGTGTAACACGAACACCATATTCCACACTGATATGAAAAGAACGCTCATTGCCGGACTTTGCGCCCTGATCCTGGGTGCGGTCCCTGCCGGGGCCCAATGGGGTCCCCGCACCATCCCTGAGCCCACCGACGGCTTGAAGGACGCCTACAAGGACTACTTCAAGATCGGTGTCGCCGTGAACAACCGCAACGTCGCGGAACCGGACCAGATCAAGGTCGTCCTCCGCGAATTCAACAGCATCACCGCCGAGAACGCGATGAAACCCCAGCCTACCGAGCCCCGCAAGGGCGAGTTCAACTGGGAGGATGCCGACAAGATCGCGAACTTCTGCCGCGAGCACGGCATCAAGATGCGTGGCCACACCCTCATGTGGCACAGCCAGATCGGCACCTGGATGTACCAGGACGAGAAGGGCAACCTCCTGCCCAAGGAGGAGTTCTACGCGAACATGAAGCACCACATCCAGGCCATCGTGAACCGTTACAAGGATGTCGTGTACTGCTGGGATGTCGTGAATGAGGCCGTGGCGGACAGCCCCGTCTATCCGGGCCGCCCCGAACTCCGCAACTCCCCGATGTACCAGATCGCCGGCGAAGAGTTCATCTACAAGGCTTTCGAGTATGCCCACGAGGCGGATCCGAACGCCCTCCTGTTCTACAACGACTACAATGACGCCGAGCCCGCCAAGAGCCAGCGCATCTTCAACCTCGTCAAGCGCATGAAGGACGCCGGCGTGCCCGTCGACGGTATCGGCATGCAGGCCCACTACAACGTGTACGGCCCGACTATGGAAGAGGTCGACAACGCCATCAAGCTCTATTCCACCATTGTCAAGCACATCCACCTCACCGAGCTGGACATCCGCGTCAACGAGGACATGGGCGGCGGCCTCCGCTTCCGCCAGGGTGCCACCCAGGTGGCCGATTGGGAGCGTACCCTGCAGCAGGACCAGTACGTGAACCTGTTCAAGGTCCTCCGCAAGCACAAGGACGTAATCGACTGCGTCACCTTCTGGAACGTCTCCGACAAGGATTCCTGGCTGGGCACGAACAACTACCCGCTCCTGTTCGACGAGAACTACAAGCCGAAGCAGGCCTACACCGCCGTCAAGGGCTTCACCGCCGTCAAGGGCTTCGATCCCAAGATGGACGACTTCGTCATCAAGGAAGACTTCAAGCCCAGTGAGCTCAACCAGCCGGGCCAGGAGTATCCGATGGTGAACTCCCAGGGCTTCGCCCGCTTCAAGGTCAACGCCCCCAAGGCCAAGTCCGTCATCGTGAGCCTCGGTCTCGGCGGTTCCGGCGGAACGGTCCTGCGCAAGGCGGAAGACGGCTCCTGGATGGGCACGACCGCCGGTCCCATGGACGAAGGCTTCCACTACTATCACCTGACGATCGACGGCGGCGTGTTCAACGATCCCGGCACGCACAACTACTACGGCTCCACCCGCTGGGAGAGCGGTATCGAGATCCCGGCGCACGACGCCGACTTCTACGCCATGAAGAACGTGCCGCACGGCAAGGTGCAGCAGGTCCTCTTCTGGTCCAAGAGCACGAACCAGAACCGCGTCGCGTGGGTGTACACTCCGCCGCAGTATGACCAGAACAAGAAGAAGTACCCGGTGCTGTACCTGCAGCACGGCTGGGGTGAGAACGAGTATGCCTGGTGGAACCAGGGCCATGCGAACCTGATCATGGACAACCTCATCGCCGCGGGCAAGATCGAGCCGTTCATCATCGTGATGACCTACGGCATGACCAACGAGGGCTTCCGTCCCGGCCAGATGCCGCGTCCGGCCGCCCGTCCTGAAGGCGCTCCCGCCGGTGGTCCCGGCCGTCCCGGCGCCGCTCCTGCCGGTGCTCCGGGCGCCCGCCCGGCTGCCGCCCCCGGCGGCGCTCCGCAGGGGGGCCGTCCCGCCCGTCCGGCCGGCGGCTTCGGCATGATGATGAACAACGGCTTCGAGGCCGTCCTCTGCGACGAGCTCGTCCCGTACATCGACGCCAACTTCCGCACGATCGCCAAGAAGGACAGCCGCGCGATGGCCGGCCTGTCCATGGGCGGTATGGAAACGCACACCATCACCCTGGCCCGTCCCGAAATGTTCGGCTGGTACGGCCTCCTGAGCGGCGGCACCTACAACCCGGACGAAGTGAAGGACACCGGCGTGAAGGGTATCTTCGTCGGCTGCGGCAGCAAGGAAGGCCCGGACCAGATCCGCAAGGCCGCTGCTGACCTGCAGGCCGCCGGCTTCAACGCCAAGGGTTACGTCTCCGAGGGCACGGCCCACGAGTTCCTGACCTGGCGCCGCTGCCTCTACGAGATGGCTCCGATGCTCTTCAAGAAGTAAACTGAACCTGACCACGTTGAGAGGCCGTCCTTCGGGGCGGCCTCATTTTTTGCCGTGGATCGCCCACAACAGCCCCCACAAGGCCCCTCGCCACCTGGCGAGGCACGTCAAATCTCCGACAATTCCAGCCAGCGGAGTTCTTTCTCGTCCAGGATACCCTGCAGTTCGCCGTAACGGGTGGAGGCGGTTTGCAATTCAGTGGCGGAGAGGGTGCCGGAGGATAGCTTGGCTTCGAGGTCAGCCTTTTCGGCTTCCAGGCGCGGGATTTCCTCGTCCAGGGCCTTGAGTTCCTGCTGCTCTTTCCAGGTGAGTTTTCGTTTGGCAGGGGCTTTCGGTTTGGCAGATTCCTTCGCTGCGCTCGGAATGACCGCTTTCGCCGCCGCCTTCTGCGCGGCTTCGTAGTCCTTGAAGAAGGTGCGGTATTCGGTGTAGTTGCCGATGAAGTCCTTGACGACGCCGTCGCCGCAGAAGACGAAGAGGTGGTCCACCAGGCGGTCCAGGAAATGGCGGTCGTGGGAGACGATAATCAAGGATCCCTTGAACTCCAGCAGGTATTCCTCCAGGATGTCCAGGGTGACGATGTCCAGGTCGTTCGTGGGCTCGTCCAGGATGAGGAAGTTGGGCTGTTGCAGCAGGATTGTCAGCAGGTACAGCCGCCGCCTCTCGCCGCCGGAGAGCCGCGAGACGGGGTTCATCCACATGTCGTGCGGAAAGAGGAACCGTTCCAGCAGGTGCGTACTCGGGACGGTGTCCATCACGGTCTGGTTCGGGTCGAACTGCATGCCGGCCTGGTGGTAATAGCCGATCTTGAGAGATTCGCCGAGGTCTACGATACCAGTCATCTGCCCGCCCATCGACGGGTTCCATTTCCCGGTGATGAGGTTCAGGAAGGTCGTCTTCCCGGCGGCGTTCCGGCCGACGATCCCCACACGCTCGTATCGCTGGAAATTGTAGCTGAAGTGGCTCAGGTAGCATTTGTCCTCCCACCAGAAGGAAAGGTCCTTGCAGTTGATGACCTTGTTGCCGAGGTAGGTGCCCTTGATCTGGATTTCGGACATGTCCACCTGCTTGGACACATAGGTGTCCTCCGCCCGCTCCTTCAGTTCCCAAAAGGCCTGCTTGCGGTATTTGGCCTTGCCGGTGCGGGCGCACGGTGAGGCGTGCATCCATTCCAGCTCCCGCCGGAGGACGTTCCGGACCTTGTCCGTCTCCGCATTGTAATTGTCGATACGCTCCTGCCGCTTCTCGAGGAAGTTCATGTAGTCGCCGCGGTAGATATAGACCTTGCCCCGGTCCATCTCCATCACCGTGTTGCACACGCGGTCCAGGAAATAGCGGTCGTGCGTGACCATGAACAGGGTGCTGCGGGCGTGCTTGAGGTGCTGCTCCAGGAATTCGATGGCATCGATATCCAGGTGGTTCGTGGGCTCGTCCATGATGTAGAAGTCGGCCTCGGAGGCGAGCATCTGGGTCAATGCCACCCGCTTGACTTCGCCGCCGGAGAGGTCTTTCATCGGCTTTTTCCAGTCCGTGAGGGAGAACTGCGTCAGGAGCCGCTGCACCCGGCGCTCGTACTCCCACAGATGGTCCTGGTCCAGGTGCTCCGTCCATTCGGTGGAGCCGTCCATGATCTGCCGGAAAATGCTCTTCTCGGGGTCGTAGGCATATTCCTGCTCCAGGAAAGCGATGCGTATGTCCTTGAGGAACAGAATCTTCCCACCGCTGTCGGACTTGTCCTTGCCGGCGAGGATCCGCAGCAGGGAGGTCTTCCCGGTGCCGTTCGGCGCGATGAGCGCGACCTTGTCGCCCTCGTTGATGTTGAAGTCGATGTGCTCGAACAGCACCTTGGGGCCGTACGACTTGGAAATGTTCTCGATCTGCAGGTAACTTGCCATGGGAAGACAAAGATACGCATTTTCCGCAAAAAATGAGGCCGCCCTTCGGCCCGGCCTCGAGGTGTCTTTGACGGGTCAGCACACCTACTTTTTCAACATGCTGATTTTTAATCAATTACAAATCCACCCGTGCTAACCCCCTCCCTTTTCAGTAGGGTTTAGCACGCCCGCGTGCTGACCCCTCCGAAAAACGGGTGGGGTTGGTACAAGGCAATTATGAAGGCATTGTGGATCAGTGTGTTATGAAACGTAGCGTGCTGACCCCCTCAAGGGCCAGTCCCGGCCCCCTGCCCCCGTTCCGCACCTGGCTAGTCTTACGCCCCCTATAGCCAGTCTTCCAGGAGGGTTTTGCCAACTCCGAGGACCCGTTGCAGTTGCTCGGCCGAGGTGCCGAAGCGCATGGACAAAGTGCGGCACAGGCGGAGGAGTTCCTTGGCGGGGAGCTGGCGATGGTCCTTGACATTCAGTTCGTTCTGGCAGATGGTCTGCACCCGGGCGGCGATTTCCTGATCGCTGAACTTGAGCTCCATCGGCAGGCCGGACAACTGGTTGCGCCGCGCCTCGACCGGTTCCATCAGCCGTCGGAGGTAAGTGGCCTCGTCGTTCTCGAAGGCTTTCTCGACAGCCTTCCAGTTCACAAAGTGAGGAATGACCATGCCGTTTTCTGCAATCTCCCAGTGTCCCGGAATCCGGACATTGGTCTTCAGCATCCGGCGCAGTTCACGGGCCGTGAACGTGGACGCTTTCCGACCAACCCATTGGCCGCGCCTGGAAAAGTACATGCCGACCGAACTCCACGGGTAGTCGCCCGGGTAGCAGATCTTTGCCTTGAAAGGGTTCCGCAGCAGGTACAGTACCTCGATGACGAAATGATCGACCCCCTTGACGACTACCACTTCCCGATTCTCCGGTCCATAGGGCACTACACCGCTCAACCCGTATTTCCTTTTCAGCCAGAGGGAAAGTCGATGCATCACCGCATCATAGTAGGCCTCACACTGCTCTCTGGGCCCACCCAGCAGGAGATGGATATGGTTGCTCATCAGCGTGAAGGCATAGACCACCACGCCCGGAAACTGGAGCAGGATCAAGGCCAAGGTGTT
Organism: uncultured Bacteroidia bacterium; assembly: GCA_902785065.1. GTDB lineage: Bacteria > Bacteroidota > Bacteroidia > Bacteroidales > UBA932 > Cryptobacteroides. Next base: position 235,296 of record CACZXH010000002.1, read on the forward strand.
GACCCCATAGATATAATCCTCCTCATCCCGGAACAGCAGTTCCTTCTCCAACTTCTTGGAATTGATCTGAAAGCACGGCTTCATGTCCTTTCTTTTTTGTCCCAAGGTACACCCGCCGCCCGCATTCAGCAAGGGATTGTTGATAACTTGTGTTGTTTCACTATGTATTTTATGTGTTTCTTGTTACATTTTGTTCGAAATCCATCGTAACGGACATCCCAAACTTCACTCGATTACTTTATAGCCCGACACCTGCTTTTTACGCCCCGCATGGACCGGAGTACAGGACTTGGAGCGTCGGATTCCTGGTGGAGTATTAGGGGTTAGCACGCTTTGGTTTATAACATGCTGATTCATAAAGCTTTCATAATTGTCTTGTACTAACCCCTCCTGTTTTTCGGAGGGGTCAGCACGCGGGCGTGCTAGACCCTCCCGAAAAGGGAGGGGGTGCGATGGCGAGAGACAACCTTTTTTTCTGACAATACCACTTTGATTTTATGGCCACAGCCTTGGGTTTTGGCCATTTTTTATTATATTTGTTGGTTAGTAACCGCAGACTAATAAACAAACACTGATACGAATATGGACAAACTCCAAGAACTCACCCAGAAGCTGTACGAGGAAGGTCTCGCCAAGGGAAAACAGGACGGCGAAGCCCTCCTCCAGAAAGCCCAGGCCGCCATCCTCGCCAAGGCCCGCAAGGACGCCGAGGACTTCAAGGTCAAGGTCGAGGGCGACGTGAAGATGGCCGCCCAGCAGGCCGTCCAGGCCACCCGCACGGACATCGAGAACCTCGTGGTCTCGAAGGTCGTGGACGGCACCGTGGACAAGGCCCTCGCCAATGAAGACTTCATCAAGGGCATTATCACCGCCGTGGCGCAGAAATTCTCCGCCGATGAGCCCGCGGACCTCTCCCTCGTCCTTCCGGAAAGCCTGAAGTCCGCGCTCGAGCCCTTCGTCAAGAACGAACTCGGCAAGCTCCTCGGCAAGGGGATCGACGCCTCCTTCTCCAAGAAGGTCGCCGGCGGCTTCAAGATCGGCCCCAAGGACGGCGGCTACTTCGTGAGCCTCACGGATGAGACCTTCAAGGACCTCATCGGCAGCTACCTGCGTCCCGCGACGAAGAAACTCCTGTTCGGGTAGATTTCTCGACAAGCTCGAAATGACAAGAGACCAACAGCTCGAAATGACAAGAGCATGAGCAATTTCGAATATATCATCTCGAGTCTCCCCTACCTGACCTTGGACTTCAAGTATGCCGGTCAGGCCGGGTTCAACTCGGTGATCTCCGACATCAAGCGGGACCTGGACGAGAAGGACCAGGGCCTCGTGGAATTCCTGCTGAAGGGCTTCTCTGACAAGGAGCTGAATGCGGACTTCTATGCGGCGGCCCTCAAGCACCGGAACCGCTTCCTCCGGGAGTATTTCCGGTTCGACCTGAACCTCCGCAACGCCAAGGTCCGCTACCTGAACGCCCAGCTGGGCCGTGAGCCCGACCAGGACTTGATGACCGGGGAGGATCCCGAGGCGGAGGACGTGGATATCGACGGTTTCCGTTTCACGGGCGGCGAGTTCGAGGAAGCGCTCAAAGTGGACAATATCCTGGCCGACCAGGACCTCGTCTCCCGCGAGAAAGGGCTGGATGACGTCCTCTGGGACAAGATCGACAGCCTCGCCACCTTCCACTACTTCGACATCGAAGCCGTCCTCGCCTACATCGCCAAGCTCCGCATCGTGACCCGCTGGCTGAACCTGGATGAGGAAGTGGGACGGGACGTGTTCCGCCGCCTCCTGAAGGACGTCCGCGGCACTTACAAGGGCGTCAAGTATTCCGAATAATAATCAACTAAAGATAAATCGAATGAAAACTACAGGTATTGTTACGGGTATCGTCTCGAACCTTGTGACCGTACTGGTGGACGGACCGGTGGCAGAAAACGAAATCTGCTTCATTGACCTGGGCGGCGTCAAGATGATGGCCGAAGTCATCAAGGTCAACGGGAAGTACGCCTCCGTACAGGTGTTCGAGAGCACCCGCGGCCTCCGGGGCGGCGACAAGGTCGAGTTCGAAGGACGGATGCTCCAGGTCACCCTGGGTCCGGGCCTGTTGTCCAGCGTCTACGACGGCCTGCAGAACGACCTCACCACCATGGAGAGCGTCTTCCTCAAGCGCGGCGAGTACACCGATCCGCTGGACCACGAGAAACTCTGGGACTTCACCCCCATCGCGCAGCCCGGTGACAAAGTCATCGCGGCCGACTGGCTGGGCGAGGTCAAGGAAGGCTGGCTTCCCCACAAGATCATGGTTCCGTTCACCTTCCAGGGCGCGTACACCGTCAAGTCCATCGTTCCTGCCGGGCAGTACAACATCGACACCGTCGTCGCGGTCCTGACAGGGGCCGACGGCGAGGATGTCAATGTCACCATGACCCAGAAATGGCCCGTCAAGGTGGCTATCAAGGGCTACAAGGAAAAGCCGCGTCCCAACCGCATCATGGAGACGGGCGTCCGCGTGATCGACACGCTGAACCCCATCGCCGAAGGCGGCACGGGCTTCATCCCGGGCCCGTTCGGCTGCGGAAAGACGGTCCTCCAGCACGCCATCGCGAAGCAGGGCGACGCCGACGTGATTGTCATGGCGGCCTGCGGCGAGCGCGCGAACGAGGTCGTGGAGATCTTCACCGAGTTCCCGGAACTGATTGACCCGCACACCGGGCGCCACCTGATGGAACGTACCACGATCATCTGCAATACCTCCAACATGCCGGTGGCCGCCCGTGAGGCGTCCGTCTACACCGCCATGACCCTGTGCGAATACTACCGCGCGATGGGCCTCAAATGCCTCCTCCTCGCGGACTCCACGTCCCGTTGGGCCCAGGCCCTCCGTGAGATGTCCAACCGTATGGAAGAGCTCCCGGGCGCCGATGCGTTCCCGGTGGACCTGTCCGCCATTATCTCCAACTTCTACGCCCGCGCGGGCATGGTCGTGCTGAACAACGGCCAGACCGGCGCCGTCACCTTCATCGGCACGGTGTCCCCGGCCGGCGGTAACCTCAAGGAGCCCGTCACCGAGTCCACCAAGAAGGCCGCCCGCTGCTTCTACGCCCTCGAGCAGAACCGGGCCGACCAGAAACGCTACCCGGCCGTCTCCCCGCTGGATTCCTATTCCAAATACCTGGAGTATCCGGAAATCGAGGCGTACCTGGACGAGACCGTCGAACCCGGCTGGGTCGGCAAGGTCAAGACCGCAAAGAACATCATCCGCCGCGGCAAGGAAGCCAGTGAGCAGATCAACATCCTCGGCGACGACGGTGTCCCGATGAGCTACCACGTGAACTTCTGGAAGTCCGAGCTCGTGGACTTCGTCATCCTGCAGCAGGATGCCTTCGACGCCATCGATGCCCTGTGCCCGATCGAGCGCCAGCGCTACATGCTGGACCTCGTGCTGGGCATCTGCGACAAGGAATATGAGTTCGAAGACTTCGAAAAGTGCCGGACCTTCTTCAAGGACCTGATCAACGTGCTCCGCCAGATGAACTACTCCGAGTTCCAGGGCGAGGCCTTCCAGGGCTACCAGGATACCGTCAACCAAATGATTGCATAAGACCATGAAAGCATACCAAAGAGTCTACACCCAGCTGGAAGGCATCACCAAGGCGACGGTTTCGCTCCGCGCGAAGGGCGTGTCCAATGACGAACTGGCCGTCGTGGCCGGCAAGCTCGCCCAGGTCGTGCGCATCAAGGGCGACGTCGTAACCCTGCAGATCTTCTCCGGCACGGAGGGTATCCCCACCAATGCCGAAGTCACTTTCCTCGGCGAGCCGCCCGTGCTCAAGGTCTCCGACCAGCTCGCCGGCCGCTTCTTCGACGCCTACGGCCATCCGCTGGACGGCGGCCCCGAGATCGAGGGTGAAGAGCGCCAGATCGGCGGTCCGTCCGTGAACCCGTACAAGCGCCGCCAGCCGTCCCAGCTCATCCCGACCGGCATTGCCGGCATCGACCTGAACAACACGCTCGTGTCCGGCCAGAAGATCCCGTTCTTCGCCGACCCGGACCAGCCCTACAACCAGGTGATGGCCGATGTGGCCCTCCGCGCCGATGTGGACAAGATTATCCTCGGCGGCATGGGCCTGTCCAACGACGACTACCTGTTCTTCAAGAACTCCTTCGAGGCCGCGGGCGCCCTGGACAAGATCATCTGCTTCATCAACACGACCGAGAATCCCCCGGTGGAGCGCCTCCTGGTGCCGGACATGGCCCTGACCGCCGCCGAGTACTTCGCCGTGGACAAGAATGAGAAAGTCCTGGTGCTGCTGACCGACATGACCCTGTACGCGGACGCCCTGTCCATCGTGTCCAACCGTATGGACCAGATCCCGTCCAAGGACTCCATGCCGGGCTCCCTGTATTCCGACCTCGCGAAGATCTACGAGAAGGCCGTGCAGCTCCCGACCGAGGGTTCCATCACCATCATCGCGGTGACCACCCTGAACGACGGCGACATCACGCACGCCATCCCGGACAACACCGGTTATATCACCGAAGGCCAGCTGTTCCTCCGCGCGGACACCGACACCGGCAAGGTCATTATCGACCCGTTCCGCTCCCTGTCCCGTCTGAAACAGCTCGTCCAGAACAAGAAGACGCGCGAAGACCACTCCCAGGTCATGAACGCCTCCGTCCGCCTGTACGCCGATGCCCAGAACGCGAAGACCAAGCTGGAGAACGGTTTCGACCTCTCCGACTACGACGTCCGCTGCCTGGACTACGCGAAGGACTACGCCCGCGAACTGCTCGCCATCGACGTGAACATCTCCATCACCGAGATGCTGGACACCGCCTGGAAGCTGTTCGCGAAGTACTTCACCCCGGCCGAAACCGGCATCAAGCAGGCCCTCGTGGACAAATACTGGAAGGCCTGATTGTCATTTCGAGCGAAGTCGAGAAATCTTTAATGTATGGCTGTTAAATTCCAATACAATAAAACGTCGCTGAACGAGATCGGCAAGCAGCTGAAGGTCCGGCAGAAGGCGCTTCCTACGTTGCAGAACAAGGAAAGCGCCCTGCGGCTGGAAGTGCGCAAGGCCAAGAACGAGAGTGACCGTCTTATTGCCGACCTGGAAGCCGCCATGGAACGCTACGACTATCTCGCCTCCCTCTGGAACGAGTTCGATCCGGGCCTCGTGGCCATCACGGATGTGGACCTGCACACCGTGAAGGTCGCGGGCGTGAAAACCCCGGCCCTCGGGGACATCCACTACGAGATCCGCCCGTTCAACGCCTTCGCCAAACCGGCCTGGTACGCCGACGGCGTGGCCATTCTCAAGGAGCTCTCCCGGCTCGGCATCGAGTCGGAAGTGTACCGGGAGAAGGCCCGCATCCTGGACTACCAGCGGAAGAAGACGACCCAGAAGGTGAACCTGTACGAGAAAGTCCAGATTCCGGGATTCCAGGAAGCGATCCGCAAGATCAAGCGGTACATGGAGGATGAGGAGAACCTCTCCAAGGCCTCCCAGAAGATCGTCAAGCAGCGCCATGCGGCAGAGGAGGAGGAGGCCTCGGAGGTATGATCAGTCCGATGACCAAATACTCCTTCATCCTGCTCAACGGTGAACAGGAAGGCCTGCTGGAGAAACTCCAGGAGATAGGCCTCGTCGATATCACCCGCAGCGTGAAGCCCGTGGACGGGCCGTCCGGCGAGCTGCTCCGCGCCGTGGAGCATCGGAAGGACCTCGTCCAGTCCCTCGGGAAGATCTTCTTCCCCGAAGAGCTCCAGCCCGCCCCGATCGAGGGTGACCTCACCTACGCCACCGCCGCGGCGCTGGATACCCTGGAGCAGCTCGGTGAGCGGATGAAGGCCCTCGAGAAAGAGGCCGCCGCCGCGGAGCCATGGGGCGCATTCGATCCGGAGCTTCTGAAAAAGCTCTCCGACGCCGGTGTCCCGGTCCAATTCCACGTCAGTTCCGCCAAGTCGTTCAATCCGGAATGGGCCCAGCAGAATGCTGTCAACATTGTGAAAGAGGCCGACGGTAAGGTCTGGTTTGTCGTGGCGGGTCCTGACACCCTTCCCGACCGCGTCCGCGCTCCGCACCGCAGCTTCGGGGCTGTGCAGCAGGAAATCGCGGAAGTCCAGGCCGAGATGGACCACGAGAAGGCAATCCTCCTGACTGCGAAGAAACGTCAGGACGAATTCGAGGCCGAAAGCCGCGAGCGTCTCACCCAGCTGGACCTCTACCTCGCCAAACAGGCCGCCGTGCCCGCTGCTGAGAATACCATTGTCACCCTCGTTGGCTATGCCCCGACGGAGAACGAAGAGGCGGTCACCAAGGCTGTGGAGGAAACGGGCGTTTACTATCTCAAGGACGAGGCGCAGGTGGACGATAATCCGCCCATCAGCTTCCGCAACAACAAGTTCGTGAAGATGTTCGAGGTGCTGACCGACATGTACGGCCGCCCGGCCTATGACGGTTTCGACCCCACGCCCTTCATCGCTGTGTTCTTCCTGCTGTTCTTCGCCTTCTGCATGGGCGACGCCGGCTATGGGCTGCTGCTCATTATTATCGGCCTGCTGCTCAAGAAGGTGGACAGTTTCAAGGGTTTCGCCCCGCTCGTGGTCACCCTGGGCATCGGCACCACCGTCATCGGCTTCCTGTTCCATACGTTCTTCTCGATGGACATCGCCGAATGGTCCATTTTCAAGGGCTTTCCGTTCCTACCGGCCAAGATCGCCGGCTATGACGGGACGATGGTCCTCGCCCTTATCATCGGTATCGTGCACCTGTGCCTCGCCATGGTCGTGAAAACCTACAACGCGACGAAAGTCAAGGGCTTCGCGAACTCGCTCGGCACCTGGGGCTGGACCCTCCTGATCGTGGGCGGCACCATCGTCGGCGCCCTCGCCCTCGTGGGCGTGCTGGACAAGGCGGCGACCAAGTGGATCATTATCGTGATCGGCGTGCTTTCCGCCGTCGGTATCTTCCTGCTGAACGACCTGCACCGCAACCCGCTCATCAACATCGGCTCCGGCCTGTGGGAGAGCTACAACACGGTTACCGGTCTGCTCGGCGACGTCCTCAGTTACCTCCGCCTGTATGCGCTCGGCCTCGCCGGCGCGATGCTGGGCAAGGCTTTCAACGACATCGGCCTGATGATCCTCGGCGACGGGAAGTCCATCCCCCTGTGGATCCCGTTCCTCCTGGTGGTCATCATCGGACATACCCTCAATATCGCGATGTGCGCCCTCGGCGCCTTCGTGCACCCGCTGCGACTGAACTTCCTGGAGTTCTTCAAGAATTCCGGCTACGAAGCCGCAGGACGTACCTACAACCCGTTAAAGAAACAATAAAACAATAAAAATCAATTTATTATGGAACTCATTTTAGGTTATCTCGGACTGGGACTCGTCCTCGCTCTCGCAGGTATCGGATCCGCCATCGGAACCACCATCGCCGGCAATGCCGCCGAAGGCGCCCTCAAGAAGAAGCCGGAAGCTTCCGGTAACTACATGGTGCTCTCCGCCCTCCCGGCCACCCAGGGTATCTACGGCTTCGTCGCCTTCTTCATGATGCGGTCGATGGAGAATCCGGCCGTCGTCTTCGGCGTGGGCCTCTCCGTGGGTCTGGTGTGCATGCTCTCCGCTATCCGTCAGGGCCAGGTTTGCGCCAACGGTATCGTGGGTATTTCCCAGGGTCACAACGTGTTCACCAACACCCTCATCTACGCCGCTCTGCCGGAGTTCTACGCGATCCTCGGCCTCGTCGGCGCGCTGATGGTGTAGGTCCGCACAATGCCTTTTTCAAGCCGGTCTCCCCAGACTGGCTTGTTTTTTGTATCCTGCGGGGAAAACGCATTATGCCATGAGAAGAGTTCTGATCACCCTCGTCGCATTGGCCGTCGGGATGACCGCCTTTGCCCAATATGGACCCGGACGCCCCGGCGGCGGCCGCGGTTACGGCTACGGCCACAACTACGGAGGCGGCGGATACCGTCCCAGCCGTTACTATATGGACGGCGCCATCGAATTCGGCATCATGTTCAACCATTTCAGCAAGGCCGGGGACACGTTCCGGCCGGACAAGCTGGGTTTCTTCGGGGAATATCGGGTGAAGATCAATCCGGTCGTGGATATGGGCCTGCAACTGTCCACCACGTTCGGAAAGGGATCCTACACCACCGCCAGCGAGCCCATTGGCCCGGATGCCCGGTTCTGGCAGGGTGCGCCCCTGGTGGTCACGGACTTCAACCTGTTCCCGTACAGCGGCTTCAATCCCTATTTCGGCCTGGGCGTCGGCCCGGGATTCGGCTACGAGAAAAGCGAGTTTGCGGATACGGGCGAATGGACCCAGGCGCTCGTGCTCAGCCCCCGCGTCGGTGTCGAACTGTTTGAATGCCTGCGGCTCAGCGTCCATTACCAGTGGTACCTGAGCAATGCATCTACGTTCTCGCACATTGGTTTCGGCATCAGTTGGGCTTTCAACACAATGGGTGGCGGCGGAAGGCCCATGAGAAGGTAATGTCATTCGACCGGAAAAAGGATGCCGGGCTCCCGGCAACCGTCGTATCTGCGGAGACAATGCTCGGTGTCATTGAGGCGCTGGGCATTGTCCCGTTTTTTGAAAACCCCATTCCTGGCTACTCCATCGAGGAAATGACCGCCCGGGAGAACTGGTTCGACGGGCAGGAGGACCTGCGCCTCACGCCCTGGGACTGGAAGATTCCGGTCGTCCAGAGCGGGGACGTCGCCTACGGCAAGTTCCTCTGGGGTGGCAAGGCCGCTTTCGCGACGGTGGAATGGTATGCTGAACTGATGAACTGGCGGCGGAGCCTGCCGAAGTATCAGCCCACGGCCGAGCAGCGGCAGATAATGGACTATCTGGCGGAGCACGGAAGCATCGGCATCAAGGAAATCCGGGCGCTGCTGGGCGTGAAGAAAAGCGCGGCCGACGCCTTGATCACGCGCCTTCAGATGCAATGCCGCGTCATCACCGGCGACATGATCCGCGTCTACCGCGGCCCCGACCTCCACTACAACGGCTGGCAAGTATCTTCTTTCTGCACGCCGGAGTCCTTGTTCTGTGTCGATGCCATCCCCGGCCCCGGCGGCTTCCCCTTCGGCGAAGCCCGCACCCTGGACGTAAATCACTCCCCTGCCGAATCGTTGGCCCTGCTCGTGGATCATATCCGGGGAATCGCTCCCACCGCCACGGAGAAACAGATCCTGAAGATGCTGCAGTAAAGCGGCCCGCCTGATTACGAAAAAACCTCGTTCTAATTGCTTAGAGCGAGGTTTTTGGTACTGGGTAGGAGAATCGAACTCCTATTGCGAGATTGAGAATCTCGAGTACTAACCGTTATACGAACCCAGCAGATTGGGAATACAAAGGTACGGCTTTTTTCCGGATTTCCAAATTTTTATTTCAGAAATACGAAAAAAACCGCGAGAATGAGGCAGATGAAGGCGGCGATGTGATTCCACTGCACAGGCTGGCCCTTGAACAGGAAGGTGACGATAATCGTAAAGATCGTGAGAGAGATCACCTCCTGGATAATCTTGAGTTGCATCAGGTTGAAGGGGCCGCCGTTCTCGTTGAAACCGATCCGATTGGCCGGGACGGTAAGACAGTATTCGAAGAAAGCGATGCCCCAAGAGAAGAGAATAACGAGGATCAGCGGCCAGCCGGTCGAGATCTTCATCTCCTGAAGTTTGAGATGACCGTACCAGGCGAATGTCATGAAGACGTTCGAAAACACGAGCATGATGACGGTCCAGATACCTTGCTGCATAATCATTTTTGGATTTGGGGCGCAAATATAGTAAATTTGTATGATAAATGATCATGTAATGACCCTCATCAAATCCATTTCCGGCATCCGCGGCACCATCGGTGGCGCTCCGGGCAACGCCCTCACCCCTGTCGATATCGTCAAGTTCACCGCGGCGTATGCCGCCACCCTCCCCCAGCGGAAACCGCAGCCCAACGGCGAGCGATACAAGGTCGTCGTAGGCAAGGATGCACGCCTGTCGGGCGACATGGTCGAACAGCTGGTCGTGGGCACCCTCATGGGCTGCGGCATCGACGTCGTCAAGTGCGGCTTCGCCTCCACCCCGACCACAGAGATGGCCGTCCTGTTCGCCAAGGCCGACGGCGGCATCATCCTCACCGCCAGCCACAACCCGCGCCAGTGGAACGCCCTCAAGCTCCTGAACGACAAGGGTGAGTTCCTCACCGCCATGGAAGGCCAGGCCGTCCTGGACCTCGCCGCCTCCGAGGCGTTCTCCTTCGCCGAGGTCGACAACCTGGGCACGGTCGAGGAAGAGGATTTCACCGACAAGCACCTGGACGCCGTCCTGGCCCTGCCGGCCGTGGACGTGGAGGCCGTGAAGGCCGCGAACTTCACCGTCGTGGTGGACGCGGTCAATTCCGTGGGCGGCATCATCATGCCGCGCCTGCTGGAGCGTCTCGGCGTCAAGTGCGTCGAACTCAACTGCAATCCTACGGGCGACTTCGCCCACAACCCGGAGCCGCTGCCCGCGAACCTCGTGGACCTCTCCCGCACCGTCGTCCGCGAGCAGGCGGACCTTGGCGTGAGCGTGGACCCGGATGTAGACCGGCTCGCTTTCATCTGCGAGAACGGGGACCCGTTCGTGGAGGAATACACCCTCGTGAGCGTTGCCGACTATCTGTGTGAGCTTGCCGAAAAGGCCGGAAAGCCCATCGCCACCGTCTCCAACCTGTCTTCGACCCGCGCTCTCCGCGACGTGACCGAGGCCCATGGCGGTACCTACTATGCTTCCGCGGTGGGTGAGGTCAATGTGACCACCCAGATGCACCGGGTGAACGCCCTCATCGGCGGCGAAGGCAACGGCGGCGTCATCTACCCGGCCATCCACGCCGGCCGCGACGCCATGGTGGGCGTGGCCCTCTTCCTGTCGAACCTGGCCCATAAGAAAATGAAGGTCAGCGAGTTGAAGAAGACCTACCCGCAGTACTTCATCGCCAAGAACAAGATCCAGCTCAGCGACTCCGCCCTCATCGACCGCATCCTCTCCGAACTCAAGAAGATCTACGCCAATGAGGACATCAACGACATCGACGGCGTCAAGATCATCTTCGAGGCCAGGAAGGAATGGGTCCACCTGCGCAAGTCCAACACGGAGCCCATCATCCGCATTTACGCGGAGGCCGGCACGATGGAGCGCGCCGAAGCCCTGGCAAACGAGGTCATCGCCGTCGCGAACAAGATCATCGGCTAATGTTCTCCTTCCGCACCACCCCCCTCGAGGACCAGCTGGACAGGACCCTGCAAGAGGGCCGGATCGGCTGCTTCTGCACGCAGAACTGCTGGGACACCGGACGCAGCCGCTGGATGTACGACATCTTCCGGCAGCGGGGCAACCTGCAGGTCGTGTTCACACCCCGCGACGCGGAGCTCACCCCCGGCACGAACCACATTGACTTCGACCTGGAACGGCTGCAAGGGCTGAACGCCGTCGTCGTGGAGATCCAGGACGTGGGCGTCCGCTATTTCAACTACACGAAGGACGTGATGCGGCTGATGGAGATGCTGCAGCTCCTGGGCGATGAAGCGCCGTCGCTGTATGTCGTGGACCATATCAACCCCTCCGGCCGCGTGGTCGAGGGAACGATTCCGGCCGTCGTGGGCGAGATGTTCGTCCCGAAGGTCGCCCATCGGCACGGACTCACCCTCGGGGAGCTCGTGAACCTGTACGCCGGCGAGATCGGCGCGAAGTTCCCGATCCATATCATCTCGGCGCGGGCGACGGACTCCAACCGGCAGCTCCTGCCGTGGACCATCGCACCCGCGTCCGATATCCCGGGCCTGTTCAGCTCCTACCTGTATAGCGGCGGCGGCCTGTGGAACAATACGACCGTGACGCCCGGCATCGGCACGGCGCGGCCGTACGAGTATATCGGCGCCCCCTTCGTGCGTCCCGGCCTGCCCGTGGACCTGCCCGTGGTGGAAGGCGCCATCCTGCGTCCCTGCTCCTTCACGCCGGCCGCTGGCCGCTACGCCGGCGAGCGCTGCCAGGGCTTCCAGATCATGCTCCTCCCCGGCGAGGACTACCACAGCTTGATGCACACCCTCCGCCTGATGCGCTGGTTCACAGAGCACTACTCCGCCTTCGAGTTCGAGGAGGCCTTCTGGACCAAGCTGGCGGATCCCGTGCTGGCCGAATACCTCAAGGGTTCCATCCCCTTCGACGTCGCCCGCGAGCACATCAAACTGGAAGAACAGAAATGGATCCGCAAGGCCAAACGCTATCTCCTGTACGACGATCAGCCGTATCGGATGAAATAGCCCGATGTCATTCCGAGCTTGACCTTCCTGTCATTCCGAGCGAAGTCGAGGAATCTCAAAAAAGATTTGGAGGTATCCCTGAAAAACACTATCTTTGCGGTCCGAAATTGTTAACAATTAGTTTTTTTACGTAAAATGAAGAAAGGAATCCATCCCGAAACCTACCGTCTTGTAGCTTTCAAGGATATGTCGAATGACACCATCTTCGTCACCCGGTCCTGCGCCCCGTCCAAGGAGACCATCGAGGTCGAAGGCGTCGAGTACCCGCTGGTGAAGCTGGAGATTTCCAACACTTCCCACCCGTTCTACACGGGCAAGGTGAAGCTCGTTGACACCGCTGGTCGCGTCGATATGTTCTACCAGAGATACAAGAACCGCAAGAAGTAAGTTCTTCCGGATCTACAGGTTACAAGAAGTCCCGCTCGAGAGAACGGGACTTCTTCGTTTATGACGGTGCTTTTTCGTATCTTTGTCCCATGGCGCATCCTTTCCAGAACCAGCTGCTGCTGGAGGACGCGGTCCGGATCACCGGGCCGGCGGCCTTCAATATCATGCTCAAGCCGGCGGGGTCGCTGTGCAACCTGGGGTGCGCGTACTGCTATTACCTGGACAAGGCCGATATCTACGGCGGCAAGGAGCCCCGGATGAGCCTGGAGATGCTGGAGACCGTGATCCGGGAGTACATCGCGGCCAACGATGTCCCGGAGGTCACGTTCAACTGGCACGGCGGCGAGCCGCTGGTGCTCGGGCTGGATTTCTACCGGAAGGCGATGGAACTGGAAAGGAAGTATGCCGACGGGAAGACGGTCTTCAACACCCTGCAGACGAACGGCACCCTCCTCACCTCCGAATGGGCCGATTTCCTGCGGGAGAACCGCTTCCTCGTGGGCATTTCCATTGACGGTCCCCGCGACATCCACGACAAGTACCGGAAGGACAAGGGCGGTGCGGGCACCTTCGACAAGGTTATCCACGGCATCGGGCTCCTACGGGCCCATGGGGTCGAATTCAATACGATGTCCACCGTGAACAAGGTCTCCGAGGGTCGCGGGCTGGAGGTGTACCGCTTTCTCCAGTCGCTCGGCAGCCGGTACATGCAGTTCATGCCGGTGGTCGAACACGTGAAACAGCGTCGTATCGTCTCCCCCACGACCGAAGGTGTACGCCTCGCCCCCTGGTCGGTTTCCTCCCTGGGCTTCGGCCAGTTCATGTGCGACATCTTCGATTACTGGGTGCGGAATGATGTGGGACGGACTTTCGTAGGCCTGTTCGATGCCACCCTGGCGAACTGGTGCGGCGTGACGCCCGGTACCTGCGCCTACGACCGCACCTGCGGCGGGAACGCCGTTATCGAGCACAACGGGGATCTCTACCCCTGCGACCATTTCGTCTACCCGCAGTACCGGCTCGGGAACATCGCCGAAACCCCGATCCGGTCGATGATGGAGTCGCCCCGGCAGGTGAAGTTCGGGATCGACAAACGGAATTCCCTGCCGGCGAAATGCTTCCGCTGCAAGTACCTGCATCTGTGCAACGGCGAGTGCCCGAAGCACCGTTTCAACCGCACCGAGTCCGGTGAAACCGGCCTCAGCGCCCTCTGCGAGGGTTATTACCGGTTCTATGGGCACACGGCTCCCTACATGGAAAAAATGAGGGAGCTCCTGCAACAGGAACTCCCTCCGGCGTATGTCATGCCCTGGGCGCGCTTGCGCTAATCGTGCTTCTCGAAGAAAAGGTCGAGCAGATGCTCGTCGAAGTCGCCGAACCACTCGTGGAGCTTCGCGGCGGCATTGGCCTTCACTTCCGGGGTGATGCTCTTGATGACGCAGTAAACGCCCCAGGTGAGGGCGGCCAGGTCGTCAGTGTAGCCGGCAATGGGGATGAAGTCCGGGATGATGTCGATGGGCAGGAGGAAATAGCCCAGGGCGCCGATGATCTTCGCCCGGTCCTTCCCCGAGGTAAGCGGGCTCTTCAGGACATAGTACAGCAGCAGGGCGGCATAGCACACCTTGATGCCTGCCTTCCGGCCGAATTTCTTCAGTTTCTCCCAGAAGGCGTTCTCGTCATAATTCTTCGCGTACTTGACGATCTCCCCGTCTTTCCACTCCTTGTCGAATTCCTTTTCGTCCATTCCCAAAAACAATTTGTCCCTTCGTCCTGCAAAAATCGGGCGAAGGGACAAAAAGTCAGGTGAGATTCCGGGGCAAGCCCGGAATGACGGGGTACTACTTGCCGACAATCCGGATATTGTCCAGATGCCAGCGCTGATAGTTCGGCGTAGAGCCCATGTTGGTCGGACGGATCTTGATCCGGGTCGCCGACGTCACACCGTTCAGGGTGACGCTTGCGTGCTGCCAGAACATCTGACCAGTCTCCTGGACATGCGTAACGGGCGCACTGACGGCCGTTCCACTGCTCTCGCAGCTGCCAGGGCCTTCCAGTTCTACCGTAACGGAGACATCGTCCACGGCACCGGAACCACCCATATGCGCGCACCAGTCGAAGGATACGACCACATCCACCGGAGTATCCCCTTCGAAGGCCAGCGCCGGGAGCTTCAACCCCGTCTGCTTCTTGCTCGCGCCCATCTTGAAGTAATTCTTCTGCAGGTAGAGCGTTTTGGCAGACGGATTCAAATCCTCATAGCCTCGGGTTTCCAGCTCGGCGCCGAGGGTGGAGGCCAGATCCGCCACATTCCAGATGTTCGGCTGGGCGTGGGAGGACAGCTGACTGCCTACCGGGTCCAGTTTTTCCGCATCGTCCGGATTGGCGGCCACCCAGCCGTCGATATACTTCTGCAGCCACTCGAAGTCATCTGCGAAGTACTGCGTCACCTGGGGCTCCGTAATGGTGATCTTCGGGCCGTTCTCGATAGCACCGGACCAGCGGTGGGTACCGCCGTTCGGGGCCGTGAGGGCGCCCTTGCCGTTGCCCTGCCAGTTGGCCACGCAGGTGAAGCGGATCCGGAGCGTGCCGTCGGCGACCGCCTCGGGCAGCTTGAAGGATTCGGAGATCTCGATGTCGCTGGTCGGAGCGATGTGCGTGTACTGCGCATTCGTGCCGGTTTCCGTTTCGGTCTCCAGCGGTTTCACCGGCGTCCAGGCAGTGCCGTCAAGCGACCAATCCATTCTCCAGTACTTCTGGCCGGTACCTGAAATGCGGTGAAGGGCAGTGAAGGTCACGACATTTCCGGCCGGGACATTCTTCAGCGGGACGCTGAACTCCCAGTAGTCACCCGGCCAGGCACCCGTGATGTAAGGCTGACCGGTGCCGCCGATGACCTGGCTCTTCTTGCCTCCCGTATCCAGCGCGATGTTTTCAGGAAGGCTGGTCCAGGACAGGGAGCCCACGCCGGCGATGTTCGCCTTGAAGTTGTTGTCCTTCTCGAAGGAATCCTTGTAGGCGCCCATCAGGGTGCCGTCGAAGCCCCACTGGATGAGGTTGTTGTCGAAGATGACTTCCTTTCCTTCCTGCACCACGGTGACCACGGCTTCAAGCTTCTTCGCTTCGTTGTAGAAGCGGATGGTGCCGGTACGCGGCGCCTCGCTCTCGTTGGCCGTGCGCGTGAGCACATACTCGTCCCAATCGACCAGGGCGCGGGAGCCGGCGGGCGTCAGGGTGAGCCAGTCCGCATCGACGGCATACTCGTATTCCGTATTGTACTGTACGCGGATGTCGGAAGATCCCTCTTCGGCGTCGACCTCCAGGAGGTTGCCCGTGGCCACGCTGATGAACGGATCCAGCATCTGGCCGGCCGCGCTCTGGACCACGTGGACGACCTTCTCGCTGTCCTCGGAGACGATGCGGATGGTGCCCTCGCGCAGCTCGGGCAGCTCGCTCTCGTCGCAGGTGACGGTGACTGTCGTCTCTTCGCCAGCCACGCCGCCTTCCACATCGAGGTGGAGCCAGTCGTAGGCCGTGGAGATAGTCCAGTCATAGTCGGAGACGACCGTCAGTTCCTTCGGCGCACCCGGCGTGCCGTTGAAGGTCAGGAGTTCGGGATCCACCTGGATATCGGCATAGACCGGATCCTTCTCCACGCCGTTGCCCTCCTTGACGATCTCGATGATGGGCTGATAGGTTTCGTCCGTGACATCCGTCACGGTGAGGCGGGCCGAGCCGCCATTGCGCTTCTCCAGAGGGCCTGCGCCGGAAGCCTGCCAGTTGGCCAGGCAGCGGAACCGGAACTGGGCATGCTCGGAGTTCTTGCGATACTTCACCACATAGTTGGCCTTCACGTTGGTGGCGCCGTCGGCGTTCATCGCGTGGGAATAGGTAATCTCTTCGCCGGTTTCATTGGTGGTGAGCGTCTCACAGGCGGGACGCCACTGGTCGCCGTCCAGGAATTCAAGCAGCCAGAACTTGTGTCCGGTAGCCGACGTACGGGCCTCGAAGGCGATGCGCACTTCGGAACCGGCCTTGATGGCGCCATTGCCATAGAAGAGCCAGTAGTCTCCCGGCCAAGGACCCGTCACACGGGGACTCTTGTCGGAAACATCCAGCTTGTACTTGTTGTTGCCGTCCGTATTCTCCAGGTCGAAGGGCACATACTCAATGTAGCCCAAGCCCTGGACGGGCTGGATCCGGCTGGTTTCACTCCAGGTAGCCGTACTGTAGTTGATCCCGTCCACGCGGACCTTGAACCGCAGCGGATAAGGGATGAGGGCTTCGTCCATACCACCGTCCTCGGCGGAAACGACGAGCATCGACGTACCCACGCCATAACCTTTGAAAACCACCTTGTGCAGATCCATGGCGCCCAGCTCCAGGCTCTCCAGCGGGTCCAGGATGGGAATCTGGACATTGGAGTTCACCCAGATCGTGGTCCCCACCAGCGAGGCGGAGAGGGAAACATATTCCGTCACGTTCGGGTCATAACCGTCCAGGGAGGCGGTGATGTCCTTGGCTTCGGGATAAACCACGGTGCTGTTCCCGTTCACCTGGAATTCGTCCATTTCAAAGGCGGGGGCACCATTCACGGAAATCTTCTTGCCATTGAAAGAAAGCTTGTCCCCCAGGGCGGGACCCGTGCCCTGCACATACAGGCTGGCGGATTCGTCTGCAGCGATGAAACCATTTTGGGAAAGAGCGACGACTTGGGCGTCGGGAACCTTGGCATACGCATCGTCATCCAATGCGGCCACCTGGGCCAGGGTCTGCTCCTCCACCCCGTAATAGTTGTCGCCATTCTGGTGTACGGTGATCACCATCCTGCGCTCGCGGAAACGCCCCTGCAGAATGATGGTTCCCTCACGGGGGCTGTCGATGACACCGCCGGTGGCATTGTCGGCCACGGAGACCGTGATGGACCCCATGCCCTGTCCGGTCATGGGAGACACCTCGATCCAAGGCTGGTTGACATCGACGGCCCAACTACCGTCGGCATAGACAGAGAGTGTCTGCGACGGGGCGCCGGTCGCGGCGAAGACCACATAGGACTCGTTGGCGCCTACGGCCTTGGCTTCTCCGATCTCTTCTTTCTGATTGCAGGAAGCCAGCATAGCGCCAGCTGCCATTGCGGCAAGAGAGTATAGTAAAATATTGAGTTTCATGGCCTTCAAATTATTGGTTAGAAGAAGTCCCTGCGGACGGGCTCACAGCCCAGCCCGGATTCTGTTTGAGATTCTCATTCAGCTGGAGTTCCTTTTCCGGAAGCGGATAGAAGTAGTGCTTCGTCTCATCGAAGGAGTGGCTCACGGACTTCAGGGCGTCACGGACGCCGGCCGTCGCATATTCTCCAGTGACGGGGTTCACCAGGTAGACGGTTTCATCATTTCCGGTATATTCCTCGGTTTCGTCGGGATCGAAAATCCTGTACTTGTTGCCGGAGGCATTGCTGGAACCGATGTAGAACGTGTACTTGCTGTCATCACCGAAATCATAGCGGCCGGGACCGGGGATGTACATACCGTAGATCGGCTGGTTCAGGCAGTAGCCGGCCTTCCAGCGAATGAGGTCGAAGTAACGGCCGTAACCTTCCTGGAACAGCTCGATGGCACGCTCGCGACGGATCTCCAGGATCACACCCGTGTTCGCGCCTTCCACATTGGGATAACCGGTTTCCGCAGACATCAGATACGGGTCGGGGTTGGCGTTGGCGGCAGCCATGTCCAGGTTGGGCATGCCCACGCGGTCACGGAGCAGCTTGATGGAGATGTCGATGTCACCCTGGGTAAGGGTCCCCAGTTCGGCCTTCGCCTCCGCATAAATGAGGAGAGCCTCCGCGTAGCGGTATACCGGCATGTCATTGTAGGACTGGTCCGCGAAATACGCCGCCAGGGCATAGGGCTGGACAAACTTGATGCTCTGGTAACCGGTCTGGCAGTATTTGAACTCGGGGCCGTCATGGCTGACGCCGGGGTTCTTCCAACTGTAACCGGGCGTACGGATGGTCTGAGCCAGACGCGGGTCGCGGCCGGCCACTTCCTCGGCAAAAGGCATCACCTCCCAGCCGGGGATGTCGGTGAAACGGCTGCCATCCGCCATCAGGTACATATCGACCAGTTTCTTCGCCATCCCGAAACGGGCGGCGGTCTGGTTGGTGATCTCGCGGCTGCAATCGTGCTTGATTCCAAGGCCGGCGTCGTAATTCACCGCAAGGATGATCTCGTCGGTACTGGCGTCATTGGCGTTGAACAGCGTCAGATAGTCCGTGGACGGGTTTCCCGTATTGTGGATGGAATAGGCGCCGGACGCCATCAGGTCACCCGCCGCTTCGGCAGCCAGGTTCAGATAGTACTTGTAGTCGTGCGTGGAACCGTCGGCCGCCGTGTAGGATGTGGCAAACGGGGCAGGCTCACCGTGGTACTTGCGGAAGGTGCCTTCAAAGAGGCAGAACTGGGCCTTGAGCATCAGGGCCGTATACTTGTTCACACGGTATGCCGTCTGGGGGGCCTTGGCCTTGCCGGGGAGGTTCATGATCGCCTCATCGACATCCTCGATCATATGGTTAAGGATGGTCTCGCGGCTGTCCCGGGCAAAATAGAGGTCCTCATCGGCCGAACCGATCTCGTGGTCGATCCACGGAACGTCCCCGAACTTGCGGACCATGTCGGCATAGTAGTAGGCGCGCCAGAACTTGGCCAGGGCGGAGTATTCCTTGACGGCCGCGGCATCCTCGCAATGGTCGATGTTGGCCAGGAGGGTGTTCATCTTGCGCAGGTTGGTGAATGACCAGCCGCCTCCCGAAGTGGGCACGGTCCGGTCGAAGCCGCCGCGGATGAGGGCGGAGGGATTCATGCTCACGAACACGTCACTTTCCTTGTCGAAAGGCGTCTTGTCCAGCAGATTGTTATAGAAGGTGTTGGAGAAGAGTTGCAGGTCTTCCGCCGTCTTGAAATAGGAATCAGGGGTGAGCTGGGACTCCGGAGTCAGTGTCAGCACTTTATCCAGATTGCAGGATACCGCAAGAACGGATGCAACAGCCAGTGATATGATAATATGCTTTCTCATAATCCGCTTCATTATTTAACGATACACACAGCTACGCGGTTGGAGGCAGGCGATGCCGCAGCATCCTTGTCAGAACCGACGGAAGAGTAACGGATACGGCTGTCGGAGACACCGGCATTCTTCAGCATCCGGACAACCGCCTCGGCACGCTGCCGGGCCAGGACGTCGTTCAAGGCAGGGGTGCCGGTACCGGAATCGGCATAACCGGTAATGACGATGCCAGCGTCCGGATTCTCGGCGAGAATCTGGCTGATACGGCCCAGTTTGACGGCCTCTTCGGGACGGATTTCGGCTTTTCCGAGCTCAAAGAACAGATCGTCGGCATATTCGCCCTGCAGACTGGAGACAGGTTTTTCAACCACCTTCTCGACCACCTTTTCCACCACCTTTTCGACGGGCACTTCCACGATCTTTTCCTTCACGACCTCACGGATCACCTCACGCACCGCAGGGGCGAGAGCCGAAGACCTGGAGGAGGAGCCCTTGAGAGCCTTGCCACCGAAGGTGATATTCACGCCCACCATAAAGGTCTTTTGCCAGGGATAGGAAGTATTGTTGAGGTCGTCCGTAGGATTACCTCCACGGTCGAAACAGCTTTCGGGATCCAGATGGGCGGTCACTTTCTTGATCGGCGACCAGTAGGCCAGGTTTTCACCGGAGACATAGACGCGGATCTGCTCGAATCCCATCCGGTTCACAAGCTTCTTGGGGAACTCATAGCCGATGGTCAAGTTCTTGAAGCGCAGATAGCGGATATTCTGGATATAGCGGTCGTTCACACGGCCCAGTTCGCCGCCGCCGTTGGAGGCCACGTTGGAACGGGGACGCGGGAAATAGGCGTCAGGATTCTCCTCACTCCAGCAGTTGTCCAGGAAGTTCTTCGCCAGGAAGGTAGGATAGCCGTAGGAGTAAGGTCCCCAGAAGTCGAAGTTCAGCCGGGCGGGATACCAGTAGTGGTTGCCGGTGCCCTCGAAGAAGGCGCTGACGTCAAATCCGGCCCAGGAGAAGCCCGCCTGGAAGCCGTAGTGCAGACGAGGGAGCGAGTTGCCCAGGTAGATCTGGTCACCGTGGTCGGCCAGGGTATTCTTGCCCACGCCGATGACATGGTCCCCGTCCAGGTCGGCATACTTCAGGTCGCCGCCCTTCCAGCCGCCGTTGAGGTTGGCGTTGCAGTAGGACTGGTCCACGATGGAGGTGTATTCCCTCGCCTCGTCGTCGTTGGCGAAGAGACCGTCGACATGGAAGCCCCAGATTTCGCCCAGTTCCATCCCTTCATAGTAATTGGACAGCAGCTTGGTTTCGTTGTTGAAGCGGGTGATATGGGAGCGGAAGTCACTGAGGGAGCCCTTCAGGAAGTAATCGAAACCCTTGCCCAGGATCTTGAAGGAGTCTCTCCAGCTCAGGGAGAGTTCATAGCCCTTAGTGCGCAAGTCCGCCGCATTCATCTGGGGGACGCCTGCGCCGTAAACGGCGGGAAGGTCCATGCCGTCGGTGAGCATGCCGTCGGTGTCGCGGATGTATGCTTCGCCGGTGAACTCCAGTTTATTCCCAAAGAAGGCCAAGTCGACGCCCAAGTTGGTCTGCTTGGATGTCTCCCAGGTCTTGTCGGAAGCCACGGGGTCGTCCAGGTTGGTATAACGGGCCATGGCGTTGTCGCCAAAGTTATAGCCGGCGAAAGTCTTGAAGTTCACCAGGCGGATGTAGGAGAAGTTTCCCACGTTCTGGTTGCCCAGCGTACCGTAGGACGCCCTGATCTTGAAGTTGTTCACCACGCGCCTGGCGGGAGCGAAGAAGGGTTCCTCGCTCAAGCGCCAACCGATGGAAGCCGAAGGGAAGAAGCCCCACTTGTGTCCGGTGGTGAAGCGGGAAGAGCCGTCGTAGCGGGCCGATGTTTCGAACAGGTAGCGGCCCTTGTAGTCATAGTTCAGGCGGCCGAAGAAACCGGCCATACGCCAGGCCGACTGATTGCCTCCCACCTCGGGCGGACGGTTTTCCGTGGAGATGAGGGCCAAGTCCGAAAGTTCGGTGGTGATGAGGTCGTAACCTTTTGCAGCGACTCTTTTATAGTGATAGTCGTCGTAGTTGAAACCGCCCATCACCTTCAGGTTGTGCGCATCGGCAAACGAATGCTCATAAGTCGCGTAAGCATTCACGGTCTGGCGGATATACTCCTTGATATCTTCCGTCATATAGTTGTCAAACGCACCCGTATTCTGGTAGGTGGACAGCACACCGGGATACTGGGAATAGGTGAGGATGTTCCGCCGGTGGGTATCGTGGTTGTTATAGGTGCGATAGGAGTAATTGGCCTTGAATGTAAGGCCTTTGAGGGGCTGCAGGGTAAGTTCCGTGGTGTTGGCCAGGTCGGTACGCTTCTCGATGTTCAGGTTGTCGCTGGCATAGGCCCAGTGACGCCCGTTGGCCACCCGGTAACCCAGGGCATCCACAACGTAAACCCAGGTTCCGTCCGGGTTCTTGGGCGTGAAGCAGGCCGGGGCATGACGGTCGCCGTAGGCGAAGGAGTCCTGAATGTCGGCCAGGCCCGGGAAATCGTAGGTTCCGACGAAGAAGTTGGTATTGTTGCTGATGCTGGCCCACGGGGTGATCTGGGCATCGATCTTGGAGCGCAGGTTGTACTTCTCGTACACGTCGGGGCGGACCTTCACCATACCCTCCTGGCGGTCATACTCGCCGGAGAGATAGTACTTGACGGCCTTTGTACCGCCGCTCACGCTCAGACTGTGGTTGGTGGTGGGATGCACGTCATTGTACATCTCGTGCCACCAGTCGGTGTTGGCATAATACTTATACTTGCCATCCTTGACGACCACCCAGGGGCGTTCAGGATTCTCGGTCTTGTCGTTGATACGGCTGAGCAGTTCCATCATATCTTCCTGCGTGTAGTCCACGTAGTTGGACCCCTTGCTCTCGTACCAGAACTTGTTGAGGGTGTAAACAGACCAGTAACCTGTGGTTTCCCAATCGGTGGAAGTAGTGGACATCTCCACGCCCCAGCGGCCGCTGTATCGCACGCGGGCGCCTTCATCCCCGGAACCGTTCTTAGTCGTGACCAGGATGACACCGTAAGCGGCGCGGGCGCCGTAAACGGCGGCGGAAGAGGCGTCCTTGATCACGGAGATGGAGGCCACGTCCTGCGGATTGATGCGGTTGATGCTGCCCTCCACGCCGTCGATGAGCACCAGCGGGTCACCGCCGTTGATCGAGGTGTAGCCGCGGATGTTGAGGCTGCCTGTGGAACCGGGGTTGCCGCTGGAAGTCGTGATGTTCAGGCCCGGGACCGAGCCTTGCAGCATAGTGGTAAGGTTGTGTGCCGTACGGTTCTCCAACTGCTTGCTCTCCACCGACGTGATGGCGCCGGTAAGGTTCACTTTCTTCTGGGTACCATAGCCCACGACCACGGTCTCCTCGAGGGCGATGTTGTCCTCCTGGAGAGTGATGTTGACAGTTGCCTGGTTCGCGGAAACCGGAACGGATTCCGTAGTATAACCGAGGCTGGAAACGACCAGGACGACTTCGCGGGCGGGAACCTGGAGGCTGAAGGCTCCATCCACGTCCGTTACGGTGCCGGTCGCCGTTCCTTCCAGGACGACGCCGGCGCCGAGGACGGGAAGTCCTTCAGCGTCGAGCACCCTTCCGGATACGGTCCGATTCTGTGCGGCAAGGCCGAAGCCTGAGAGCAGCAGAACCACCGAAGCGGCGAGAATTTCAGTTAATCTCATAAACTAAGAATGGGTTAAAAAGATAAATGATGTTGCAGACTGACGAGGCAGGATCACTTGATGGAATACGCATCAGTGGTGAAGGCCTTCGGACGGGTCATCGTCTCCGTATAGACATTGCCGAAGCGGTCCGTGACCTTGATGTCCAGGGTGGACGTCGCACTGGAGGCCGTGACCTTGAACATATGGTAGTTCTTGGCGGTCGGGAAGGTGACCGTCGCGTTGGAAGCATACCGCTTGGCCGTGTAGGCGATGTAATGGAGGGGATCCAGCTCGCCGGAGACCAGCTGCGAGACCGACAGCGGCTTCCCGTCCTCGGTCACCTCGACCTTCCAGGACGGATCCCAGTTCCAGACATTGAGATAGACCTCGTTGGCAGAGCTGGCCGTCCCCCAGATGGAGGGTTTGAAATCGCTTCCGGTATAATTCGGGGCATACTTGTCCTTGGTGATATGGATCTGGTTCCGGTCGTAGGCGAGGAACTGGTAGTCCGTCCCCTTCCCCGTGGCCTTGTACTGCCACTTGAAGTCCGTGCCCGCAATGTCCAGGATGGTGTACCCGCCCGGGGAGCCGTCCTGGCCGATGTGCACGCCCGGCGTCAGCTTGCCGGTCCACCACCAGGTCGCGCAGATCGCGCCGGCGTTGTGCTCGAAGAGGTGGTCCGTAGCGAGTTCGTCCTTGTTGTACACCGTATGGGTATGGGCCGTGTACAGATGGACCTCGGGATAGGGCTTGAGAACGTTCGCCAGGGTCGACGCTTCCTTCAGTCCGTACTGGCCCTTGTTGTTATACAGCGGGATATGCATCGTCACGACGAGCGGCGTTCCGTTCGGGACGGACGCGAGGTCCTTCCGGAGCCAGGCCAGTTCGTCGGCGACCACGCGACCGTCGTATGCGCGCACATAAGCGCCGTCCGTCCGGTCGGAATTCTTCGTGCTGTTCGTGCATTCCACGTCGTCCAGGACCACATAATGGACCTTGCCGATGTTGAAAGAGTAATAGGTGGGCCCTATGTTCTCCTTATAGTCCTTGACCGTGTCGAAGTCGCCCATGTAGTACATGCTGTGGTCGTGGTTGCCGATGGTGTGATACAGCATCACGCCCTTGATGCCGGCGGCATCGGAGAGGTACTCCTTGAAGGAATAGTGGTTGTCGAGCCAGTACAGGTCCCAGGTCATGTCGCCGAGGGTGAGGGCGTACACCTTGCCCGGGGTGGCGGAAACGGTGGCGTTGAGGTCCTTGACGAACTCGGCGAACTGCTTCCGGTCGTCGTTGCGGGCCGCCAGGTGGATGTCGCCCAGCATCAGCATCCGGTGGTTGTCCTGTCCCTCGACTTTCTTCAGCTGGAAGTCGACGCGTTCCGCGGTCGCGGCATTGGCCTTGAGCTGCGCATGGAACCTGGGCAGGAGGCCGCTGGCGAGGGGCTCGTAGCCGCTCGGGGTGGAGACGAACACGTAGCCGTTGAGTTTCTTGGACTTCATCTGGTACACGCCCTTGGAGTCCGTCTTCACGACTTCCACGCCGTCAGAGACCACGACGCCCGCGAGGCCGGTGCCTTCGCAGGAGACCTTGCCGTACACGGTGCTGCCGGTGGCGGGCTCGACCTCCTCGTCGCCCGCATACTTGACGATGACGTCCATCGTCCCTTTCCGCGTCTTCGTGGAGCCGCGCTGGTGAGAAACCGTGTAGGTCCCGGGGCCGAAGCCCTTGGACCAGACGCCGGAGATGGACGCGGAGAAGTGCGTGTCGGAAACGGAGGTGACCGGGCAGGCGTACTCCGAGGTTTCGCTGCCCAGGATGATCTGGTCGCCGGACACCGGCGGCTTTGAGAACTGCACGCGGAAACTGATCTCGGAGGCGCCGTCGTCGATGGTCATCTGCGCGGGAACCTCGAACTGGACATCGATCTTCTCCTGCTCGGGATTGTTTTTCTTGCAGGTCGGAACCAGGAGAAGGACGGCCAGGAAGGTCAGG
The DNA here is from genome assembly GCA_902785065.1 of uncultured Bacteroidia bacterium. GTDB lineage: Bacteria > Bacteroidota > Bacteroidia > Bacteroidales > UBA932 > Cryptobacteroides. The sequence continues at coordinate 260,783 of CACZXH010000002.1, forward strand.
ACAAAATATACTTTTTTCATTATTTAAATAAAGTCCGTTGATTATTAATGGCAACGTACCAAATTCCTTTCAAAGTTAACTTTTTTAATCGGAATCTCATACTTTTTCACAAGATTGATTATATTTGATTGTCAATAAAAGATTTACCTATGACCAAGCTGCTCAAAACCGGACTCGCTCTGCTTCTGTCCTTGGCCGCCCTCGGCGCCCGCGCCCAGGACGACGGAGCGAAAGCCTACCTTGTCTCCAACGCGCACCTGGATTCCCAGTGGAACTGGGACGTGCAGACCACCATCTCGCAGTACATCCCCAAGACGCTCTTCCGCAACCTCACGCTGATCGGCAAGTATCCCGACTACGTGTTCAACTGCGAGGCGGGCATCAAGTACGCCTGGATGAAGGAGTACTATCCGGAAGACTTCGAGCGCCTGCGCGAAGCTGTCGCGGCGGGCCGCTGGCACATCTCCGGCAGCAGCTGGGAGGCGTCCGACGCGAACGTTCCCTCCCCGGAATCGCTCACGCGCAACATCCTGATGGGGCAGCGCTTCTACCAGGAGGAGTTCGGCACCGTCAGCACGGACATCTTCCTCCCCGACTGCTTCGGGTTCGGGCTCCATCTGCCCGCCATCGCCGCCCACTGCGGCCTGATCGGCTTCTCCACGCAGAAATTGCAGTGGCGGGGCAGCAACCTGCCCGGCATGGACAGCAAGGTCCCCTTCCAGTTCGGCCTCTGGCGCGCGCTGGACGGCAACCAGATCATGGTGGCCGCCAACGCCCTGAGCTACGGCACCCGCTTCCACTCCGAGGACCTGACGAACTACGAAGAGTTGACGGAGCACGCGGCCCTCAACCCCTACCACATCTCCTACCACTATTACGGCACCGGTGACACGGGCGGCTCCCCCACCCTCGAATCGGTCGCGACGGTCCAGGCCGCGATCGACCGGCAGCGGGCCGGGAAAGAAGGCGCCATCCACGTGGTCAGCGCCACCTCCGACCAGCTGTTCAAGGATTTCCTGCCGTACGACAGCCATCCGGAACTCCCGGTGTGGGACAAGGAACTGACGATGGATGTCCATGGTACCGGCTGTTACACCTCGCAGGCCGCGATGAAGCGCTTCAACCGGCTGAACGAGCAGCTCGCGGACGCGGCCGAGCGCAGCGCCGCGGCCGCCGACTGGCTGGGCCGGGTCCCCTACCCGCAGACCCGCCTGAACGAGGCCTGGCGCCGTTTCCTCTGGCACCAGTTCCACGACGACCTCACCGGCACGAGCATCCCGCGGGCCTACGAGTTTTCCTGGAACGACGAGATGATCTCGCTGCGGCAGTTCGCCGACGTACTGGAAACCTCCGTGGGCGCGGTGGCTTCCCGCCTGGACACCCGGGTTCCGGGCACGCCGCTCGTCCTCTACAACCCGTCCGGCGCCCCGCGCCGGGAAGTCGTGACCGTCGATGCCGCCGAGGGCCGGGTCTTCGACGCCCAGGGCCGGATGGTCCGCGCGCAGCGCCTGTCGGACGGCAAGCTCGCCTTCGTGGCCGAAGTTCCGTCCGTCGGATACGCGGTGTACGACCTCCGCAAGGGCAACTCTTCCACCGCCAGGACGAGCCTGAAAGCGGGCGCTTCCACCCTTGAGAACGCCGTGTACAGCCTGCGCCTGGATGCCAACGGCGACATCTGCTCCCTGGTCGACAAGCGGAACGGCCGGCAGCTCGTCGCGGAAGGAAAGGCCATCCAGCTGGCGATGTTCACGGAGAACGAGTCCTTCCAGTGGCCGGCCTGGGAAATCCTGAAAAAGACCGTGGACGGCATCCCGGTGGCCGTGGACGGCGACGTGCGGATCTCCGTGGCCGAGAACGGCCCGGTCGTGGCCGCGCTGAAGGTGGAAAGGAGCTTCGGAGAATCGCATTTCACGCAGTACATCCGCCTCTACGCCGGCGCGGACGAAGAGCGCATCGACATCGTCAACGAGGTCGACTGGCACGGCACCAACCAGTTGCTCAAGGCCGAGTTCCCGCTCACCGTCTCCAATCCGGTCGCCCGCTACGACATCGGCACCGGCTCCCTAGAGCGTCCTAACAACACCCCCGAACAGTATGAGGTCTATGCCCAGCAGTGGGCGGACCTGAGCGAGCCGGACGGCTCCTACGGCGTCGCCATCCTCAACGACTGCAAGTACGGCTGGGACAAGCCCGCCGACAACGTCCTTCGCCTGACGCTGCTCCATACGCCCAAGACGCGCCGCAGCTATGCCTACCAGAACCGCCAGGACCACGGGCAGCACCGGTTCACCTACTCGATCGTCGCCCACGCGGGCGACTGGCGGCAGGGCGGCGTCGCCGCCCGCGCCGAGGCCCTGAACCAGCCGGTCAAGGCCTTCACCGTTCCGCGCCACGCGGGCAACCTGGGCAGGACCTTCAGCTTGGCCGAAGTGCGTGGCGAAGGCGTGGCGCTCCGCGCCCTCAAGAAGGCCGAGGACGGCAGCGGCTATGTCGTCCGCTTCTACGAACTCCAGGGCCGGGAGGCCCGGAACGTGTCCGTCCGCTTCCCCGCCGCCGTGGTCGCCGCGAAGGAGCTGAACGGCAACGAAGCGCCCGTCGGTCCGGCGACGGCCGCCGGGGACGAGCTCCGCTTCGACGTCGGCCCCTGGGGAATCAAGACCTTCCTCGTGCAACTGGCTCCCAAGGCCGACGACGCGGTGAAGCAGGCGCCCCTGGCGCTCCCCTACGGCCTTTACGCCGCCACCTTCAACGCCTTCCGCGCCGACGGAAACATCGACGGAACCGGCCATTCCTACGCAGCCGAGCTGCTGCCCGCCAGCCTGGTCCAGAAAGGCGTCCGCTTCGACCTGCCCGACCCGACCGGACCGGTCGCAGTCCGCGCCGGCGGCCAGGAGATCGCGCTTCCCGAAGGGAACTGGAACAAGGTCTACCTTCTCGCCGCCTCGGCCCGGGGCGACACCCGCACGCGATTCCTCGTCGGTGGAAATGCCGTCGACGTGACCATTCCCGACTACAGCGGTTTCGTCGCCCAGTGGGGGCACACGGGCCACACCGAGGGATTTGTGAAGGAAGCCGAATACGCGTACGTGGGCACGCACAGGCACGGCGCGCGAGAGAATAAGGACCTCCCTTACGAGTTCACTTACCTGTTCAACATCGCGCTGGACATTCCGGCCGGGGCGCGCAGCATCACCCTGCCGGTCAACCGGAAGGTGATGGTGTTCGCGGCCACGGCCGTCCAGGACGACGTCAATACGGCCGCGCCGGTCTCCGACCTGCTCCGGTTCCCGCTGCCGGCGAGCCCCGAGCCCGAACTGGAGATCGGGCAGGCAAGCCAGCTCGCCCGCGCCACCCTTTCGGACGCCAGCGGCCGCACGAACAACAACGAGGCGCCGGCGTTCGCCGTGGACGACGATCCCGAGACCAAGTGGTGCGACAACTCCGCCAAGCCGGAGAAGTTCATCGCCTTCGACCTGGGCGGCGTCAAGACGCTGACGCGCTGGACGGTCCTGCACGCCGCCTCCGAATCGCAGTCCTATGTCACCAAGGCCTTCGCGCTGCAGGTGCGCAACTCGGAGGACGAGCCGTGGCGGACCGTCGACGAGGTCGCGGGGAACCGCGACAACGAGACGGACCGCAAGCTGTCCGAGCCCGTCCATGCCCGCTTCGTCCGCCTGAACATCACCCAGGGGGACCAGGTGGACACGAACATCTCCCGCATCTATGAATTTGGGGTGTATTGAGGACAACGCGTCCATTTTATTCGTATCTTTGAGGACACATTGGAACCTGAACTAGAATTGATATGCTGAAATTCCTGCAACAACCCGCCCATCTCCCGGAAGAGACCGGACCCGAGGCGGATCAGAAGTACAAGAAACTCCGACTGCAAGTGTTCATCGGCGCCTTCATCGGCTACGCCGGCTTCTACCTCGTGCGGAAGAACCTGTCCATGGCCATTCCGGCGATGGCCCCGCTGGGCTTCGCCAAGACCGAACTCGGCTTCGTGCTGGGCCTGAACGCGGCCGCCTACGCCCTCTCGAAGTTCCTGATGGGCAGCGTGTCCGACCGCTCCAACGCCCGCGTGTTCCTGCCCCTGGGCCTGGTCCTCACGGCCATTTCGATGTGCTTCATGATCGTCCCGATCCAGTTCATCGGCGCGGAGCACAAGGCCCTCGCCATCCTGGTGATGGGCATCCTGAACGCCCTCGTGGGCTGGTTCAACGGCATGGGATGGCCCCCTTGCGGCCGCGTGATGACGCACTGGTTCTCCGTGAGCGAGCGGGGGACGATGATGTCCATCTGGAACTGCGCCCATAACGTCGGCGGCGCCCTCGTCGGCCCGATGGCCACCTATGGCGCTGCCTGGTTCGGCAGCTGGTTCTACGGTACCCACACGGAACTGTATTTCCTGATCGGCACTTTCGCCTTCCCGGCGGCGGTCGCCCTGTTCATCGCCCTCCTGGCCTACGTCCTGCTGCGCGACACGCCGCAGTCCTGCGGCCTCCCGTCCGTGGAAAAGTGGCGCAACGACTATCCCAAGAACTACTCCGAGAAGCACGAGACGGCCATCTCCACGAAGGAAATCTTCTTCAACCACGTCCTGAACAACAAGTTCCTGTGGTTCATCGCCCTGGCGAACGCCTTCGTCTATATGGTCCGCTATGGCTGCCTGGACTGGGCGCCCACCATCCTCACGGAGAAGGGTATCGACCTCAAGAGCGCCGGCTGGGCCTACTTCGCGTATGAGTTCGCCGCCATCCCGGGCACCCTCCTCTGCGGCTGGCTGTCGGACAAGCTCTTCCAGGGCCGCCGCGCGCTGCCGACGATGATCTTCATGGCCCTCGTCGCGGTGTTCATCGGCCTGTACTGGGCCTTCATTGACAACCTCACCATCGTCATCATCGCCCTGATCGGCATCGGCTTCTTCATTTATGGGCCCGTAATGCTCATCGGCGTGCAGGCGTTGGACCTTGCCCCGAAGAACGCGGCCGGTACGGCAGCGGGCCTGACGGGCTTCTTCGGCTATTTCTTCGGCACCTTTATCCTGGCGAACTGGATCATCGGCCTGGTCGCCGAGAAGGCCGGCTGGGGCGCGACCTTCACCCTGCTGCTCGCGGCCTGCTTCCTGGCGATTTTCTTCATGGGAATGACCTACAAGGAGGAGCAGTACCTGGTGAAGAAGGACCACAAGAAGGAGGTTTAGGACTGACACTTTGGCAGAGGACTTGCCTCTGGCAGATAATTTGATTACCTTTGCGCGGCTTTACCGGGATTCCGGCAAGGCCGCGTTTGACATGAATTGACAGCACCATGGCAGAAAAGAAGAAAAAAGATATGGAAAGCAAGGACCTCGACAAGGTTCTCAAGGAAGTGGAAGACCTGAAGAAACAGGTCGAAGAGGCCGAGAAAAAGGCCGCGGAAGCGGAAACCAAGGCGGCCGAGACCGAGGCGAAAATGGCCGAAACCGACGCCAAAGAAGCCGAGCGCAAGAACGAGTACCTCCGCCTGATGGCAGAGTTCGACACGTTCCGCCGCCGCACCGCCGAGGAAAAGCTGGAGCTGGTGAAATCGGCCTCGGCCGACACCATCAAGGGCCTCCTCCCCGTGCTGGACGACTGCGAGATCGCGCTCTCCCAGCTGGAGAAGACGGAAGGCAATGAGTCGGCCGTCGAGGGCGTGCAGCTTATCTTCAACAAGCTCATGGGCTACCTGAAAACGAAGGGCCTGGAGCGGATCGAGGCCAAGGGCGAGGTGTTCGACACCGAGCTCCACGAGGCCGTGACCCTCTTCCCCGCCCCGTCCGAGGACCTCAAGGGCAAGGTCATCGATGTAGCCCAGACGGGCTACACCCTGGGCGGCAAGGTCCTCCGCTTCGCAAAAGTGATCGTGGGAGCATAACGATATGGCACAGAAAAGAGACTACTACGAGGTATTGGGCGTGACCAAGTCGGCATCCGCCGACGAGATCAAGGCCGCTTACCGCAAACTGGCGCTGAAATGGCACCCGGACCGCTGGGTGAACGCCTCCGACGCGGAGAAGAAGACCGCCGAGGAGAACTTCAAGGAAGCGGCCGAGGCCTATTCCGTGCTGAGCGACCCCGACAAGAAGGCCCGCTACGACCAGTTCGGCTTCGCCGGCGACCAGATGGGCGGCGGTGGCGGCTTCGACTTCGGCGGCTTCGACCTGAACGACATCCTCCGGAACGTGTTCGGCGGCGGTTTCAACTTCGGGGGCGGCGGCTTCGACTTCGGTTTCGGCTCCCAGGGCGGACAGGCCCAGACGCGCACCTACCGCGGCCGGGACATCCGCACCAGCGTCAAACTCACCCTGGAGGAAATCGCTACCGGCTGCGAGAAGGAAGTGACCATCGAGCGCAACCGTCCCTGCCCCGACTGCGACGGCAAGGGGACCCGGAACGCCTCCGATGTGAAGACCTGCCCCAACTGCAACGGCCGCGGCCAGACCCAGCGCGTGGTCAACAGCCTCTTCGGCCGGGCCGTCTCCTACGAGACCTGCCCGCAGTGCGGTGGTGAGGGCAAAGTCATCACCAATCCTTGCCGACGCTGCAACGGCACCGGCCTGGAGCGCCGCCGCGAGACGGTGCGGGTGAAGATCCCTGCCGGCGTCGAGGAAGGCATGCAGGTGACCGTGCGCGGTGAAGGCCATTCCGCCATGCGCGGCGGCACGAACGGCGACTTACTCGTCGTCATCAAGGAGGAGACGCACTCCAACCTCCGCCGCGACGGGAACAACCTGTTCTACACGCGGATCATCTCCGTGATGGATGCGATGCTGGGGTGTGAGCTCTCCGTTCCTTGCCTGGACGGCAGCTACAAGGTGAAACTGGACCCGGGCACCCAGTCCGGCACGGTCATCAAGCTCCGCGGCAAAGGCCTCCCTTCCGTCCAGGGCTACGGCCGTGGCACCGGCGACCTGTACGTGAAAATCCTGGTCTGGATTCCGCGCAAGCTCTCCCGCTCGGAGAAGGAAATGCTGGAGTCCATCCGGAACAACACCACCTTCACCCCTGACCTCAGCCGGGATGACAAAGCTATTTTTGACAAGGAAAAGAATATTTTCTAAAAAATATTTGCTGAATCCAAAAAAACTTTCTACATTTGCAGTCCCAAAACGGAGCAACCTCTTGCCCAGCAACGTTGCAAGCAAGGAGAATTGAAAAAATGGATTTAATTAAAGTAGCAGAGCAGGCTTTTGCCGGTGGCAAGGCCGCTGAATTCCCGGAGTTCAAGGCAGGTGACACGATCACCGTGACCTACCGGATTAAAGAAGGAGACAAGGAGCGCGACCAGAAGTTCCGCGGCGTCGTGATCCAGATGAAGGGCGCGGATCCTTTCACCAAGACCTTTACCGTCCGCAAGGTTTCCGGCGGTATCGGTGTCGAGAGAATCTTCCCGTTCCAGTCCCCGTTCATTGACAGCATCGAGGTGAACAAGTATGGTAAAGTGCGTCGCGCACGTATCTTCTACCTCCGCGATCTGACCGGTAAGAAGGCCCGCATCAAGGAAAGAGTCTACAAAGCTACTGAAAACGAATAAGCCGCAAGGCACCTGGCTCCATAGCTCAATTGAATAGAGGAAAACCCCGCTAGACACGCGTCTGGCGGGGTTTTTCTTTTTAAATGTACCACCAATGTACCACCGATTTCAAAAGGGGTCATTGCGCTCGATTGCACGAATCTACTATTCAACTAATTAACTAGCAATTAGTTATATCAATATTTACCTATCTTTGCCACAGCTCGGCCGAGTTGTGGCTTTTCGCCATACGGACCGGGATGTTTAACGATAACTAACTAGACTATGGCGAAGAAAAAGAAACTCAAGCGGAAAGCACAATCCCATCCCACTAATTCGCTAGCGACTTCCCCATCCCCTACTCCGGAAGAGCAGAGGAAGATCCTCCGCGAGGCACAGAACATCAACCGTGGACATCCACGGAAGGGCGAGACTCGTGAGGAACTAAGGCAAATCAACGTCAGTTGTCTCACGAGTATTGGAGAGCAGTTCACGGACCTCTCGCTTAAAACCGGCAGGACCAAGCGGGCCCTTCTCGAGGAAGCCATCACGCACTTGATTCGAAAGTATGCCTAGTGGCGGATATAGGTGGGATATTGCAGATTCATCCCTGCCCCTTTTCCCTTTCCCTTTATTCCTAACTGGATAGAGAAAAAACGCAGGAAGCGGTAACCCTCCGGCGACAGGCCTCCACGGAGAAAGGAGCCTATCCTGTCACACCAACTTCTTCCCATCTATGTCAGCAAGGAGCCAAACAAGGCTCCGAGATGAAGGGGGAAGAAATGATTGAAGCCGATCCGGAGGATGGCAGGTTTAACAGCAGGGCTCGCCCTGTTATAGCCCGCTATAACTACTCGCTCCGCTTCCGTAGTTGTGGGCTCTGCCGAGGGCCTGGGCTTTGCCCCGTCCCAATCAGGGCGCCGCCCCGATACCCCGCCCAGGACGTTTCACCCCTGGGGACCCCGAGCAAGGAGGGACCTCTCCCTGCACCCACCGATCAGGGCTCCGCCCTAATGACCCGGGCATGGCTCCACATCATCATCAACACTCTAAATCACTAGCAACATGTCAAACAAACCCAAAGCTTCCGTCCATGTGAAGCCATGCAATACCGGCCAGAGCGAACTCCACAACAGGCGTGACCCAGAGTACATCAAGAAACTCAACCCCAAGAAGCTCTACGTCCGTCTCGACCTGACCAAGCACAACGCCTCCTATGTCGCGCCTGAAATGGAGGGCGTAACCCTGGACCAGTACCTCGATTCCATCCGTGTCATGGTCAAGCAGAAGACCGGACGCGCCATGCAGGAGAAGGAGATCAAGTACCCCGGCAAGGGCGGCAAAATAATCACCCGGCAAGGGGCAAGTCCCATCCGTGAATGCGTCGTCGTCACCGAAAAAGACACCAGGCTCAAAGACCTTCTCCGCTTCACGAAGGAGGTGGAAAAGAAGTGGGGCATCAAGGCGCTCCAGGTCCACCTACACAGGGACGAAGGTCACTATGAAATACCAGGTAATGACAGCACCTGGAAGCCGAACTACCATGCCCATATCATTTGGGACTGGATGGATCATTCGACCGGGAAATCCATAAAGCTCGATGCCGATGATATGTCCGCAATGCAGGACATGGTGGCGGAGGCGCTGAATATGGAGCGCGGGCAGAAAAAGGCAGAGACCGGACTGGATCACTTGGAGCGCAACGACTTCATTCTTCAGAAACAGGAAAAGGAGAAGAAAAGGCTGGAAGAAGAGAAACGCAAGGCCCAGAGCGAGAAGGCCAAGGCCGAGAACAAGGCCCATGAGGCAAAGGATGAGGCGAAAAAGGCGGTAGAGGCAAAGGATGAGGCCGAGAAGAAAACCCAAGAGGCCAAGACGGCACTCACCAGCGCTGAATCAAAGATAACCGAGAAGCAGACCGAGATAGACAGTCTGGATAATATAATCACCAGCAAAGAGGCGGTACTTGATAGGCTGATCATGGAAACCAGAGATTTGCGCTTTGCGAAGTACTCGGATAAGAGCGCCGGCAGCGATGGTTGGAAAGACTCGCTCCTGGTTGGTTTCTCCAATCAGATGATAGCCGCTGAAAAGTCCACCATCCCCTATTGCATCCAAGCCATCCAGGATTACGCCTATTCGGGCTTCATGTGTCGTGGCGGAGGCAAACACGATTGCGTCTTCTGGCCCGAGGAAGCACATGCTATAAAGAAAGTGATGACATCTTTTGCCGAAGCATTCAAGACCACACTCCACGCAATTGGCGAGTGGCTTGTCTGGATGGCCAATAAATTAGGCAATTTCAGTGACCGGGAACTATTCCGTGCCGACAATGAAGTCAAGCAGATTGCCGATGGATATTATGACGGTAAAATCCGAAAGGTTGAGAACGGATATGGTGGTATGTCGAGATAATGACAAAAAAGCGATTATCTCCCAATAGATAGTTGTTCGAGTCATGCCTCTGCTACTAAACCGGAAAAATCAGCAGTTTTTCCGGTTTTTTTGTGTCCTTCCGCATCTTCACCACCAACATAAGCACTTGATATACAACGAAATAGCTTAAGGACGGAATTTTCGGAGACGGTTCGAGGAATTTTGTTTTCCTTGTCCCAGATTACTCCATCAGGAAACGCCAATTTTTGGATTTTCTGGCGAATTTCATAAGAAACACACAACTTTGAGTCGTCAGCAATGTTTTAATGAAAAAGAATAATCTCCCCCGTCCTTATATCAATCAATGCTTGCTCTCTATATTTATAAATTATTGAATAAATTTCTTTTATCCTGTTAATATTTGACAACTCTGAACGCATCAAATTAGTTCTTACTTTTGATATTTCGGATACATCTATTTTTCCAAAATCGGCTTTATCCTTTAATGTTTGTATTTTACGCTCTTGCAATTTAATGAGATTACACTCCTCGTTATATTCTTTAAGAACAGAATGGACATATCTCATATCATATCTACAGGTTTTCTCAATATCATTATATTTTTCATTATACTTTAAATCTGCCATTTTTACACTCTCTAACTTGTTCTTGTATTGCAGTTTGTTTTTCCCCCAGTTTAGGATAGGAACAGAGAGAGAGAGGGAAACATTCATCTGAGAATAATAAGGGCCAAACAATTTTTCAAATTGATCTGACTGAGAATTCAATCCAGACCCTATAACGATTGACACAGAAGGAGCATCTGCGTTTTTTAGCCTCCTTAATGCAAATTCATCACTTAAAGACGAGACACGCCGATTTAACTCCAAAGAATATAATGCCGTCCTTTCTGCCAATAGAGATTCATCAATGATAAAAGGCATCTTCACCAATTCTTCCATATCATATTCGACAAAGAATGTACTGTCATCCTGAAGATTAAGAAAAGCAATGAGCCGATCTCGTGCCTGGTCAATATCATCCATTGTCATTCTTAAGACAGACATTCTGTAATCAATCTCCGCATCAAGCAATTCTTCTTCTGCAAGTCGTCCATAATCATAGAAAGCCTTTGCTTTATTGTAGATATACTCAGCCAGGAAAGACGATTCTTTGAGTATCCGGTATTCTTCTTGGGCAGCATAAAGATTTAGGAAAAGAGAAGTAATTTCTGCAAAGGCCTTCTCCTTCGCACGAATAAATTCATATTTCCTTAACTGTTCTTCCGCCGTATTCTGTCTTTTCTCCCATTTATATGAATTATATCCAGACAAGTTTTGACGATATGAAACGTTGAACAAATTAAGGTTATAAGATGCTTTTCGAGATGGGGAAAAATTATCAAGCCTGACCATTGACGATGATACTGTCACAGTTCCTCCCGTAAAAGGAACAAGTTGAGAAAGAGTCAACGACAAGTTCGAATTGGCATAGAACCTATTGATGAAACTGTCACTACCATCTGGCTGAGTAACAGGTGAAATGCTATTGTTCAAATATGGGGCTGTTGCGGACATGTATAAAGACGGAAGTGTCTGTATTTTGAACAGTCTCTGATTGTTAACAAAAACAAGGGAATCGGATTCTATTTGGGCATAACTGTTTGATTGATTATACAATGCTAAAAAATAATCCAAAGAAAAACTGTTTGTATTTTGCCCATAAGATAAAAACGAAATGGCGCAAAAGAAAATCAGTATCAGTGTTATTCTATTCATCGGAAGGGGAATTTGACAAGATCATATAAACATGCCGTAATAGTTTCTCAATTAATCTCTTTTCCTCTGTTATTATTTCCGCACGTCCAGTCATGGCTTCTGCAAAGGAGAAGAGTTCCCCATTCGTGCTTTTTAGTCCGGACGGAAGCTGAATATACACAAGGTAACCTCCATCCGCAATATAGTTCTTTGACACGCCCGTCACCCTGCCTTTTAACAATCCATGTTCTTCAAATGGATAGGCAGATACCTTGATATTTACATCTTGTCCAATTGAAACATTCCCGGCTCCATCATGTGGAAGCAAGGCAGTTCCATAGTATTCATTATCCTCGACAATCAGAGTAAAAACAGGTTCACCTGCAGTAATAAAAGTATTGTCGGCAATCAAGTTTGCATATTCCACGACCCCATCAACATCCACAGAGAAAACATACATATTTTCCCATTGCTTTATCTCTGACATCAGAATATTATAAGAATTCAGCATATCATAATATGCTTTCTTTTTATCTTGATCATACTGCCAAATAAGTTCCTTCAACTTTGACCTACAATTAATAATATCTTGCCGCGTAATACTGAGGGTGTTTATGTCCGACAACACCTCTTTTTGTATTCTTATATACTCAGCCAATGAATGATTTTTCTCTGTTTCAAGCAAAGCTTTCCTTGATAAAAGGACAGAGTCGACAGCATATTCCTTACTTTTCATGGATAACAACAATTCGTTTTTATCCAATAGTTGTTCATAATACTGCAGAGTAATGGAATCCTTGGCTATCTGATTTTGAAGGGAGACCATCTCAAACTCATATTGATTATCCAAGCTGGTCAGATTCTTATAATTCAACAAGGCCCTCTCGAGAGAAAAAAAAGACGAAGTCAATTCTCCCAAAGACAAAGTCCTGCAATCTGGGAGATCAAAAGAATTATTGTCAAAAGAGATTTCGGAAGAGAGAGTTTGTTTAAGAGTTCTGATGTCTTCTGCATTTGCTGGATTATCAATACATGCAATATAGTCTCCCGCTCGACAGTGTTTGGGAAGGTTATCTACCAGAAGCGATATCTTTCCGGAAGTTTTAGATCTTAGGACCTGTGGTGGAATTTTGCCGGCGATTCTTACTTCTGATATGACAATATCTGGTGACTTAATGAAAATGCAAGCAGACACAAGAGCGAGAAGGACAACGGCAGCAATTATGGTCAGTTTTGTATTAAAGTCATCTGGAACCCTGCCAAACAAGTCTTGAGTCTCTTCAGATAATCCTTCTAATTTACTATTCTTGCCCATCTTGAACGAGTTGAGATTTACATAAATTGAAGTACTCCCTCCTATTGGCAAGCAGTCTTTCATGCGTGCCACTTTCAACGAGATAGCCTGACTTTAAAACGCAAATATAGTCGGACATCCTAATTGTAGAAAGCCGGTGAGCCGCAATTATTATTGTAGTATCGGGTAGATTCTCTCTAAGAGATGCCATAATCATATTTTCATTCCTGGCGTCCAGAGAACTAGTCATCTCATCTAAAAACAAAAAGGCCGGCCTATCATATACTGCTCTTGCCAATAGTATTCTCTGCTTTTGCCCCTCACTGACTCCTCGTCCGTTCTCACCTATAACAGTCTCGTATCCAAGAGGCATTGACTCTATTTCCCATTTTACGTTAGCAATTCTCACCGCCTCCTTGACCTTTTCTTGATCAAATTCCCGACCAAATGAAATATTGTTGGCTATTGTATCTTTAACCAGCGAACTTTCTTGAGTTAGAACTCCAATATGATTTCGCCAAGATTGAATTGCCAAAGAATTCAAACGGAGATTTCCAAGACATACATTTCCAAGGTTTGGTTCATAAAGGCAGGAAAGTATCTTAATTAGCGTAGATTTCCCAGAACCACTGGCACCGACAAGAGCAGTTGTGCTTTTTGAAGGGAAAGTAAAATTAATGCTATTAAGAACTGATGGCCCTCCGGGCGAATATTTGAATGTGATTCCTTTTAGAGTTAGCGAATCATCAAAAGAAAGCATTTCATCGTTGGAACTAACCGATTCTGATTCAGCCTTAGCCTTGAACACGTCAGATACCCTAGAAAAACTAATTTGGAACAATTGCCAAGAAACGATGAAACCGACAATTCCATCCAAGGGCCCTTTTAGTTGTCCAACAATGAACAATACTGCTCCTAGCATTCCAAGTGACATATCGCCACGAATCACAGCCTCAGCAGAAACAAAAATTAATATCGCATCTCTTATCGATGCAATAAGATTGGTTCCAACATTCTGCAACTGGTCAACATTGAGCAGTTTAATGCGTGTCTTGAAAAGGCGTGTTTGTGTCTTCTCCCATTTCTTCCGCTGCTCATAACCATATGAATAATTCTTTACGTCAATTACATTTGATACGAACTCAATCCATCTGCTCTCATTATCAGCCAAATACGTATAAAACTTTATATCCATCTTTTTTCTCACCGCCCAGAACAGCAACACCCAACCACAATAGGAAAGAGAAAAAAAAGTGAAAATCCAAAACAATACTTTATTATATATGAATAGTAACACTCCAAAAACCGCCAGACTTGATACTGATAATATAAAAAAGAACAACGAATTAAGCAAAAAGCTCTCAATTCGATCAAAATCATAATTACGTTGCAGTATCGTTCCTATTGTGCGGCTCTCAAAAAAAGACAAGGTCATTTTAAACAACCTGGATATATAGTCAGCCATGAGACTTATTTTTACCCTGACGGCAAAGTACAAACATATCGATTGTTGAAGCCACTTGCCCATTGCTATTCCAGCGCCCAAGGATATACTCCCAATCAACATGATATCAATATATTTGTGATCTTGCCTTGTTATGCCTGAGTCGATGATGGACTGAGTAATAATAGGAATTAGCGCCGACAGAATAGTTATCAAAACCAAAAGAAACGCAATCTGCACAATCTGAATTCTATATGGAGCGATGTATGCGCGCAAATAGTTCCACGCCTCTAAGCCATTTGGTTTTTGACTAGATAGGGTTTTCTTGAATTCGATTGTTGGCTCACATCCAATACAATATCCCTTTTCCTCATCCTTCTTGCGTCCTTCTTCCTTAAACCAATGCGATTTGAACTCGACGGGGGAAAAAGAAACATAACCCTTCGCGGGATCCGCCACATAAACTTTATTCTTAGTAACTTTATAGACCACGACAAAATGATTGCCATCCCAGTGTACCAAGCATGGCAAGGGCATCAATTCTTTTAATTCATCATAATCAAGAGAATAAAGATTACTCCTAAGGCCCAACTTTTCTGCTACATAGATAATATCTTGTGCATTTACGCCATTCATCCCAACCCCGGACAGCCTTCTAATCTCCTCAAAATCAATGTATTCACCATAATAACGGCAAATCATATGAAGGCAGGCGGGCCCGCAGTCTTTCTTTTCAATCTGTTTTGTTAGAGGGATTCTTCTAAACATATTCCTTGCAGTCTGGCGGCATTGAAAATAATACCAAGTTTTTCTTCGTTTGTCAGTTGCAGAATCGAAAGGCAATGTTGGCATATTTCAGAGTAAAATATGTCAGAATTCGTTTTGAAAGGATAAATATCTGGATACGACAACGCCTCCGGTTTGATAGATGATACAGTCTTGATAAGGAGATTGACTGCATCTTCCATCTCCTCAAAACGATGATTAACTAAAGCTTCTTCGTACGAGCATTTTACAGCATTTCCAGATTCTTCATATTGTCTAGAGTAAATCAACAAAGCATCATCTTTCAATCGATTTATTTGCTCAAGGTTACAGTATCCGTTAGGGTTTACAACGTCTGGAAGAAGCAACCAGGCTACGATAGAATAGAATTGGGATTTATCCTTCTTTATCTCATTAGTATAGGCATTTGATAATTCTTGAATCAGATATATACCCGCCAGGAAGATATATTGTTCTAGCTTTTCGTGTTTCAATCGTTTGAATTGTTGAAAATATGATGACCAAATAGCAGCAAAAGATGGAGAAAGACGATCCAACACCTCTTGTCCGCCAAAGAATACACCAGAATTGAATGATGTATAATACGGACAGGACATTTCAATTCCAAGCGAGAGCCTGCTTAATGACACAGAGGCATCAAATTTTACAATTTTTCGTAAAACTTGTCTAGTAAGTCCATCGACCACCTTTACGCGAATGTAAATACCCTCATTCATTGCCTGCCATTTATCTTGTTGGAATGCAAAGACAATACAATCCTTCGTAATATTGACAATCGACTCAATTAACTTTAACATTCCGTTGTCGGATATCTTTTTATGAGGGAAGAATATGACAAACGATTTGTTCACCAATACATTGTTTAGGGCAGTTCCCGTTGAAGTGACATCTTGCAAGAAACTCTTGATCACCTTCTCCGAGAATGAAATAACAGCCGCTTCGTCACTCTTAATCTTATAGTCTTCCATCAACTCAAGAAATGGTTGATAATATGGAGACCCCTTAAGTATACGAATACAATGTTTTGTCCCTGTTATGAAATTGTAGGCAAGGATATGAGAAAGAAGAACAAAAATCGTAGAGACAATAAGATCTTTTTCAAGTTTATCATCAGCACATTTTAAATAAGAGATGTTGTTCCTCAACATGTTCAAATACGAGTTCACGGCTTCCTCTCCTGGCCGTTGATGAGGCATATTATCCACATATGTAGTTAAGCGATTCGCAAAACTATCATCATCCGAGAGAACAACGCATGATTTTAACATGGAAACCACCACTCCATTATACTCGTAGGATTTTTCAAGTACCATTCGATGAATCTTGGTTTTTGGGAAAAAAATCTGTTGAACTTCACCTGTCTCCTTATACAACGATTCACAATGAAAAGAACTAGCATTATCTGATATAATAATGAAATCCATATCAGAATTCGCTGTGTTCGTACCACGGGCATAACTACCCGACAACAGGACATTATTGATTGTTTTCAAGAAAAAAAGATTAATTGGATGCCATTATAATGGCATCCAAAATAAAAATACCAAGTAAGATAATATGGTTTGAAGAACAAACGGACTTACTCTCTGTTAAATGATTGCCCAATAGAAATACTTGCCATCCCATATTGGAGCTATTACCGAATCCCTTATCTGCTCGAATATGCTTATGCAGACACTTTCAGATAAGACAGAACAAGGGACATCGTGAGGCTGATTATGCACATAAAAAGTAAAATCCAAGATTGTTCCGTCGCTCTTAACGGAAAGGTAGTAGTGCAAATCATCAACTTTCAAGGAATCAAAAAATGGTTGAACCTGCCGGAAAAGGATGGATTCCATCGTCTTTCGATTGGTATCATAATTCTTCGAAAGAGAATCTGCAACGGGTTTCCATAAATCGCGATACTTCTGACGAATGACCTTCCTTGTTAAATAATAATTCTCTAGATCATCATCGTTGTTTCCTAGCGAGGCAGTTACTTGCGCCAATTCCTCATCTTGACTTGATCGTGGACAGTTATCTTCATCAAAAGAAGCAAGATGCACTTCGTAAACAAGCGTATTTCCGAGGTATGAAGAATCAATATGAGATTCTACGACAATAGACTCGGATTCAACTATTACCTTGGGCCTATATGCACAACTCGTGAGTACTACAACTACAAGAACCGATATTGCATACAAACACTTTATAGTTCTCATTATCTTATTCCTATTTATTAATAGCCATTGTTACCGTTTGTCTGACTAAAAGGTTGGCCAACAAACATATTCAACACGCATTCCCAATTATAATTCCAGTCTTTATCAGTTATTATACCTTGAGAACTATTAATATACTCCATTATTATATCCGTGTCGTAAAATCCCGTCTCTTTATTAAAAGCCCTTTCAGCCATTTCTCTGAAGCCACTATCACTTGCGGCCCTCCCAGTTATTGAAGTCCATCTTGTCCCTTCAGCATATCCCACAAGAGCTTGAATAATGTCTGCCTGCACCTCCTCGCACGCTACTATTGTTGAGGTTTGCCTTGCGCCATTAAGAATATTATTATGATACTGCCACTGATGCAAGGACTCTTCCCAAAGTACCTCCTGAGCATTGTCTACACTGTATAATACTATCATATCAGTTTCTACTATGGTCCCATCAGAGAGCTTTTGCCCTTTATGGAAAAATGCCCCTTTAATTGAGCCTTCGCCCCACCCGTTCTTATCACATATTGAATCCAGAAAAGCAGAATCAACCTTGATTGTTACTGTTTGTTGCTGTAAGCGTTCCGGCAAGGATTCCATAACTTCAGTAAACTTAGCAGCAGCATCATCAGACAGTCCATCAAATGAATAGCCATTGTATCCAACATTGTGTTCGAGATGATCCCCACTACCAGAACCATAATTCCAGGAATAGTCACCGCCGCCACTGCCACTGCCACCGCCACCGCCATAATCCGGATCATTGTTGTCATTGTCATGTGAGAATAGCCATTGCCAGTAGGAATATTCAGCCCAGCTCATGCCGCCACCCGAGGATGCCGTGCAATAAGCAGCATGCAAATACCCGTCCGAACACCAACACCCACCAACAACATTACGTGCAGACTGAACCCCTAAATGAGGGACGCTAAATTCAAGCACGTCAAGAGATTATTTCAATTCCTTCATTTATAAAAATAATTAATAATGAAGAGTTAATCTAATATCGCATCGTTAAAAAATGTATGTCCATCCATTCTCGCTAACAGTAATAATACTCCAAGGGTGTTCTGAGGAAGATATTAATATAAGTATTTCTCCGATTTTGGGGAAATGTCTCAGTATGTTCTTCATAAAATACCTATAACTCCTACCACCAGATCTTGGGTTTGACCAGGTACCCACTTTCAAGCATGGTAGGCTTCCCGCAAGAACGATACTTTGTAGCGCATCTTCAATCCTTTCCGTGAATTCAGTTTTTGATTATCAGTATCCCAAGGTACGAGCCGTCCCAAGGCACGAACGATATGAGGACATGGCAAATAGGCCAGTTGGTGAACATAAAAACAGTTTCTTTATTTTTTTAATTTTATTTAAACGAATTTACTACTTTTTCCCATACATTCCAAATATTTCTTCATTTATGCAATAATATTTTAACGCCACCCGAATGGCCATCGCACGAAATATAAAAAGCTGCGACCCGCATCATTACCCCGACCACGCTGATTCTGGCCGGGGTTTTCTATTTCCTTGCCGACACATACGATTACCTTTCCACGATTTACCTCCCGATAGATACCAATGCCAGGACGCCGAGCGTAGCGTCCTCACTGCCCTTCAGCGTCGCTACATGATCATCAAGGAAGAACAGAACGCATAATCTCTTCAGTGAACTCCTCGAGCAGATTCAGGTCCTGGGAAAAGTTCGAGGTTTCGACCCTGTAGTCTACTAAATGAAGGAAAAATCGAATGGTTTTTCCTTTTTTTTGTGTCTATATTGCAGGCCCCGTGGAGGTCGGAACCCGGTGATTTTCCAATCGCCTAATAATCAAGTAGTTAAAAATGCGTCGGTTCCAAACCTTCCATAAGAGTTGAAGGGTTGGAACCTGCCTTTTTGTAACCATCTGTATATAAGCGACTCACAATCTGCTTGGTGCCAACCCCATCGGTAAACCCATTTCAGGACAAGACACTTGGTAAACCTATTTCAGGACAAGACACCCCGGACGACATTCACCGTTTGTTTCTGATTCGACTAGTCGTCCTTTTCCAATTCAAAGATAGATTCGAC
>CACZXH010000003.1 GCA_902785065.1 uncultured Bacteroidia bacterium
CCGGAGGTGATTTTCACCCGGACGGTCCCGCCGACCGAGGTGAAGGTCCAGTTGTACTTGTCCATTATCAGTGTGTTTTGGTGTTTCCGATTAAACAAAATTCGCAAAAAAAAATGAAAGGGACAAAAAGTTTTGCAATTGCCGGAAAAATCCGTATCTTTGCCGTCCAATTTTATGAAATGGCCGATGAGCTCCAGAAGAGACAGGCACGGTGCCCGTCCGCTTACGGTCCGAAACTCTAACAAAGTTTTTGATAATGTACGCAATCGTTGACATTGCAAGCCAGCAGTTCAAGGTAGAAGCTGGAATGGACATCTTTGTGAACCGCCTCGCGGCTCGCAACGGTGAGTCTGTCGAGTTCGACAAGGTGCTCCTCATTGATGAGGCCGGCGCCGTTACGGTCGGTACTCCGTATGTCGAGGGTGCTGTCGTCAAGGCTACCGTCGTCGATGACGACGCCAAGGCGAAGAAAGTGCTCGTTTTCAAGAAGATCCGTCGTAAGGGATTCCAGACGCTGAACGGCCACCGCCAGAAGCTCACCAAGATCCACATTGACGCTATCGCTTAATTCAGGAGGAATCAACTATGGCACACAAAAAAGGTCAGTCCAGTTCCAAGAACGGTCGTGAGTCCCATTCCAAGCGACTCGGCATCAAGAAGTTCGGTGAGGAAGTCGTGAAAGCCGGCAACATCATCGTCCGTCAGCGCGGCACCGCCCACAACCCCGGCCTGAATGTCGGTATGGGCAAGGACCACACCCTCTACGCCCTCGTGGACGGAACTGTCAAGTTCGCCCGCAAGCGTAACGACAAGTCCTACGTTTCCGTTCTCCCCCTCGAGAACTAATCCCGGAGGACACAGATTTTTAATTGGAGGACTTGTGCCGCATCCCGGTGCAGTCCTCCTTTGTCATTAAATAACCATGCTTACTTTAAAACTCCTCCGCGACGATCCCGAATACGTGATCCGGAAACTCGCCGTCAAGAATTTCGACGCCCGCGCGATCGTGGAAAAGGTGATCGCCCTGGACGACAACCGCAAGGCCCTCCAGACCGAGTCCGACGCCCTCCTCTCCCAGCAGAAGAAGGCCGCGGCCGAGATCGGCGCCCTGATGAAGCAGGGCAAGAAGGCTGAGGCCGAGGCCGCCAAGGCCGAAGTCGCCGCCCTCAAGGCCCGTTCCAATGACCTCCTCAAGCAGGCCGACGACAACAATACCGAGCTCCAGGCCCAGCTCGTCCTCCTGCCGAACATTCCCTGCGACCTCGTTCCCGAAGGGAAGGGTGCGGAGGACAACCTGGTCGTGAAGATGGGCGGCGAGGAGCCCGTGCTCCCCGAGAACGCCCTCCCGCACTGGGAGCTCGCCAAGAAATACGATATCATCGACTTCGACCTCGGTGTGAAGATCACCGGCGCCGGTTTCCCGGTGTACAAGGGCAAGGGAGCCAAGCTCCAGCGCGCCCTGATCAACTTCTTCACACCGCCGCGGGCTACCAGGAGGTGGAACCTCCGGTGATGGTCAATGCCGCTTCCGGTTTCGGTACCGGCCAGCTTCCTGACAAGGAAGGCCAGATGTACCACGCCACCGTCGATGACTTCTACATGGTCCCGACCGCCGAAGTCCCCGTGACGAACATTTTCCGCGACGTCATTCTCGGCGCCGACCAGTTCCCGCAGAAGCTCACGGCTTACACGCCCTGCTTCCGCCGTGAGGCCGGTTCCTACGGCAAGGACGTGCGCGGCCTGAACCGCTTCACCTCCGCCATCACCTACGACTTCGAACTCTGGTCCGCCGCCCAGGGCCGCTGGCTCGAGATCTCTTCCGTCTCCAACTTCGAGAGCTACCAGGCGAACCGCCTGAAGTGCCGCTACAAGGACGAGAACGGGAAGACCCAGCTCGTGCACACCCTGAACGGCAGCTCCCTGGCCCTTCCGAGAGTCGTCGCCGCGCTGCTGGAAGACAACCAGAAGGACGGTTACATCGAGATTCCGGAAGTCCTCCGTCCCTACACCGGCTTCGACCGCATTGGATAAGCCGCGCATCATACTCGGCATCGACCCCGGAACCCAGCTGCTGGGTTTCGGGGTTGTCCGTGCCGTGGGCAAGAAGGCCGAGTACGTGGACATGGGCATCCTGGACCTGAGGAAGGAAAAGGATGCCTATACGAAATTGCGGGCTATTTATGACTGCATTTCCGAGGTGTGCAAGTCCTACCATCCAGACGAGCTCGCCATCGAATCGCCGTTCTACGGCAAGAACGCGCAGGTCGTGCTGAAGCTCGGCCGCGCGCAGGGGGCCGCGATCATCGCCGCCCTCGAGAACGGGGTTGCCTCCGTGACGGAATACGCACCCCGCAAGGCCAAGGAGGCCATCGTCGGCAACGGTGCCGCCTCCAAGGAACAGGTCCAGCTGATGCTGGAAAAGACCCTCGGCGTGAGGTTAGCCGCCGAGCACCTGGACGCGACGGACGCCCTGGCCATCGCCCTCTGCCATCATTACGAGACGTCGAATCCCATCGCATCCGTGAAGGGCAAGGGAGGCTGGGAGCAGTTCCTGAAGGACCATCCCGACCGCGTCAAATAATTTTTTAAAAATTTTACATCAGGCGGTTAAACCTACGCGTACGCGAGGCGTCTAACTGCACTGTATGGCCCTAAAACGGGCAAATAGTTATTTTTATGTCTACAAGAAGGATTCTGCTTTTGCTGGTCAGCCTGTTCGCTTCGGTGGCGATGATGGCCCAGAACGTGAACGTCACTGTCAAACTTGCGGATGCGTCGAATGACGAGCCGATCGGCTTCGCCACCGTTTCCCTCACCCCCGAAAAAGGTAGCGCCAAGTACTCGCTGACCGACAACAATGGTAAAGGTACCATCGAGAAGGTCAAGGTGGGCAAGTACACCTTCAAGGCCGAAATCATGGGCTACAAGTCCTATGAGAAGGCCGTGGAAATCACGAAAGAGGCGACCGACCTCGGCGTGGTGAAGATGGAACTGGACCAGCGGGTCCTGGACGCCGCTTCGGTGACTGCGACCGGCAACCCCATTATCATCAAGAAGGATACGGTCGAGTACAACGCCTCCTCGTTCAAGACCACGGATACCGACATGCTCATCAACCTCCTCAAGAAGCTCCCGGGCATCGAGGTCGACGACAACGGTTCCATCACCGCGAACGGCGAGACCATCACGAAGATCACCATCGACGGCAAGACCTTCTTCCTGGACGATCCCCAGCTCGCTTCCCAGAACCTTCCCGCGAAGATGATCGAGAAGGTGAAGGTCGTGAAGAAGAAGTCCGAGCAGGCCGAGTTCACCGGCATTGACGACGGCAATGACGAGACCATCATCGACCTCTCCGTACAGAAAAGCATGATGAACGGTGTCTTTGGCAACATTACCGGCGGCGTCGGCCACGATATCCCTTCCAAGGAGAATGACATGAACGACTGGCGTTATACCGGCAACGGCATGGTCGGCCGCTTCACGGACAGTTCCCAGCTCTCCATTATCGCCAACGGCAACAACGGCGCCGGCGGCATGGGCTTTACCAACATGGGCGGCAACATGATGGGCCAGATGATGGGCGGCGGCCGCGGCATGGGCGGCGGCATGATGGGCGGTATGGGCGGCTTCGGCGGCGGTATCACCACCTCCTGGATGGGCGGCGTCAATGCGGCGGCGGACCTCCTGGACGACCGGATGGAATTCTCCGGCAACTACATGTACAGCGGTTCCAACACCGAGTCCATGCAGGACAGCTACCAGGAAAACTACTATGCCGACTGGACCCAGATCCAGGAGACCCAGAACACGAGCTATCAGCGCAACAACGGTCACCGGGTGGGTGTCCGCCTGGACCACAAGTTCTCCGACAATACCTCCATCCTCTTCCAGCCGCAGTTCAACTACAGCCAGGGCGGCTACAACCAGACCCAGGTCTTCGACACCTGGAGACAGGACAAGGGATCGGATGAGGCGGTGAAGGCGACCGACGGTTTCTCCACCAACTACGGTCTGAACAGCAACTGGTCGGCGAACGGCTTCCTTCTCTTCCGTCAGCGTTTGGGCATGCCCGGACGTACCCTGTCCGTGAACTTGAACTGGACCCTTTCGAACAACCATTCCGACGGTTACAACCAGTCGGTCACCAACACGGTCAGCGGGTTCAATCCCGGCACGGCCGTGGTGAACCAGCGCGTGGATCAGGGTTCCAGAACCCAGAATGCGGGCGCCCGCCTCGTGTATACCGAGCCTCTCGGCGGCGGTTTCTACGTGGAAGGCAGCTACCAGTATAACTTCAGCCAGTCCAACTCCAATAAGAACGTATTCAACTCGGGCAGTGGTTACAGCTACGACGTGGCTGCTCGTGAGATGGGTTATATCTCGAATGGCGAGACTCCGGACGATGCTTATTCCAACAAGATCCTGAACCGCAACATCAACCAGAGCGCCGGTCTCGCGTTCATGTACCAGGAAGGCGACGTCCGCGCCCAGCTGGGTATCACCGCGAATCCGCAGAACCAGCACAACGAGACCAACGGAAAGCCCTACGACAACAAGACCCTGAACTGGGCCCCGCGTGCGATGCTGTTCTACGACTTCAACGACAACGCGAACATCCGCATCAACTACAACGGCCGGAGCGGCCAGCCTTCCACCAGCCAGTTGATGCCGGTCCTGGACAACTCCGACCCGACGTCCCTGACGCTCGGTAACCCGTATCTGCAGCCGTATTTCAACCATAACGGCCGGATCGAGCTGGAGTATTCCAACCGCGCCACCTTCTTCACCGCCCGCCTGAATCTCCAGGGCGGCATGAACCAGAACCCGATCGTGAATGCGACCTGGAACGAGAACAACCGCCGGTATTCCTTCCCGGTGAATGGTAAGAATACCTACAATGGCGGTGTCCGGATCATGGTCAACGCCCCGATCGCGAAGTCCAACTTCTCCATCTCCAACAACGCCAACATCAACTACTCGATGTCCACCAGCTATGTGGGCAACACGACGCTGAATACGAAGGAGTTCTGGAATGAGGCGATGGACGATTTCGATTACGAGAAGTTCCACACGGTCCATCCCGACCTGAACAACGACAAGGACTTCATCGTCAACGCTACCCAGACCCTGAGCGTGATGGAGCGTCTGAACCTGAACTACCGCAGCGACAACTTCGAGGTTCGCGTCAACGGCGGCACCCGCTTCAACAAGCCCTGGTACAGCGTGAAGACCACCGGCAACACCGAGAACGTGACCTGGAACAACTCTGTGGGCGGCTCCATCAACTGGACCATCGGCTACACCGGCCTGACGTTCACCACCGATGCGAACTACAACTGGTACAACGGTTACAAGACCAACCAGCCTTCCCGCCTGATCTGGAACGCCGGCCTGCAGATGCCCATCATCTACAACTCCGCGACCATCGCCCTCAATGCCTATGACATGCTTGGCCAGCGGAAGAACCTGAGCACGACCCAGAACGAGAACCTCTACTCCGAGTCCCGTTCCCTCTCCATCGGCCGTTATGTCATCCTCTCCTTCACCTGGCGCTTCGGCACCTTCGGTGGCCGCAACGGCCGCATGGGCGGCTTCGGCGGCGGTCGTGGTGGCTTTGGCGGCGGCCGTGGCGGTCGTGGCGGCGGCTTCGGCGGTGGCATGCCGATGGGTGGCGGTATGATGGGCGGCGGCGGTTTCCGCGGTGGCTTCTAGCAGCCCCCCCCCTACGACAGTGTCATTCCCGGCTTGACCGGGAATCTCTCCTGTCATTCCGAGCGAAGCGAAGGAATCTACTTCATGGCGGTCACATATGACCGCCATTTTTCAATCAATGCGGTCATGTCCTCGGGCAGGGGAGCCTCAAGGAAGATGCGCTGCCCGGTGCGGGGATGGGTGAAGCCCAGGGTGCGGGCGTGGAGGGCCTGCCGGGGGCAGATTGCGAAGCAGTTCTGGATGAACTGGCGGTATTTGGTGTAAATAGTGCCCTGGCGGATCTCTGCGCCGCCGTATCGTTCGTCGTTGAAGAGGGGATGGCCGATGGAGGACATGTGGACGCGGATCTGGTGCGTGCGTCCGGTCTCCAGCCTGCATTCCACGACGGTGATGAAACCGTAACGTTCCAGCACTTTCCAATGGGTCACAGCCCATTTCCCTTTCTCCGGATCGTCATATACGCGGAAGCGCAGCCGGTCGTTCGGGTCCCGGCCGATGGTGCCCTGGATGGTGCCTTCGTCCTCGGCGATGTTGCCCCAGACGACGGCGGTATAGACGCGGTCGATGGAATGGACGAAGAACTGGTCGGCGAGGTGCGCCTGCGCCTGGGGATTCTTGGCGACCACCAGCAGGCCGCTGGTGTCCTTGTCGATGCGGTGCACGAGCACGCCGAGGCGCTCGTCTTCGCCGTCAGGCCCTTGTGAGATACCTAAATAATAGGCGAGGGCGTTCACGAGGGTGCCGGTGTAGTTTCCGTGTCCCGGATGGACCACCATTCCGGCGGGCTTGTTGATGACGAGGACGTCTTCATCCTCGTAGGCTATGTTCAGAGGAATATTCTCCGGCAGGATCTCCACGCCGCGCCGCTGGTACGGCATCACGAACTTGATGACGTCGCAGGGGCGGATGATGGTATTGGCCTTCGCGGGCTTGTCGTTCACGAGGACATAGCCCAGCTTGATGGCCTGCTGGACGCGGTTGCGGGAGGTGTCTTCCTGGTGCGTGGTAATGAACTTGTCCACGCGCAGGGGTGCCTGGCCCTTGTCGGCTACCAGGCGGAAGTGCTCGAACATCTCCTGTTCGTCCTCCTGCGGGAGAAGGGTCTCGTCGTCGAGGGGGGACATTATTCGGCAGGGATCTTCTCGGGATCGAGGGTCAGGTACAGGTTGATGGACGATCCGTACGCACGGGTCTGGCCCAGGCCGTCCTGCTGGTACACGACGGCGTTGACGGAATCGGCATAGGTGCGGATACCGCTGTCGAAGCGGACGCGGCCTACATTCAGGTACCGGTCATGCAGGGCGTCCACGGCGCTGATGTACTTCTGGCCGATGACGCGCGGCACCACCGTCGGACGCTCGTCGCTGGATAAGCCCAGGGTCAGGTCCACGTCGGATCCGCTGACCACGAGGTCGCCGGCGCGCACATTCCGTCCCCGGACCGTCTGCCGGAGCACGTTGTTCGTGGCGATATCCTGTGTATAGTTCAACTTGCCGAGCGACAGTCCGCGGTTGTTCAGTTCCGCGCGCGCCTCGTTCAGCGAGTAGCCGATCAGGTTGGGCATGACCACCTTCCGGGGAACGATGGAATTGATGGTCAGGAAGATGCTGCGCCCCTTCTTCACCGTGGAACCGGCCTTGGGCGACTGACGGTACACCAGACCGGCACCGAGTCTCCGCACGAACACGGAATCCGTCACCTTCACCCCCACATGGCCCGCGCGGGCCAGGTCATGCGCCTCTGCGACCGTCATGTTCGTAAAGTCCGGCACCGTCACCGTCCGGTTATGCCGCGTGATAAGGCCCAGCCCCACCTGCGCAAACAGGAGCAGGCCCACGATCAGGAGGGCGGCCAGGAGCAGATTCCGCACAATCCAGTTACCCAGGATTCCCTGGGCCTTCCCCGTCTCCTTGTCCTTGCTATCTTTCTTTGCCATGGCAAAAATGCTTTCAACTTGTCAACCTACAAAGTTATAAATAATTCTCCGAATGGCAATCGGCGCCGGATTACTTTGGATTTGGGTGCGGTGTTTTAATATAAAATATTGATAGATAGCGTTTTAGACTGACAGATTATTTCTGGCAAATTCTTTGGACATTTCGGACAGTTCCATTACTTTTGGGGCGGGAAATCCATTTTTGGAATAAAATGTTTATATTTGTGACATAGAAATCGATTGCTTCCTGTAAAAAACTCCTGCATAGGGAAAACCGGACATTTTCTTTAAGGATAAAAGGGAACAGGAAGTATTTCAGGAGGCTATGTGCTTGAGCACAGTAGCCTCGTTTCCCGTGCGGTCCGGTCCGGTGCCGCCCTTAGATGCAGGCTGCTGTGCTCTCTTGCCCAAAGAGAGGACGCAATGAGATCCAAGATTCTTTTTTTCAGCTGTCTGCTTCTCCTTCTGGTCGGTTGCCAGCGTCGTGATTCGGTGAAGCGCCGGGCATATGAGTCCCTGGACACCGTCATCCGGCTGTATGAGGCCGGTGTCGATACCATCGATGCCGAACTGCTCGCCCCGGCCCTGGCCTATTTCCCCACGAAGGGGGATGCCGCCGCCAACGCCAGGCTCTGGTATCAGTGGGGGCTGATCACGTATTACCAAGGAGCGTATGACAAGGCGATCGTATCGTACGAGAGGGCGTTGCAGCAGACGCGACTCGTGGGGGACCGGCACCTGGAGGGCCTGATCTGCCGCGCCATGGCCGATACGTACAACCGGACCTACAACATCCGCGAGGATACCGTCTATATGCGGAAGGCATGGCAGGCATTCGATGCCGAGGAAGATTCCTTGTATCAGGCGGAAACGGCGCTCCGCCTGGTTGGCGCCTACATGAATGACAAGCAATGGGGCAAGGCGGATCAGTTGCTGCAGGATGTGCTTCCGGTCTGTCTGCGGAACGGTGTCCTGGCCGGTCACGGAATGAGTGTCTACGCGTCCTATCAGCTGAACGCGCCGTCCGGGAATCCGGCGCTCGCCGCGAAAGGTTTTGAGGCAATGGCGGCCGGCGGGTTTCCGTTGAGCGATGACCAGCTGTCTGACTGGGGGTATGCCCTGTATCTGACCGGAGAGAAAGACCGGGCGAACCGGCTCTGGGACAGTCTGGCCCGGCAGCATCCCGAAGGGCTGGCCCAGCTGCAGTTCCGGTTGTACAACCGCCATTGCCTGGAAGGGGATACGGAGGAGGCACTGGCCTTGCTGGAGAAAAGCGCATTGCAGCAGGATTCCCTCCTGCTCAGCCAGACTTCCGAAGCGGTGAGCCGGGCGCAGCGGGATTACCTGGAAGCCGTGGCGGAAGGGGAGCGGATCGTGGCCGCCCGGGAGCGGGAACGGGAAACGATGACGTGGATTATCTCGGCCTTGGTCATCGTCCTGCTTGTGCTGGTGGGCCTTGCCGTCTGGCAGGAACAGCGGGAACGGCTGGACACGGTCCGGCTGGCGCTGGAAGAGTCCCAGCGGATCGCGAAACGGCTCTCGGAAGCGGAGCATCGACATATCAACAAGATCGAATCGCTGGAGCGGAATGCCCGGACCCGGCAATCGTCCCTGGAGACGATCCGCGCGAATTATCTGGACACGATCCGGGACGGATACCGGCGGCTGGGACGGCTGTTCGAGGACAAGCAGTTCGCCGAAACGCAGACGAGAACCGAATCGGTCCTGTACCGCAGGGTCTGCGAAACGCTCAAGGACATCGATGGCGACAGCAAGGGTTTCCAACGTCTGCGGGACTATATCGAGGACCGTCTGGACCATCCGATCGCCGCCATGCAGAAAGACCTGCCCACGCTCAGCGACAAGGACATCCGGCTTTTCTGCTATCTGGTCATCGGTTATGACGCCCCGCTGATTTCCGCCTTGATGGATGTCGGAAAGGACAGCACGGTCCATACCTGGAAGAAACGGCTGGTGGACCGGATCCGACGGCTGCCTGTCTCCAAGGCCAAGCGTTATCTGGACCTCATCCGCTGAAAGGGAGATTCTTTGGAATTCCGGTGGAAAGGGAGTAACTTTGTCCAGTTATGAAGAAGAACCGGACGGTTTTGTTGTTGTGCCTGGCAGCGGTGTTCGTGCTGCTGATGAGCGTGCCTTTCCTGGTGGAGGGGCTCGGTTGGCTGGCCCTGCTGGGGTTCGTGCCGCTGCTGTGCATGGAGCGGGTGGCGGACACGCAAGGATTGAAGCATTTCTGGTGGTGGCATTACGGGACGTTCGTGGCGTGGAATGCGGTGACGACGTTCTGGGTGTGTAACGCGACTGTCGGAGGCGGGATTTTCGCCGTGCTGGCCAATGCCTTGCAGATGTCGCTGGTTTTCGGGCTGTTCCGTTGGGTGAAGCGGCGTTTCCGCGGCCGCGGGTCGGCTTTGCCGTATCTTTTCCTGGCGGCGGCCTGGATCGCCTGGGAAAAGTATTATCTGACCGTGGCGGAGATTTCGTGGCCGTGGCTGGTGCTGGGGAATGCCTTCGCCGGCACGTCCTCCCTGGTGCAATGGTATGAGTTCACGGGCGCCCTCGGCGGTTCGCTGTGGATCTGGGCCTCCTCGCTGTCGGTGTTCGGGATCATGGTGGCGCTTTCCGACGGGCGGTTCTCCGCCGTCTGGAATGGGAAAGCCCGCGTTGCAGCGGTGACCGGGACGGTCCTGGCTCTTTTCGGGCCCATGGTCTGGTCCCTGGTCCTCTGGAACCGCTGTCAGGAGGTTTCGGAGGGAACGGTGCCGGTGGTAATCGCGCAGCCCAACTTCGATCCGTACCATAAGTTCCAGTCGATGACGCAGGACGAGCAGACCGCTGTCCTGCTGGACCAGTTCGCCCACGGGCTGAAAGATTTCCGGAAAGAGCATCCGGACGATTCTTCGTCCGTGTTGCTTCTGGCGCCTGAGACATTCACCTCCGATATCCTTTGTAATGACGTGCCTTCCAGCCGGACGTTCCGGCGGTTCGTTTCGTTCCTCCGCGAGCATCCGCAGGCGGAGATCCTGTTCGGGGCCTCGTCATGGACGCGATACGAGCAGATGGCCCGGCCTTCCGCGAATGCGCGGAAGATGGGCGATGGAGACTGGTATGAGACGCACAATTCGGCCCTGATCGTGGATTCGCTGGGACGATACGGCTTGTATCAGAAGTCCAAGCTGGTGCCCGGCGTGGAGATGCTGCCCTACGTGAATGTGCTGGGGCCCATCGACGAGAAACTGCTGGGCGGTGTGGCCGGCCGTTGTGTGGGTCAGCCATCCGTTACTAACCTGCTGTTCCGTCAGGAAGTGCCCGTCGGGTGCGCCGTCTGCTATGAATCCGTTTACGGCGAGCACTGCGCTTCCTACGTGCGCGCAGGCGCGCAATTCCTGACGGTCATTACGAATGACGCGTGGTGGGGGGATACACCCGGCTATCGGCAACATCTTAATTATGCCCGGCTTCGGGCCATCGAGACCCGGCGGGACATCGCCCGCTGCGGGAATACCGGCATTTCGGCCTTCATCGACCAGAAAGGACGCATCCTCCAGCGGACGTCGTGGTGGGAACCGGCCGTGCTGAAGGGGACCGTGAACCTGTCCTCCCGCCAGACCTTCTTCGTGCGGGCCGGGGACCTCGTCGGACGCATTTCCGTCTTCCTGTTCGTCCTGCTTTTGGCCGCGGCTTTGATCCGCAGGAAGTAAGACGCCATCGTATTGGATATTGAAAAGAAAAAGAGAGAAGCTCAATCGAGCTTCTCTCCTTTTTCATTGAACAATTCGTTCTGCAGGACGGTGAAGTCGGTGACTTCCTCGAGGTCCAACTTGACTTTGTAGTGCTTCCGCCACTTGCTCAGGTAGGAGTTGAGCCAACCCCTCCGCAGGTAGGCGCCCAGGATCGGACTGGTTTTCAGGGTCAGGACCTTGTGTCCCTTCTCGATGACGTAGTAGGCGATCTTGCGTTCGATTTCCTCGTCGATCACCACGGTGGAGTGGATCTTGCCGGTGCCGTGGCACAGCGGGCATTGCTCCATGGTGTTGATTTCCGTCACCGGGCGGATCCGCTGGCGGGTGATCTGCATCAGCCCGAACTTCGTCAGCGGCAGCACGTTGTGCTTGGCCCTGTCATTTTCCATCAGCTCCTGCATGAACTTGTGGAGGGCGTTCTTGTGGTCGTTCGACTCCATGTCGATGAAGTCCACGATGACGATCCCTCCCATGTCCCGGAGCCGCAGCTGGCGTGCGATCTCTTCCGCGGCGAGCTTGTTGACCTCGAAGGAATTCTCTTCCTGGTCGGCGGTCTTGGTGCGGATGCCGCTGTTCACGTCGATCACATTCAGCGCTTCCGTCGTCTCGATCACAAGATAGGCCCCCTGCCGCATGGGCACCACCTTTCCGAAGGAACTCTTGATCTGCCGGGTGACCTCGAAATGGTCGTAGATCGGCTGCTTGCCCTCGTACAGGTGTACGATCTTCTCCTGCTCGGGGGAAATGAGGGAGATGTATTTCCGGGCTTCGTCGCAGATTTTCTCGTCGTTGATCCAGATGTTGGAGAACGAGTCGTTCAGCAGGTCCCTGAGGACGGTGGTCGTCTTGCTGTACTCCGTGAAGAGCAGTTGGACAGTCTTGTTCCGGGCGATCTTCTTCCAGGAGCTCTCCCACTTTTCGATAAGGGCCTTGGTCTCTCCCACCAGGGTGGCCGCGTTCTTTCCTTCGGCCGCCGTGCGGATAATGGCCCCGTAATTCTTGGGGAGGATGCTCTTGACAAGCGTCTCGAGTCTACGCTTCTCCTCTTTCGACGCAATCTTCTGCGAGATGCTCACCTTTTCGGTGAACGGGAGAAGGACAATGTTGCGTCCCGCCAACGAAATTTCCGCAGTCAGTCGTGATCCCTTCGTGGATATCGGCTCTTTCACGATCTGGGAGACGATCATCTGGCCCGGCTTGAGGATTTCCTCGATCTTGCCCTCCTTGGGGAGCGGCTTCCCGACCTCGATCCTCGCATAGAGGTCCGACAGATTCGTGTTCTGGTTGGACTCCCGCACGAACTGGTCGAACGCATGGAAGTACAGGCCCAGGTCCAGATAGTGGATGAAGGCTTCCTTCTTGTCCCCGATATCGACGAAGGCAGCATTGAGGTTCGGGAGGATCTTCTTTACCTTTCCCAGGTAAACGTCTCCCACCGAAAACTTGTTCCCAGTGCTGGACTCCGTGTTGTACTCGATCAGCCGGTGATTCTCCATCAGGGCGATGTGTACTTCCGTCGATGTGACATCGACGATCAGGTCCTTGTCGGGTTTTTCAGACTCCATCAGGAAATTGGTTTGTTGGACTAAGACAAAAGGGCCTCCGGAACCTCCGGCGAGCCCTTTGCTTTCAGCAGACTGCTAAAATGGCAGACGCGGCAAAGAAGTAGAACTTACTTCTTCTTGTGTCTGTTCTTGCGCAAGCGCTTTTTACGCTTGTGCGTCGCCATTTTATGTCTCTTTCTTTTCTTACCGCTAGGCATAATACTAAAAGATTAATTTATTGTGAATGGATTATTTCTCCTTCACGGCATTCACGAAGACCTTCGCAGGCTTGAAAGCCGGGATGTTGTGCGCGGGGATGGTCATCGTCTGCTTCTTGGTGATGTTGCGGGCGGCCTTCTCGGCGCGGTGCTTGATGATGAAGCTGCCGAAACCACGGAGGTACACGGGCTGACCAGCGATGATGGAGTCCTTCACCACCTTGGTGAATTCCTCGATAACACTCTGAACCTGAACTTTCTCAATGCCGGTCGATTTGGCAACCTCATTGACGATTTCTGCCTTTGTCATAGTTAATTTGGTTTAAAGTAAACTGTTTTTCACGCGTTTAAGTTGGATTTGCAAAAATAGGGTATATTTTTCACATTTACAAAAGGTTCGCTCTTTTTTTGCCGATTTTGACCCGTGGCACGGAGATTGCCCCTATGGGGAAACCGAATGAAGGCAAGTATCGGGTATGACAAATTGTCATATCCTGCCTGTTTTACGTAGCGATAAGAGCAGATGAAAGATTTCCTGGAAGAAATGAACGCCCAACCGGGCGTCGAAGTGAATATCATGCCGGTAGTCGGTGACTCCTCCCTCCTTAAACTGGACGAGTCCCAGCTTCCCGATGCCATCCCTGTCCTGGCCCTGCGCAACGCCGTC
Organism: uncultured Bacteroidia bacterium; assembly: GCA_902785065.1. Classification (GTDB taxonomy): domain Bacteria; phylum Bacteroidota; class Bacteroidia; order Bacteroidales; family UBA932; genus Cryptobacteroides. The sequence goes on from CACZXH010000003.1 coordinate 13,839, forward strand.
GTCTTCCCGGGGACGGTCTTTCCCGTGACCATCGGCCGGGAGAAGTCCATCCGCCTGATCCGCGACGCGGAGTCGCGCGAAGGCGTCCTGGGCGCCGTGCCGCAGACGGACGTCACCGTCGAGGACCCTGCCGAAGGCGACCTCGCCGCGTTCGGCACTGTCTGCAAGGTCGTCAAGACCCTGGAGATGCCGGACGGCTCCCTGACTGCCATCCTGCAGGGCTTCAAGCGGGTCCATGTGGACGCGGTCATCGCGACCGAGCCCTATCTCGTGGCCCGGGTCACCTATGAGGAGGACTTCCTCCCGCAGCAGGACGAGCAGGAGATGAAAGTCCTGGCCGATGCGCTCAAGGAGCGCGCCGGTGAGATCATCCGTTCCTCGGCTTTTGCGCCGAAAGAAGCTGTCGGGGCCCTCAAGGCCATTGACAATTTCCAGTTCCTCGTGAATTTCATCGCCACCACGATCGAGGTGGAGAACTTCGAGGACCGCGTGGACCTGCTCCGGTATGCCGACGTCCATGAGCGGGGCATGGCCCTGCTGAAGGTGTTGGACACGCAGGTGCAGCTCCTGCATATCAAGCAGGAGATCAACCAGAAGGTCAAGAGCGACATCGACCAGCAGCAGCGCGAATACTACCTGAACAACCAGCTCCGCACCATCCAGGAGGAACTGGGCATGGATGAGGGCGAGGAGTTTGCGAAGCTCCGCGAGCGCGCAGACGCCAAGAAATGGTCCAAGGAGGTCCGGGCCATCTTCGACAAGGAGATGGCGCGCCTGGAGAAATACAACCCGTCCACCCCGGACTACAGCATCCAGTACAACTATATCCAGTTCATGCTGGACCTCCCGTGGGGCGAGATGTCCGAGGACAACCTGGACCTCAAGCACGCCCAGCAGGTGCTGGACGAGGACCACTACGGGCTGGACCAGGTGAAGGAGCGCATTGTGGAGTACCTGGCCGTGCTCAAGCTGAAGGGAAACATGAAGTCCCCGATCCTGTGCCTGTACGGCCCTCCGGGCGTAGGCAAGACCAGCCTCGGCAAGAGCGTGGCACGGGCCCTCGGGCGCAAGTATGTACGCATCTCCCTCGGCGGCATGCACGACGAGGCGGAGATCCGCGGCCACCGGAAAACCTACGTGGGCGCCCTCCCGGGCCGGATCCTGAACGGCATCCTCCGGGCCGGCACCTCCAATCCGGTCATCGTCCTGGACGAGATCGACAAGCTCTCCTCCGACATCCGTCCAGCGCGTTGCTGGAGGCCCTGGACCCGGAGCAGAACAGCACCTTCCACGACAACTACCTGGACATCGACTATGACCTGTCGAACGTCCTGTTCATCACCACCGCGAACGGGATTTCCACCATCCAACCGGCCTTGAAAGACCGCATGGAGATGATCAATGTGACCGGTTACCTGGCCGAGGAGAAGCTCGAGATTGCGAAGAATTACCTGATTCCCAAGCAGTTGGACGAACATGGCCTGGCGAAGGACGGCCTGGAGATTGACAAGGAGTGCCTCGAGGATATCATTGAAGAGTATACCCACGAGTCCGGCGTCCGCGGCCTGGAGAAGCAGATCGCGAAGATCGCCCGCGTGACGGCGAAGAAGATCGCCCTGGAGGAGGAGTATCCGAAGGTGGTGAAGAAAGAGCACCTGCGTGAGTACCTGGGTTTGCCGACGGCCTTCCACGATAAGCAGCAGGGGAACGAAGCCCCGGGCGTGGTGACCGGCCTGGCCTGGACCGAACTCGGCGGCGAGATCCTCTTCGTGGAGAGTTCCGTCTCCAAGGGCAAGGGAGTCCTGTCGATGACCGGCAACCTGGGCGACGTCATGAAGGAGTCCGCGCAGATCGCCTGGCAGTACATCAAGGCCCATCCGGAGCTGGCGCAGATGGACACGGACCAGTTCATGGGCAAGGACATCCATGTCCATGTCCCTGAGGGCGCGGTGCCCAAGGACGGCCCTTCCGCCGGTATCACGATGGTCAGCTCCATGGTCTCCGCCCTCCGCGGCCAGGCCCTCAAGAGCGGCATCGCGATGACGGGCGAAATGACCCTCCGCGGCCGCGTGCTGCCCGTGGGCGGCATCAAGGAGAAGATCCTGGCCGCCAAGCGCGCCGGGGTCCAGACCATCGTCATTTCCGAGGAAAACCGCAAAGATATCGAGGATATCAAGGAAATTTACGTAAAAGGTCTTACCTTTGTCTACGTGAAAGACATCGCGGAAGTGATCGAAGCCATCTTCTGACCTTCCTGTCATTCCGAGCGACCCCCTTTGTCATTCTGAGCGAAGCGAAGAATCTGCATGGACGTAAGAATTGAACAAACCTGGAAAGAAGCCCTGCGGGACGAATTCGAAAAGCCGTATTTCGCCTCCCTCGTCCGCTTCCTCCACGAAGAAAAGGCAGCCGGAAAGGTCATCTACCCGCCCGGCCGCCAGATTTTCAAGGCCTTCGAGCTCACACCCCTCCCTGAAGTGAAGGTCGTCATCCTGGGCCAGGACCCGTATCACGGGCCCGGTCAGGCGATGGGCCTTTGCTTCTCCGTACCGGAGGGCATCCCGGCCCCGCCTTCGCTGAAGAACATCTTCAAGGAAATCCACGACGACCTGGGCCTCCCGATGAGCGGCAGTCCGGACCTGGAACCCTGGGCCCGGCAGGGGGTGCTTCTGCTGAACTCCGTGCTCACGGTGCAGGCCGGTACGCCCACTTCCCACAGCCGCATCGGCTGGCAGGAATTCACCGACGCCGTAATCCGCACGGTCTCCGACCGCTGCGAAGGCGTCGTCTTCCTGCTCTGGGGGCGGTTCGCCCAGGGAAAGGCCGCGCTCGTGGATACGTCCAGGCATCATGTGCTCATGGCAGCCCACCCCTCGCCGCTGGCGGGCGGCGCCTTCTTCGGCTGCCGCCATTTCTCCCAGACCAACCTGATCCTTCAGGCCGAAGGAAAGACCCCGATCAATTGGCAGTTATGAAAAAGAAAGCTCTGTTTCCCGGTTCGTTCGACCCGTTCACGGCCGGCCATCTGAATATCCTCAAACGCGCGCTCACGATGTTCGACGAAGTCGTAGTCGCCGTGGGCATCAACCAGGACAAGCGCGGCTTCTTCGACATGGACAAGCGGCTGCGCATTATCCGGAAGGCGACGGAGGGGCTGGAAGGCGTGTCGGTCATCCAGTATGACAACCTCACGATCGACACCTGCCGCGAACTGGGAATCCATCACATCGTCCGCGGCGTGCGGAACATGATCGACTTCGAGACCGAGCGCTCCATTGCCGACGCGAACCGCCGGCTGGCTCCGGACATCGAGACCATCATTATCCCGACGGCCCAGGAATTCGCGCACATCTCCTCCAGCGCCGTGCGCGACATCCTCAAGCACCACGGCGACTATTCCGCCTTCATCCCGGAAGGTGTCGAGCTATGAAACGGCTCCTGACGGTTCTCCTGGCCGTATTTTTCGCTTTCTCGCTCCAGGCGCAGGACGATCGCTTCGAGGCCCTGGGCGCCAAGTTGGAGGAATATTTCACCGCGCTGGCCGGGGACCCGGTCCCCGTGCAGAACGCCGAATGCGACTTCCTCATTGAATCCTGCCAGGATTCCCTCACGCGGCAGTTCGTCGCGCTGAAGATCTACGACCATTATCTTAATTCCAAGATCATGGGCGACGACGGCGTGGCCGTGCACGTCGCCGACACCTGGCTCATTCCGGGCAAGGTGGCGATGCATTCGGAACTGGACCTGTTGAATGCCAAGGTGTTCGCGGAGTTCAACCGCCAGGCCCAGCTGGGCGCGGAGGCACCTACGCTCGTGGTCATGGACCAGGAAGGAGAGACGGTTTCTGTGCCCGGGAAGGGGGAGTACACGGTGCTGTATTTCTATGACACGTCCTGTTCGACGTGCCGGATCGAGTCTCCCCGGCTTCGCGATTTCTTGAAAGATACGGATTTCCCGCTCCAAACGGTCGCCTTCTATACGGGAGATGATGAGGAAGAGTGGGCCCGGTATCAGGCCACCTCCCTGAATGTCCCTGGTATCACGCATGTTTGGGATCCGGAGATGGACTCTGACTACCAGCGGAAGTACGGTGTCCTCCAGACGCCCCGGATGTTCCTCATCGGACCGGACGGCACCGTCGTCGGCCGCGGGTTGGATACGCCTGCCTTGCGGATGCTCACGGAGAAACTTTCGGGCAAGGAAAGCTACGTGTACGGCACCCGCGAGGGAACTGCCCTTTATGAAAAAGTGTTTGCCAGTTACGGTGACGACCTGAAACCGGAAGACGTCCTGGACGTCGCCGCCTACGTGGCGGAACGCACGTACGGGGAGGGCGATGCGGAGTCTTTCAAGCATATGGAAGGGGATTTGCTGTACTGGCTTTCCTCGCAGACGGGGGAAATCTACAAGGAAGGAACCCGCCTGTTCATCGACAAATACATCCTGGGTGTCTCCGAGGTCTGGAACAAAGATGAGGATGCGGCGCAGGTCGTGTCGATGGCCTTGATGATGAAGGAGTTGCTGGAACGTACTCCGGTTGGATCGGTGATTCCGGACCTGCAGGTCCACGGTACGCTTCTGCGCAAGCCCTGCCTCTTCCGCAAGGGCTCCAAGGACGGCGTCTTTTCCCTTCGCAAGGCCGATTACCTGGTCTTCTACACGAAAGGCTGCGGCCGCTGCGAGGAAACCCTCGCCGCCGCCCGCGCCCTGGCGGACAACAAGGCCAAGGTGCTTCTCGTGAACATGGACAATCTCTTCGAGCAGTATCCCGACGAATCCCGTCAGCTTCTGGACACCTTCGACCTCTCCGGCCTCCCGTACGTCCTGCAACTCGGCCCCGACGGGGTCGTGCAACACAAGTATCTGGAGTTGTAACCGATCAGGCGCCCCGTCCGGGCGCCTTTTTTATCGGAGGACGATCCGTTCGATGCGGCGGGGGATGGAGGCGAGGATCTCGTAGGGGATGGTGCCCAGGATGTCGGCGAGTTCGGTGACGGTGGGGTCTGCGCCGAAAACGGTGACGGTGTCGCCCACCTTCACGTCGATGCCGGTGACGTCCAGCATGCACATGTCCATGCAGATGTTGCCGATGGTGGGGGCCCGGTGGCCGTTCACCGAGAAGGAGGCCTTGCCTCGGCCCAGGTGGCGGTCGATGCCGTCGGCATAACCCACGGGAATGGTGGCGATGACGGTGCCCGCGGCGGCTTTGCCCCAGCGGCCGTAGCCCACAGTGTCGCCCGAACGCAGATGCTTGACCTGCAGGACTTTGCACTTCAGGGAAGCGACCGGAGTGAGCTTTACGCCGGGAAGGGCGCTGATGCCGTAGATGCCGATGCCGAGGCGCACCATGTCATACTGGTGCTCGGGGAAGCGCTCGATACCGGCGGAGTTGAGGATGTGGCGCATGGGCCGGTAGCCGATGCCGTCGATGATGGTTTGCGAGTTGCGCTCGAAGAGGTCGAACTGGGCCGCCGTGAAGGCGTCCTCCTCCGGGTCTTCCGCCACGCAGAGGTGAGAGAAGATAGACTTGACCTTCACTTCGGAATGCGCGTTGAGGTACTCGACCAGGGCGGGGATTTCCGACGTCATGAAGCCGAGACGGTGCATGCCGGTATCCAGTTTGATGTGGATCGGATAATCGCGCAGGCCCTGGCTGATCAGGTACGTGCAGAAGGCGTCGAGGGATTCCAGGTTGGGGATACTGGGTTCCATCCGGGTCTGGACGATTTCCGGATAGAAATCCGTGCCGGCGGTGAGGACGATGATCGGGAGACTGATACCGTTCTGGCGGAGCTCCAGGCCTTCGACCGGATAGGCGACGGCGAGATAGTCGGCGCCCGCCCGCTGCATCATCGCGGCGAACTCCACGGCGCCGTGGCCGTACGCGTTCGCCTTGACGAGAACCAGCAGTTTCGTCGACGGTTCCAGCAGGGAACGGAAATAGCGGTAGTTGCTTACGCAACCCCGCAGGTCCAGCTCCAGCCGGGAAAAATCATCCTCGCGCATCATGCTTTCAGTCAATTGCCGGGCAAATTTAGCAATAACGGCCGACATAATCTCACAAAAATGTGTATTTTTGTAAAAAAGAGAGCGCGCTATGACCAGTTCGATGATTTGGATCGTGATGATCGCGGTGATGGTCCTGTCAATGATCATCCAGGCCCGGCTCAAGAGCCGTTTCGAGAAATATTCCGAGGTTCCCACGGGCCTCAGCGGCGCCGAGGTGGCCCAGCGGATGCTGCAGGCCCACGGCATCCACGACGTGAACATCGTCTCCATTGAAGGAACCCTGACGGACCACTACAACCCCCAGACCAAGACCGTGAACCTGAGCCACGACGTCTATTACGGACGCAACGTCGCCGCGGCCGCCGTCGCCGCGCACGAGTGCGGCCACGTCGTCCAGCACGCGGTAGGCTACGCCCCCCTGAAGCTGCGTACCGCGATGGTGCCCGTGCTCACTTTCACCAACAGCTGGATCTCCTGGGTCCTCCTGGCCGGACTCATCTTCTACCAGGCTTTCCCGTCCCTGCTGTGGATCGCCATTGCCATGTTCGGCCTGACGACGCTGTTCAGTTTCATTACCCTCCCGGTGGAGGTTAATGCCAGCGCCCGCGCCGTCCAGTGGCTGGACAACGCCGGCGTGGTAAGCTACGAGACCAAGCCCATGGCGCAGGACGCCCTCAAATGGGCCGCTTACACTTACGTGATCGCGGCCATCGGCTCCCTGGCCACCCTCCTGTACTACATTTCCATCGCCAGAAGAAGATAATCCCATGGAAGGCGTTTACATTTTCCTCGCCGACGGCTTCGAAGACATGGAAGCCATCGCCACCCGCGACGTCCTCCTCCGCGGAGGAGTGGATGTCCAGACCGTTTCCATCAACGAGGACCCGTTCGTGACCAGTTCCCACGGCATTACCGTGAGCGTGGACCTCACCCGCGACGATTTCAATGATGACTGTCCCGCGGTGATGATCTTCCCGGGCGGCATGCCCGGCTCCAAGAACCTCGCGGCCGACAAGGCCCTGATGGCGCTCATGCGCAAGTGCTACAACGCCGGTGGCGTCGTAGCCGCCATCTGCGCTGCGCCCGGCCTCGTCGCCGCCCAGCTGGAGGACGTCGCCGGCAAGCGCTTCACCTGCTTCGACGGCTTCCAGGACCCGATGATCGCCAAAGGTGCTGTCTTTACGCCGGAAAGCGCCGTCGTGGACGGCCGCCTTGTCACCGGCCGTGGCGCCGGCCATGCGGTGAACTTCGGCCTCGCCCTCGTGGAACTTCTGAAAGGAAAAGAAACGGCCGACCGCGTCCGCGCCGGCCTGATGTTGTAAGAAGGTTGTAACCTATTGATATTGATTATGAAAAAGACGGTAGCCATCCTCGCCGCCTTGACGGTTTCATTCCTGGCGGCGGCCCAGACCATTCCCGTCAATCCCAAGTTCGGCAAGGTCTCGGACGCCGAGATCGACCTGACGGTCTATGAGCCCGACACGGCGGCGGTGGCCGTGATGCTGTACCGGGAGTATACGATGGAGCTGATCATCAGCAACGTCACCGGGGACATCAGCAAGGAAATCACCGTCCACGAGCGCATCAAGGTGCTCAAGGAGGAGGGGAAGAAGTTCGGCGACTACAGTTTCCTGTATGTCAGCGACAATAAGATGAAGGAGGCCTACTCAGGCATCAAGGTGGAGACATACAACCGCGAAAACGGGAAGGTCGTCCGGACGGTGATGTCCAAGAAGTTCGACTTCGACGAAGTCTACGCCGAGGACGTCCGCCGCCGCTCCTTCTCCGCCGAGAACGTGAAGGTCGGCTCGGTCATCGAGGTGTCCTACAAGTTCAGCTCCCCCCGCTACTTCGCCATCGACGACATCGACATCCAGCTGTCGATCCCCGTCAACCAGACGCACATCGAGGTGGGGCACGCGGAGTATTTCACGATCAACCGCACCCAGCGCGGTTCCATCCCGACCACTTATCAGAAGAAGGAGCGCATGGCCAATCTGTCGGGCGCGGTATCCTATCAGGTGGACACGGATGTCTTCGACGCCGTGGACGTGCCCGCCCTGCCTGACGAGTCCCATTCCTTCTGCCCCGACCAGTATCGCGCCGCGGTTTCCTATGACATGTCCGGCCTGATCATTCCGGGGTCGGTCTATGAGAGCATCAGCATGAAATGGCCCGATGTGGACAAGGCCATCAAGGAGTCGGACATCTTCAACGTATGCAAGGGCCGATTCCGGGACGCCAAGGAACTGGAAGCCGCGCTTGCGGGTGTGGAAGGGGACGAGGCACGCATCGTCGCCGTCCGGAATTATGTCGTCGGGAAGGTGAAATGGGACAAGGAAAGCAACCTCGTTCCCGACGAGGCGCGGGAGATCCTCCGGCGGGGCTCCGGATCCGACGTGGATATCAATGCCTTGACGGCCAGCGCGCTGAACAGCGTGGGATACACCGCCGAGCCGGTCATGGTCCGGCGCCGCACGAGCGGCATGCTGATCGACTACCACATCTCGCTCCGCTCCTTCGACACCTTTATCCTGCGCGTGACCGCCCCGGACGGCCAGTCCTGGTTCCTGGATGCAGCGCGTGACGAAGGTTACCTGAATGTCCTGAATCCGCTCTTCCTGGTAGAGAAGGCGCGCGTGATCCCGTTCGACGGCTCCGGCGAATGGGTGGACCTGCGGAACCTGACGCGCTCCCGCGTCTCCGAGATTGTGACGATGCGGATGGAGGCGGACGGAACCCTGGTGGGAACCGCCCAGATCGTCGCCAAGGACGAGGACTCCTATGCCGTCAAGTCGCATTACAACGATTTCGACTCGGAGGATGCCTACCTGGAAGACATCGAGTCGGACGAGAACATCCAGATCACGGAATTCGACATCCAGAAGGACTACGGTCCCTCCGTGGAGATCAAATATTCGTTCGAGCGGGAGAATGAAGCGGGTGGGCTGGAGTATATCCGGCCCGTCCTGAGCGGGTTCCATTCCACCTCGGCCTTCCGGAAGGAGGAACGGGAACTGCCCGTGGACTTCCCGTATCCCGAGTCCCTCTCCTATTCGTTCCGTCTGGACATTCCGGACGGCTATGCCGTGGAAGAGCTCCCCGAGCGGACGGTCAAGAATTTCCCGACCATCGGCGGACGCATCCAGTTCATCGCCCAGCAGGTGGGGAACACCGTCTCGGTCGTCTACCGGGTCAATCTGGACCAGATGCTGGTCCTCCCGGACCATTACGCCGACCTCCGCCTCTTCTGGGAGACGGCCGTCGGGCTGGAGAAGAGCACCATCGTCCTGAAGAAGCAATGAAATACCGCCTGACCGTCCTTCTGCTCCTGTGGGCCGGTCTCCTGGCCGCCCAGGAGAAGTACAACGCCATCGTCTTGGAAGACGTGGAGACATTCACGATGTCATCTCCTACTTCCGGTAGCCTGGAAGTGCGCCGGAGCGTCCGTGTCTTCAACGATGCCGGCCTGGAGGATGCCGTCTTCCAGGAATACACGGACCAGTTCCGCAGCATCACTTCCTTCAAGGGAACGGTGGTGAAAGAGGGCGGCAGTCCCGTGAAAATCAAGAAGGACGACCTGGTGCGGGTGTCCATCGCCTCCGGCCTGGCCGAGGACGGATTCTTCAACGGCTATCAGCCCTCCGCCTCCTACCCGTTCACCGTCACTTACGAGTACACGATGTCCTTCCGGAAGGGATTCGCCTCCTTTCCTTCCTTCATCCCGGTTTCCGGCGAAAAGGTCAAGTTGGAAAAGGCCTCCTACACCCTGCAAGTCCCGTCCGGGACGCGCATCAACACCCTGTCGGAGAAAGCCGGAGAGGTGCGGAAGGAAACGGGAAAAGTCGATACTTACCAGTGGAACATCCCCGTATTCGAGGGCTATGCGGAGGAATCCCTGATGCCTTCCTGGCGGGAGATTGTCCCCTTCGTGATGGCTTCTCCCGTCGATTTTGTCTTTGCCGGCGTCCCCGGAAACCAGAGTACGTGGAAAGACGTAGGCGCCTGGTGTTACGGGCTCAACGAGGGGACGGACGACCTGCCGGAAGACTTCGTCGCCCGGTTGAAGGAGATGACCGCGTCCGCCGGTTCCGACCTGGAAAAAGTGCGGATCCTGTATGACTATCTCCGGGAGCAGACGCGTTACGTGAGCATCCAGCTGGGAATTGGCGGCTACAAGCCCTTTCAGGCCAGCCAGGTGCAGCAGTCCGGTTTCGGGGACTGCAAGGGCCTTTCCAACTATATGAAGGCGATGCTCGGCGCCGTGGGGGTCGCTTCCGATTACACGCTCGTGAACACGGACCGCGACCGTTTCCTGCCCGGCTATTCCGGCATCGGGCAGATGAACCACGCGATGCTGTGCGTCCCGCTTCCGGAAAAGAAGGATACCCTCTGGCTGGAGTGCACCAATCCTTCCGTCCCACTGGGGTACCGCCACGAGGACGTGGCCGGTCACGATGTCGTCCTGGTCACCGCGGAAGGCGGTATCCCGGTCCGGGTGCCGTCCTATGCCGACACGCTGAGCCGCGATGAATGCGAGATGGACATCGACCTTTCCGCCGACGGCTCCGCGAAAGCGACCGTCCGTCGGAGCTTCTGGCTGGACGAGACGGAAGACTGGCTGCTCATCCGCGACTGGAAGCCCGAAACCCGGCGCACCCGGCTGACCGCCGGCCTGACCGTCCAGCCGCAGTCCGTCACCCTGACCGGGGTGAAGGACAATTTCCGAGACTATGACGGTCCGGGCTACTGCCCCTGGATGCAGGTCGATTATACCTTCGACACGCGCCAGTATGCCACTACCGGAAACGCCCGCCTCTTCGTCCCCGCCAATCCCTATCCGATGGGGGCCACCCTTCAGCGCACCAAGCGCCAGAACGACCTCGTCCACAAGCGCGGCGCTGTCTCCCGCAGCCTGATCCGGATCCATATCCCGGAAGGATATAAGGTGGAAAGCCTTCCCGCTCCAGTTTCCCTGGACGCGGAATGGGGCTCCTTCACGGCGGCGGTCCGGGTCGAAGGCGACGAGGTCACCGTCCTCCACGAATTCCATTCCAAGTCCTTCCGGGAGCCTCCCGAGGGATACGACAGTTTCCGCACCTTCGTCCGGGCTCTCAACAAGGCCTACGGCGGCCGCATCGTGCTGATCAGTCAGTAGACGTGCGCTTGCGCCGTATTCTCAACGAAATAGGCAGCTGCACAAGCAGCTGCCTATTTCGTTGAGATGTAGAGATTCGAACTCTAACTGAGGGAACCAAAATCCCTAGTGCTACCATTACACCACATCTCAATTCCGGGGTGCCAAGCGCTTACAGCACCGCCCGCAGCACGCGCGTGAGCTGGTCGGAGCAGGAGGTGCCGCGTCCCTTGCAGTTGATGCCGGTGAGGCGGTCCAGGGCGAATGCCACGGGCTGCCCCTCCAGCAGGGCGCCCAGCGCCTGCAGGTTGCCATGGCAGCCGGCCGTGTAGCGGAGGTTCCGGATGGTCCCGTCCACGAGGTCGAAATCGATCTGGCGGGAACAGACGAGGGCCGAAGGAACGGCCGTGATGTGGCGGACGCCGTCGACGGTGATGTCGCGCAGGATCTGGATGTCTTCAGGCATGTCAGAAAAGGGTAGGATGGTTCTCGTCCAACTCCGAAAGGACTTTGGACATGATGGCTTCGCGGAACAGGGCGGCTTTCGCATGGACCTTGAAGCGAGAGCAGTATTCGTTGACGGCCTCCATTTCCTTGTCGTTGAAATAGAGGACGTAGCGGTTCTTGCGGAGGAGCGACGCTTTCTGTTTCTCGAGATAGGCGGGGTCTACACCCGGGATCTTGCGTTTTCTGGCCATCGGTTGCAAAGATAGCAAAAACCTTTCAAATCAGCGTTTCGAGCGGAAGAAATCCTGCATCAGGGCCGAGCATTCTTCGCCCAGGACGCCGGCCGTAACTTGTGTGCGCGGGTGGAGGAGGGAAGGGGAGAAGAGGGTGTAGCCCCGGCGCGGGTCGATGGCCCCGTACACGATGCGGCCCACCTGGGCCCAGTTCAGGGCGCCGGCGCACATCGGGCAGGGCTCGACCGTGACATACAAGGTGCAGTCCGTCAGGTATTTGCCACCGATGGCCTCGGTGGCGGCCGTGATGGCCACCATCTCCGCGTGGGCGGTGGTGTCGATGAGCCGCTCGGTCATGTTGTGCCCCCGGCCGATGACCCGGCCCCGGGACACGATGACGGCGCCGATGGGAATTTCCCCGGCGGCCAGGGCGGCCTGCGCTTCCCGCAGCGCCTCCCGCATGAATCTTTCGTCCTGGTTTTCCACATTGCAAAGATAGTGAAAAATACCGACGGGTGGAAAAACGTATCCGGGTCGTCCGGAATTGTATTTGTTGAAGCACAAAGGGATTACTATCTTTGCAGCGATTGAGCATTACCTTTTTGAATCCTTGTCCTATGCGATACTTGATACCTCTTCTGGCTCTTGCTCTCCTGGCCTTCTCCTGCAAGGGGCCTCAGGGCGCCCCCCCTGCGGAGGTACAGGGCCCGGTTCTCGTTTCCACGTTCCCTGCCGACGGCACAGGCGGAATCGAAGGACCTTCCCTTTCCATCGTCTTTACTTTCGACCAGCATATCGTCTGCACATCCTCCGGCCTGGCCGGCATTTCGGTGGACGAAGGCGCGTTCATCGACAAGGTCAGCCCTTCCGGAGCGGACCTGAAGGTCGTCGTGTCTGGTTTGGCCCGGGGCAAACAGTATACAGTCTCCCTTCCGGCCGGCTCGATCCGGGGGTTCAAGCGGGACCAGCCGGGGTCCGCGGCGATTACCTTCCGTTTCTCGACGAAGGAGCCTGACCCGGCGCCGGACCCGGGGGAATGGGAATCGGCGGCCTCCGCTGTCCGGAACATGGGCGCGGGCTGGAATCTGGGGAACACGCTCGATACCAACAGCGGAGATATCACCAACATGTGGCTTGAGGCCTATTCCGACCGGTCACCGACCGCCTATGAAACCGGCTGGGGCCAGCCCGTCACCACCCGGGCGCTCATCCACATGTTCAAGGAAGCCGGCTTCAACGCCATCCGCGTCCCCGTCACCTGGTATCCGCACATGGGCACGCTGGAAGTGAATGGCTTACGCTGGGACATGGACAAGTGGCTGGAATCCACGGACTACCGCGTGGATCCGGCCTGGATGAACCGCGTCCGGGAAGTGGTCGACTACGTCATCGACGAAGGCATGTACTGCATCCTCAATGTCCATCACGACACGGGGGACCATGGCGAAAAAAAGAACGGCACCGCCTGGCTGGTGGCGGACACCGCTATGCCGCCCTCTGGCAGCAGATTGCCGAGACCTTCAAGGACTACGGAGACCATCTGCTCTTCGAGTCCTACAACGAAATGCTGGACTCCTATGATTCCTGGTGTTTCGCGTCCTTTGCCACCCCGGGCAATTATGACGCGACCGTGGCAGCCGCCGCCTACGCGGGCATCAACAACTACGCGAGGACCTTCGTGGAGACCGTGCGCGCCACCGGCGGTAACAACGCAGCGCGGAACCTGGTTGTAAACACGTACGGCGCCTGCAGCGGCGCCGGAACCTGGAGCCCGCATTTGCAGGAACCTCTCACCCGGTTCGACCTCCCGGAAGCCCCCGGCCATATCGCCGTGCAGGTCCACAGCTACTGGCATGCCGACAAGTTCGACGAGGAGAAGGCGGACATCGACCGCCAGTTCGCGGACCTGGACCGGTACCTGGTCCGTCGCCTGGGCGTGCCGGTGATCATCGGGGAGTGGGGCGGCGGATCCAACGAGGATTCCGCGGCGATGATCCGCTTCGCCGGCTACTTCTCGCAGAAGGCAAAGGACGCCGGCATGGCGGCCCTGTATTGGATGTGCCTGTCGGACGGGGCGGACCGCGCCGTCCCCGCCTGGACGACGCCCGGAGTGAAGGACGCCATTTTGAAAGCCTATCGCTGAATCCATTGGTTTTCAAGCCGTTGGAATCCTGCTTTGTGGGATTTGGTAAAATAGTATCGGTATTGGGTTTTATTGTATTTGTCCGCAGGGCGTGCTTCGTGTAAATTTGTATCGTTCAAATTGACGCGCGCCAACATGATTAAGCAGACACTGAAATCGACCCTGTTCGCAGGAATCGCCTTCCTGGCCGCCGCTTGCGGCCCCCAATCCGAGCCTGCGGCCTTCGTCCGGGTCGAAAACGGCCAGTTTATCCGTAATGGCCGTTCATATTCGTACATTGGAACCAACTTCTGGTATGGCCCTATCCTGGCCTCGGAGGGCATGGGTGGAGATTATGACCGCCTCGTCCGGGAGCTGGATACCCTCCAGGAACTGGGTATCGACAACCTTCGGGTTTTGGTAGGCGGGGATGGCCCCGACGGCGTTTTCTCCCGTATCGAGCCTACCCTGCAGAAAGAGCCCGGGGTGTATAATGATACTATTTTGACTGGATTAGACCGTTTTTTGGTCGAACTCGGGAAACGGGACATGCAGGCCGTCCTGTATCTGAACAATTCCTGGGAATGGTCCGGCGGCTACGGCATGTACCTGGAATGGGCCGGCGCTGGAAAAGCGCTGATCCCGCTTGTGGACGGATATACGCCGTTCATGCGCCAGATGGCGCAGTTCTCGACGAATGAGAAGGCTCAGGAATTGTTCTTCAACCATTTGAAAACCATTGTCGGCCGTACCAATTCCGTGACTGGGAAACCTTACAGTGAGGATCCCGCGATTTTCTCCTGGCAGATCGGCAACGAACCCCGTTGTTTCTCCGACGACCCGGCTGTCCGCGAGGGCTTCATCGGCTGGCTGATGGAAGCCGCCCGCCTCATCAAGGAAATCGACCCGAACCATATGGTCTCTACCGGCAATGAAGGCCTGATGGGCTGCGAGAACGATCCGGCGCTGCTGGAAGCTGTCGCCGCCATCCCGGACATCGATTACATGACCATCCATATCTGGCCCTACAACTGGAGCTGGGCACGGGCGGACAGCCTCGTGGAGGATCTCCCGGGCGCATGCGCGAAAACGGATGAATATATCGCCACCCATCTGGCCCTGGCGCAGATATACGGGCAGCCCGTCGTCGTGGAGGAGTTCGGTTTCCCCCGGGACGGTTTCTCGCCTGAGCGCACGGCCACGACCGAGGGCCGTGACACGTACTACCACCACCTCTTCTCCAAGGTGGGTAAAGAGATCGCCGGGGCGAATTTCTGGGGCTGGAGTGGTTACGCACGCCCGCGGCACACCCAGTGGGAACGGGGGGACGATTATGCCGGCGACCCGGCCCAGGAGGCCCAGGGCCTGAACGGCGTATACGCCGACGATACGACCGTGGAAATCATCAAACAATCCATAACCAACATCAACCAAAAACCAAACAACCAGTAGCATGAAAAACAAGCTGTTAGCCTTCATGCTTGCGCTCCTTGCGACCGCGGGGACCCTGTTCGCCCAGAACAGGGTCATGGGTACCGTCACCGACGATATCGGCCCGGTCATCGGCGCCAGCGTGATGGAAAAAGGCACCCAGAACGGTGCCGTCACAGACCTGGATGGAAACTACGTGATCACGGTGAAGCCCGGAGCGACGCTCGTGTTCTCTTCCATCGGCTATGCAACGCAGGAGATCGAGGTGGGCAGCCAGTCCCGCATCAATGTCCTCCTGAAAGAAGACACCGAATTCCTCGACGAAGTCGTCGTCGTGGGTTACGGTACCATGAAGCGGAGCGACCTCTCCGGCGCTTCCGTATCCATGAAGGAAGAAGACCTCAAGGGGTCCGTCATCACCAACCTGGACCAGTCCCTGCAGGGCCGCGCCGCCGGTGTTTCCGCGGTGCAGACCTCCGGTGCGCCGGGTTCCTCCTCCTCCATCCGTGTCCGTGGCCAGGCGACTGTCAATGCCAACGCGGAACCGCTGTACGTCATCGACGGCGTGATCGTCCAGGGCGGCGGCAATTCCGGCGGTGACTTCGGTCTCGGCGGCCTCGGAAACGGCAAGATTTCCACTATCTCCCCGCTGGCGACCATCAATCCCGCCGATATCGTGTCCATGGAAATCCTCAAGGACGCGTCCGCTACGGCGATCTACGGCGCCCAGGGCGCGAACGGTGTCGTCCTCATCACCACCAAGCACGGCAAGGCCGGCGATGCGAAGTTCTCCTATGACGGCATGTTCGCGGTCTCCCGCCAGAACAGCCGCATCGACATGATGGACCTCCGTCAGTTCGCCGAATACTACAACGACCTCGCCGGTCAGGGTCTTGTGGACCACAACGGCTACTATGCCGATCCCTCCATCCTCGGCAAGGGTACCAACTGGCAGGATGAGGTGTTCCGCACCGCCCTGCAGCACCAGCACCAGGTCAGCGCCCAGGGCGGCTCCGAGAAGGTGCAGTACTACATTTCCGGTTCCTACATGGACCAGCAGGGTACCATCATCGGTTCCAACTTCGACCGTCTCTCCTTCCGCACCAACGTGGATGCGCAGCTCAAGGACTGGTTTAAGCTGGGCGTGAACGCCACTTACGCCATCACCAACGACGATATCAAGCTCGCCGATGGTCAGGAAGGTGTCATCTTCTACTCCCTGAGCACGTTGCCTGATATCCCGGTCTATGACCTGGATGGCAACTATTCCACGACGGTCCGTGAGGGTTATACCTCCGCCAACCCCGTGGCCCTGGCCATGCTGGACCAGAACCTCCTCAAGCGCCAGAAACTCACCGGCAACGTCTATGCGGACATCACGCCCCTCAAGCATTTCACCTGGCGCAGCGAGGTCGGTTTCGACGTCTCCAACTCCGAGGCCACGACCTATAAGCCGATGGTGAACCTCGGCGGCTGGCAGCGCGGCAACAACTCCATGAGCACCCAGCGCAACGCCAGCACCTACTGGTCCCTCAAGAACTACCTGACCTACGCCAATTCCTTCGGCAAGCACAGCCTGACGGCCATGGTGGGCCAGGAAGCCTGGGAGTCCCGCTGGAACTACCTCAGCGCCAGCAACACCGGTCTTCCTTCGGATGATATCCACAACATTTCGCTCGCCACCGGCAACCCGACCGTGGGCTCCGGTTTCGGCTCCTCCGCGATGGCGTCCTTCTTCACCCGTGAGACCTACAACTATGACGACCGCTACCTGGCGACCTACACCTTCCGCCGGGACGGTTCCTCCAACTTCGGCCCGGATAACCGGTGGGCGAATTTCCATTCCTTCGCGGCTTCCTGGCGCTTCACCAACGAGGCTTTCCTGAAGGATTTCTCCCACTCCATCGGCCTGGACAACGGTAAGATCCGCGTGGGCTGGGGCCAGACGGGTAACGCCAACATCGGCGGCGGCGCCTGGGAGTCCGGCATGAGAAAGATGCCGACCGGCCTCGGCGACAGCCAGCGTCCGGCGAACATTTCCAACACCGGTATCCACTGGGAGAAGCAGGTGCAGACGAACCTCGGTTTCGACCTGAACTTCCTGAAGAACCGAATCAACCTGACGGTGGACCTCTACAAGAAGGTCTCTTCCGACATGCTGATGTCCCTGACCCTCCCGTCCTACATGGGTACGCAGGGCAACGGATCCTCCGCCCTCGCGGCGCCGAAGGGCAATTTCGGCACCATCGAGAACAAGGGTCTGGAAATCACCCTGGACACGCATCCGATCGACAAGAAGAACTTCAGCTGGGACAGCAATTTCCAGATTTCCTTCAACCGGAACAAGCTCGTCGCCCTGGACGGTTCCGCCAACGCACAGCTCGTGGGCTACGGCCAGTGGAGCGACATCGTTTCCGTGACCGAGGTCGGCCAGCCCCTGTACAACTTCTACGGCTATGTCGTGGAAGGCGTGTACGAGTCCCTGGAGGACATCCAGAATTCCCCGAAGGCGGAGAAATATCCGGCTGATGGTGTGTTCAACCGGGCCACCACCGTCTGGGTCGGCGATATCAAGTTCAAGGATATCAACGGTGACAACGTCATCAACGAGCACGACCAGACCAGCATCGGGTCCCCGCTTCCGAAGTTCACCTTCGGCTGGACGAACTCCTTCCGTTACAAGAATGTGGACCTGTCCGTGTTCCTGAACGGTTCCTATGGCAACAAGGTCCTCAACTACAACATGATGGGCCAGGGCTACAACGGCCTCGTGCACATGAACAGCACCTGGACGAACCAGCACGTGTCCATCCAGGACCGCGCCCGGCTCGCCGTCGTGGACGCCGAGAAGACATATGACGATGGCTCCATGTGGTATGACGATATCACCAACGTGAAGGTCGCCAATCCCGGCACCAAGACTCCGCGTCCGACCATCCAGGACCCGAACGACAATGACCGTCTCAGCACCCGCTACATCGAGGACGGCTCCTACCTCCGCGTCAAGAACATCACCCTGGGCTACACGTTCCCGAAGAACGTGCTCCAGAAGGCGAAGATCGACAACGTGCGTGTCTACATGAACATCCAGAACCTCTACACCTTCACGAAGTATACCGGTTTCGATCCGGAAGTGGGCGCTTCCACCCAGGATTCCTCCGGTATGGCCTTCGGTGTGGACAATGGACGTTATCCTTCCCCGATGACCTGTTCCTTCGGCCTGAATATCACTTTCTAAACGATGGAGGATCAGCAAATGAAAAACACATTGAAATATATCATCCTCGCCGCCGCCGTCGTTTTCGGCGCTGCTTCCTGTGAGAAGTTCCTGGACCGTCCGTCCGAGGATTCCTACACGACTGCCGACTTCTACAAGAATGACGCGCAAGTCGAGCAGGGCATCAACTATCTCTACAATTCCCCGTGGTACGACATCATCCGCTTCTACATCTACGGTTCCGAAACGATGTGCGGCAATGTCTACCAGGGCCAGAACGCCTATTCCACCCTGACCGTGAACGGCACGGACCAGGACCTGAAGAACATGGCGTATTCCCTGTGGGCCGTGAACGCACAGTGCAACACGGTGATCAACAACATCCGGAATGCGGAGACCACCGCTTCCGAGGCTGTCAAGAACCGCTGCATCGGCGAAGCCCTCGCCTGGAAGGCGATGACCTATTTCTTCCTGGTGCGCACGTTCGGAGACGTCCCGATTATCCATGACAACACCGAGACGATCAAGGAGGCCAGCTACAATGAAGTGTACAAGGTCCAGAAGGCGGATGTCTACGAGTACATCATCCTGACCCTCGAAAAGGCGATGGAACTCCTTCCGAAGAACGCGTACATCGGCAAGCTCAACCGCATCGACTATTATGCCGCCGAGGCGCTGCTCGCCAAGGTCTATCTGACCAAGGCCGGCGTGGAAGGCTCCCTGAGCTCGGGCGACCTCGCCGCCGCGGCGCGGTATGCGAAGGACGTCATCGACAATTCCGGCCGTACCCTGACTCCGAAGTACTCCGACATTTTCCGGATGACGCCGGACAAGTTCCAGCAGACCGGGGAGGAACTCTTCACCTGGCATTGGCAGTGCAAGCAGGAAGCCTGGACTTCCCAGAACTCCATCCAGTGCGATGTGGGTCTCGTCGGATTCGATGAGAACGGCAACCTCTGGGGCGACTGGAAGGGTCCCTCCATCGACCTGCAGGAGGCTTTCGGCGTGTCGGCGACGGACGACCCGACCAAGCGGGCCAACCTTGACGACCGCCGGCAGGCGACCATGATGCTGTTCGGCGACCAGTACGACTACTTCTGGACCGACATGGGCGGTTTCGATTTCTACCGCTTCTTCTATGACGACAGCTATGCTCCCGGCGGCCTGACGGCCAACGCTTCCAACAAGTCCTTCGGCTGCGCCACCGGCGCCAACTATTGCAAGCACCTCTACGGAGATGTCGCCGACCATGTGGCGGCCTTCGGCTATCCGTCCTTCGGCATGTACAACCAGCTCCCGACGCACATCCTGCGCCTGGGCGATATCTACCTCGTCTATGCCGAGGCCGCTTTCCTGACGGGCAACACGTCCGACGCCCTCCTTTATGTGAACAAGATCCGTGAGCGCGCCCATGCTGAACCGCTCGCTTCCGTCACTTACGAGGACATCTGGAAGGAACGCCGGCTGGAGCTCGCCCTCGAAGGCGACCGCTGGTATGACTACGTGCGCCGTTCCTACTATGACGTGAACGCCTGCATCGCCGACCTGAAGGCCCAGCACCGTTCTTTGTGGGCCGGTGACCTGAACGGGGTCTACAAGAACTTCGTGACGGACGCGCAGGGCAATTATGTCGGCCCAGGCGCCCACGAGTGGGATGCCAGCGCCATCACCTACGATCCTTCCGAGGACCTGACCGATGTGAAGCCCTCCATGTTCACGATCCCGTTCCCGACGGAAGACGTCGTGATGAACCCGAACGTGGCTTCCACCGCCGAAGCGGTCCATGTGGACGTCCGCGAGACCTATTCCTATGACTTTTAATCCGTGACACGATGAAAGCGATAACCAAATATACAGGCATCATCCTGGGTGTGGTTTTGGCCGCTTCCTGTACCAATCTGGATTATCCGGACCGCTACAAGGAGACGACCGGCGTTCCTACCGTCCACTTCGTCCGCTATGCGGACCGGGACATCGCCATCACCCAGGCCAATATGGAAGAACTCGTGTGCGTGGTCGGTGACAACCTGACCAGCGTCCACGACATCTACTTCAACGACCAGGCCGCTGTCCTGAACTCGAGCTATATGACCCCGCACACCATCGTGGTCGCGGTGCCCAAGAACATGCCCAAGGAGCAGACGGACAAAATGTACCTGATTACCCGCGACAGTTCCGTCGTGGCCTACGACTTCAAGGTCCTCCCGCCGGCACCGAAGATTACCGGCATGTCCAACGAGTGGGCGAAGGCGGGCGAGACCGTCAGCGTCTACGGTTCCTACCTCTTCCCGCCGATCACCGTCGAATTCCCGGGCGCGGACCCGGTCGAGGTGACCTCCGGTGACGGGGATGCCGTGAGCGTGGTGGTTCCTGCCGGCGCGCAGCCGGGCAAGATCAAGGTCAACAACGCTTCCGGCACGGCCCAGTCCGTGTTCATGTACAAGGATTCCCGCGGCATGCTGTTCGACTTCGACGGCGTGACCGGCCTGGACAACCACGGCTGGAACGGCCACAGTTCCCAGGACGATGACGGCACGGGCGTGAGCGGCCGCTTCCTGCAGTTCGGCGACGGCGCCACGCCGCTCACCGGCGACTGGGAGGAAGCCCACTTCTCCTTCGTCTACTGGCCGGGTTCCTGGAACGATCCCGAGAACTATCAGGACGGCCCGAATGGAATCCGTCTGACCGACCTCGCCGACTTTACCGACTGGCAGAACATGGCGCTCAAGTTCGAGATCTGCGTTCCCGCCTCCAACCCCTGGACCGGTACGCCGATGCAGATTGTGATGGCCGGTGTCGACAAGGTTACCTTCGGCGGTGCCGTGACGGATATCTACGGCAACCAGTGCGCCGGTGCCAACAACACCTACATGTCCTCCAATGAGACGCCCCGCGGACTGTATCGTCCTTGGGCTGCGACCGGCAGCTTCGACACGGGCGGCAAGTGGGTCACCGCGACCATCCCGCTGGCGGAATTCACCTACGGTTGGGAAGGAACTCCTTCCTCCGGTACCCTGAATGCCGACAGCTTCTCCAGCCTGTGGCTCTTCATCTGCGCCGCCGGCGAAAAGCCTGCGGACTCCTGCACGCCGATCATCAAGATCGACAACATCCGTGCTGTCCCTTACAAATAATGAGAGGAGATTGAGATTATGAAAAATGTATTGAAATATGCCGCCATCGCGGCTCTCTGCCTCTCGGCGGTCTCGCTGACCGGTTGCAAGCACGAGGAATACGATACCGACCAGTATGCCGGCGCTGTGGCGCTGAGCGCTGTCGCCCCGAACCCGGTGATGCGCGGCGGTGAGCTCCGCATCCTGGGCACGAACCTGGAGAACGTTACAGAGGTGCGTTTCGCCGGCGGTGTCAGCGTCACCGACATCAATGTCACCAAGTCCGGCGCCCACGGTGAACTGCGTGTCATGGTCCCGCTCGAGGGCCCTGTGGTGGGCAAGGTGTCCATCGTCACCAAGGACGGCACCGTCCTGGATTCCTTCGCGGACCTGGAGTTCACCGAACCCATCGAACTGGATTCCTTCGCTCCGGCGGAGGTCCTCTCCGGCGATGTGGTCACCGTGAAGGGTGAATACCTGAACAACGTGCAGGAAGTGATCCTGGGCGGTGTGTACATCACGGAATTCGTGAGCAAGGACCGCCACGAACTGAAGTTCGTCGTCCCTTGCAACGCTGTCACCGGCTATGTCATCGTGGGCGACGTGAACGAGCTCGTCGATCCGAACACGATTCCGAACCAGATCTATTCCGCGACGGAGCTCGTCGTCGGGGATCCGACCGTGAACGAGGCCGCGAAGGCGACCTACAAGAGCGGGGATGTGATCACCGTCACGGGCGCCCACCTGGACATGATCCAGAAAGTGGATCTCGTCGGCGCGGCGGATGTGGACTTCAACGTGGCCGAGGACGGCAAGAGCCTGTCCTTCACGCTCCCGGCCTCTGCCACCGATGGTGCGGTCACCCTCACTTCCTTCGCCGGCAAGGCCTTCTCCGCCGGTGAGATCGAGACCGTGACGGTCGCCGACCTCGCGATCAAGTCCCTCGCCGAGGACGGCCGCTACAAGGCCGGCTGCCAGGTGGAGATCACCGGTTCCGACCTGGACCTCGTGTCCAAGGTGGACTTCGTCAACGGCCAGGCTTCCTTCTACCGCGACGGCGACAAGATCATCGCGACCCTGCCCGCCTCCGCCAAGGACGGCAGCGTGACCGTGACCCTGGATTCCGGCAAGCAGGCCTATACGCCCGAAATCGAGGTGGTGAAGCCGGTCGCGACCGGCGTGGACAAGACCGAGGCGGTCGCCGGCAAGGACAAGGTGGTCGTTTCCGGTACGGACCTCGACCTCGTGACGGGCGTCACGATCGGGGACAAGGTCCAGTCTTTCATCACCTGCGAGTTCTCCGTGAACAGCGCCGAGGAAGTGGTCGTGACCATTCCTGCTGCCGCTTACACCGGTGTCCTCACCCTGACTGCGGACAGCGGTTACGAAACCGTCACTGACGAAATCGCGGTGAGCTATGCCGAGCCGGTATCCATCGTCTTCGACCAGGAATCCTATGAACTCGGGAAGAAAATCACCATCCTTGGCGAGCATCTGCTGCAGATCGACGCCATCTACGTCAAGGGCAAGAAGGTCGTCGAGTATCAGGTACGCGATGACAATGCTATGTCCTTCTCGCTGCCGGAGGCCATCGCCAGCCCGGGCGTGTACCGTCTGGAACTGGTCCTGCTGGACGGGACAGAGTTGACCTGGGCGGTGCCGTTCACGGTGACGGCTCCCTTCACGGAAACGGCCATCTGGGAAGGCAGCCAGATCATCAATGGCTGGGCCGGTGTCACGTTTGGTGACGACCGGTTTGTCTGGGCGAACATGGGCCTCAAGGAAGGCGATGTCATCAAGATCTACTTCACCGCTCCGGAAGAAGGATGGTGGGATCTCCAGCTTTGCAATGGCCACTGGGGCAACCTCTCCATCGAAGAACTGGACGGCGGCAACGAGATCAAGCAGGGTGCATTCCCCGGCGGAACGCAGACCTTCTCCTTCAATGTTACGGAAGCGATTGCCCAATCCCTGATGGAAGATGTGGGCTGGGGTGGCGCTTTCATCATCAACGGTGACGGAAATGTGGAAGTGACCAAGATTTCCCTGATCCAGTTCGGCTCGACGGAGACACTGCTCTGGGAAGGCCCCAGCGCCTATACGGGTGATTATGATCAGAATGCCGAACTGGGTTCTGAGGACGCCTGGCTGAACGCCGGTCTGTACGAAGGCGCCGAGGTCCGCATCTATTTCACCCCGGACGACTGGAACGACTGGTCCATCCAGATCTTCGACGGCCACTGGAACGGCATGGGCTATGTCACCCCGAACGGAGCCCAGTGGAATGTGGAGAATACCCCCGATGCGGCCAAGAAGCGCTACGTGTCTTTCATCGCGGAAGGTGACGCCTTCAAGGCCCTGACTACCCTGGGGGGATGGGGCTATGCGATCATCCTGCAAGGCAAGAACATGGTCTTCGACAAGGTCGTCTTCTTCTAGCGACTCACTTTCAATCCGGAGGGGGCTGACCCTCCCTCCGGGTTCCATTCAACACATAACTATGAGATTCTTAAAGCTGATAACCCTGTCGGCCGCTTTCCTGGCCCTCCTCTGGTCCTGCGAAAAGGAGCCGACCAATACCGATCCGATGGACGATACCCCCAAGGACCTGACCCTGGACGCGTCCTCTTTCGATGTTCCGGTGGAGGGAAAGGCCCTGACCCTGACGGTTACGGCGCCTTCCCGCCCGAAAGTTACCGGACTTCCGGACTGGATTACCCTCAAGGACGGTACATACAACCATTACAAGATCACCTTCGCCCTGACCGTTGCGGCCAATCCGGCCTATGAGGCGCGGACGGCCACCCTCACGGTGACCTCCGGGTCTCTGTCCAAGACTGTCTCCGTGAAGCAGGCGGCGGCCGAAAAGCCGACACCCCCCGAACCGGTGACCGTCGATACCGACCTGACCAACGCAAAAGCCAGTTCCGCCGCCAGGAAAGTCTATAACTTCCTCCGCGAGCAGGCCGGACAGAAGGTTCTCAGCGGGGTCCAGTCCGGCGGAACGGCCAACAACAACGACCGCGTGAACGAGATCTTCCAGAAGACTGGAAAGCATCCGGCCCTGGCCGGCTATGACTACATCTTCCTGCAGTATTCGCCGACCCCGGCCGGCTGGGACTGGGTTGTCAATTACGGCGATATCTCTGCGGCGAAGGAGCAGTGGAAGGCGAACGGCCTGGTCTCCTTCATGTGGCACTGGAATGTCCCGAACTCGGAAGCGGACTGGGAGAAGGGCAAGGCCGGGGATTACTCCGGTTACAACTTCTACTGCGACAAGACTTCTTTCAGCATCACCCGCGCCTTGCAGGCGGGAACTTGGGAGAACGAGTTCATCGTCAAGGACATCGAGAAAGTGGCCGGCTACCTGAAACTCCTGCAGCAGGAGGGGATTCCGGTCCTGTGGCGTCCGCTGCACGAGGCGGCGGGCAACTACACCCTGTACGGGGCCAACGGCGCCTGGTTCTGGTGGGGCCGCGGCGGAGCCGATGCCTGCAAGCGGCTCTGGAAACTCCTGCGCGACAAGCTGGAAGGGGAGTACGGCCTGGACAACCTGATCTGGGTCTGGACCCTTGATGCGACCCTGGGCGCGGAAAAGGACTATGCGTCCTGGTATCCCGGGAACGACCAGGTGGACATCGTGGGCGTGGATATCTATGCCGATGACACCGAAGCGAAATCCCGGCAGTACCAGGCGGCCGTCGACCTGTCCGGCGGCCATAAGCTGGTGACGGTCAGCGAATGCGGGAACATCCCCGATCCGGGCAAGTGCCTGGCGGCCGGTGAGACGTGGAACTGGTTCCTGACCTGGGATTTAGAGAATTACAAACTGAATACGGATGCCTATTGGAAGAGCCTGATGTCCTCCAACCGTGTCCTGACCCGTGAGCAAATGCCTTCCCTGAAATGATGAAACGATATCTTTCTATAGCCACCCTCCTGCTGGCGGTCTTCGCCTGCGGGGAAAAGAACGATCCTGTGGTGCCGACTCCCACGCCGACCGCACCGACGTCCATTACCCTGAGTCAGAATGCCTTCTCCGTCCCGCAGGCCGGGGAGACCCTGTCGCTGGATATCTCGGCGCCCGCCCGTCCGAAGGTGCAAGGGATGCCTTCCTGGATCACTTATCAGGATGGGACGTTCAAGGACTACAAGATGACGGTGAAACTGGTGGTCGCCGCCAATGATACGTACGACAGCAGGACGGCGGAACTCACGGTTTCTGCGGCGGGCGCTTCTTCCCTGAAGGTGACGGTCAGCCAGGAAGCCAAG
Organism: uncultured Bacteroidia bacterium; assembly: GCA_902785065.1. Taxonomy (GTDB): domain Bacteria; phylum Bacteroidota; class Bacteroidia; order Bacteroidales; family UBA932; genus Cryptobacteroides. The sequence continues at coordinate 39,820 of CACZXH010000003.1, forward strand.
GAAAAGGATCCGACGCCTCCGGATCCGACCCCCGGAACGAACGACGCCTGGGCCATGGCGGCCAGGCTGGGCCTGGGCTGGAACATGGGCAACCAGTTCGACGGTTATTTCAACGGCTCCTGGGCCGGGGATAAGGAAGGCTATCCGGACGAAGGTGTCTGGCAGGCCGATGGAGCCAAGGCGGCGACCCAGGCGACCTTTGACGGCGTGAAGCGGGCCGGTTTCACCAGCGTCCGCATCCCGGTCTCCTGGCTGAAGATGATCGGTCCGGCGCCGGAATACAAGATTGACGAAACCTGGCTCAACCGCGTTTACGAAGTCGTGGACTACGCCCATAACGCCGGGCTGAACGTGATTGTCAACACGCACCACGACGAGAACCACGGCGAGGACAACGATTATCAGTGGCTGGACATCAAGAATGCCGCGAACAATGCGGCGCTGAACGCGCAGATCAAGGAGAAGATCCATGCGGTCTGGACCCAGATCGCCACGAAGTTCAAGGACTGCGGCGACTGGCTCATCCTGGAGAGCTTCAATGAACTGAACGACGGCGAATGGGGCTGGAGCGAAGCGTTCCGGGCAAACCCCACCAAGCAGTGCAACATCCTGAACGAGTGGAACCAGGTGTTCGTGAACGCGGTCCGCGCCACCGGCGGCGAGAACGCCACTCGCTGGCTGGGCGTTCCTACCTATGCGGCCAATCCCGAATACGAAAAGTACTTCACGATGCCGACCGACCCGGCAGGCAAGATGATGCTGGCCGTCCATTACTACGATCCTTCCGACTATACGATCGGGGAGGCCCAGTATTCGGACTGGGGCCATACGGGGGCGGCCGACAAGAAAGCCCCCAATGGGGATGAGGTCCAACTCCGTTCCGTCTTCAGCAACCTGTGTACCAAGTATGTGGACAAGAATGTCCCGGTCTATCTGGGCGAGTTCGGATGCTCGATGCGGTCCAAGTCCGACACCCGCGCCTGGAGATTCTACCTGTACTATATGGAATATGTCGTCAAGGCCGCGAAGACCTATGGCCTTCCCTGCTACCTGTGGGACAATGGCGCGCTGGGCAATGGGCAGGAACATCATGGCTATATCAATCACGGAACCGGCGGATATATTGGCAACAGCAAGGAGGTCATCGACCTGATGGTCAAGGCCTGGTTTACCGATGCGGCCGGCTACACCCTGGACACCGTCTATCAATCCGCTCCGAAATTCTGATACATATGGAAAAACTGATGTTACTCCTTGGCTCCATCGCCCTTCTTTCCGCCTGTGCGTCGGGCGATAAGAAACCGATGGAAACCCCGAAAGACCGGCTCGTCGCGACGCTCTTTTCCCACGTGGAGAAGGGGGAAATCCTCTACGGCCACCAGGACGACCTGTCCTACGGCCATGCCTGGAAGGTGGAAGACTGGACCGCCGATTCCCTGACCCGTTCCGACGTCAAGGCCGTGACCGGGAAATATCCCGCCATCGTGGGTTTCGACCTGGGCGGGATCGAGATGGGCGACAAGGCCAATCTGGACAGTGTCGATTTCGGCCTCATCCGGAAGGCGGCCCTGACCCATGTCGAACGGGGCGGTATCGTCACGTTCTCCTGGCATCCGCGTAATCCGTACACCGGCGGTGATGCCTGGGACGTCTCCTCCGACCAGGTCGTCAAGTCCCTCCTGGAGGGGGGCGAGCTCCATGATCTCTTCATGGACGTCTGGCTGAAGCGCCTGGGTGATTTCCTGGAGAGCCTGGATGGAATTCCGGTCATCTTCCGGCCCTGGCACGAGAATATCGCCAGCTGGTTCTGGTGGGGCGGGAAACTGTGCACGGAGGACCAGTACAAGGAACTGTTCCGGACTACCTGGACCTATCTCGTGAAGGCGCGCGGCCTGACGAACATCCTTTGGTGCTATTCGCCGAACAGCAACATCTCCGTGGACGAGTACATGTCCCGGTATCCGGGCGACGAGTTCGTGGATATCCTGGGTTTCGACCATTATGAATTCATCGGGGATTCCGGTGCCGAGGAGGCCGGTGTCCAGTTCGCCGAGGAGCTCAAACGTTCCCTGACCTACATGAACCAGCTGGCGAAAGACCACCAGAAGATCATGTGCCTGTCCGAGACCGGCCTGGAAAGCCTTCCAGACCCGAACTGGTGGTGCGGCGTCCTCTATCCCGCCATCAAGGATTTCCCGATCGCCTATGTGCTTACCTGGCGCAACGCCCACGACAAGCCCACGCATTTCTATGCGGCCTGGGAAGGATTTGACCATGCCGGGGACATGAAGGCCTTCAGCGAATTGGACGATATCGTATTCTTGAAACCTTAACCCGTTATGACTTTCAACGAAAGACTGGTTGAACTTACGTGCAACCATGACGAGCTGTTGGCCCGCCCGAACAAACCCGTGGATGGCAACGGCGTCTACGAACGTTATCAGAACCCGATCCTGACAGGGGAGCACGCCCCGCTTTTCTGGCGGTACGACCTGGACGAGAAGACGAATCCGTACCTGATGGAGCGGTTCGGCGTCCATGCGACGCTGAACAGCGGCGCCATCAAATGGAACGGCAAGTACGTGCTGGTGGTCCGCGTGGAAGGCGCCGACCGGAAGAGCTTCTTCGCCGTGGCGGAGAGCCCGAACGGGGTGGACAACTTCCGCTTCTGGGACCATCCTATCACGATGCCGGAGTGGGGGGAACCCGCGACCAACGTGTACGACATGCGCCTGACGGCTCACGAGGACGGCTGGATCTACGGCATCTTCTGCGTGGAGCGGAAGGATCCTGCCGCAGCGCCCGGCGACCTGTCTTCGGCCGTTGCGGCCGCGGGCATCGCCCGGACGAAGGACCTGGTGAACTGGGAGCGGCTTCCGGACCTGGAATCCCAGAGCCAGCAGCGGAACGTGGTGCTGCATCCGGAATTCGTGGAAGGGAAATATGCCCTGTACACACGTCCGCAGGACGGTTTTATCGACGCGGGGAACGGCGGTGGTATCGGCTGGGCGCTGGTGGATTCCATGGAACATGCGGTGGTGACGGAAGAGAAGATCATCAACGCCCGGCACTACCACACCATCAAGGAAGTCAAGAACGGCGAAGGTCCCCACCCGATCAAGACCCCGCAGGGATGGCTGCACCTGGCGCACGGCGTGCGCGGCTGCGCCAGCGGCCTCCGCTACGTACTGTACCTGTATATGACCGCCTTGGACGATCCCACCCGCGTTATCGCGGAGCCGGCCGGCTTTTTCATGGCCCCGGAAGGGGAGGAGTATATCGGCGACGTGATGAACGTGCTTTTTGCCAACGGCTGGATCTGCGACGAAGACGGCAAGGTGTTTATTTACTATGCCTCTTCCGACACCCGGATGCACGTCGCGACCTCGACGGTGGACCGCCTGGTGGACTATTGCCTGCACACGGCCCCGGACGGACTTCGGACCGGCCTGTCGGTGGAAACCTTGAACCGGCTCATCGACAAGAATCTCGGAAAATAGTGTATCTTTGTAGGAAACAACACTGAAATCTATGGCCAAATTCTCCGAAAAAATCGGCTATGCCCTGGGTGACGCCGCCGCCGGCGGCATTACCTGGAAGGTAATGTCCATCGCTTTCCCCTTGTTCTTCACGAACATCTTCGGCCTTACCGTGGCCGACACCGCCACCCTGATGCTGGTCGCCCGCCTGTTCGACGTGATTACCGACCCGATGATGGGCGCGCTCGCTGACCGGACGCAGTCCAAGTGGGGCACCTACCGCCCCTGGCTCATCTTCGGCGCCATTCCGCTGGGCCTCGTCTTTGCCCTGCTGCTGTACACGCCGGATTTCGGCCCCGTGGGCAAGCGCATCTACGCGTACTCGATGTACCTGCTGATGATGGCGGTCTATACCGCCGTGAACGTGCCGTACGGCTCCCTGCTGGGCGTGATGACCGCCGATGACAACGAGAAGAACGAATTCTCGTCCTACCGGATGGTCGGCGCCTACGCGATGGGGTTCGTCACCCTGCTTTCCTTCCCGTATCTACAGAAGATGGTGGGCGGCACCCCGGCGCACCAGTACGCGGTCCTGGGCGTGATCCTGGGCGCGTTGGCCGCCCTGGGCACGCTGGCCTGCGGCCTGCTGACGAAGGAGCGCCTGAAGACTATCCGGGCGGAGAAGTTCTCCTTCAAGCCGTTCGCGGACCTGTTCCGCAACAAGCCGTGGATTATCCTGACGCTCATCGGTATCTGCACGAATTTCTTCAACGGATTCCGCTATGCCGTGGCCGGCTACCTGCTGGAATACTGCCTGCACGGGAATGTCACCGTCTCGGGTCTCATCATCAACTACACGGTGTTCATGACCTTCGGCGAGGTGACCTGCATGATCTTCGGCGGCCTGTCCCCGGCGTTCACCAAGTGGGTGGGCTCCAAGCGCAAGGCCTTCAACTGGGCGGCCATCATCTGCGCCGTCACCTCCATCGCCTTCTTCTTCATCCCGATGGACCCGAAGTACATCTGGCTGATGATCGCGATGGTCATCCTCACCTCCATCGGCATCGGCTTCTACTCGCCGCTCCTGTGGTCCATGTATGCCGATGTGGCGGACTACGCCACCGAGAAGAACGGCACCTCCTCCACGGGCCTGATCTTCTCCTCCGGTACCATGGCCCAGAAGTTCGGATCGGCCATTTCCGGCGCCCTGGTGGCCCTCCTCCTCGGCATCGCCGGCTTCGTTTCCGGCACGGATGCCACCGGCCAAACGGTCGTCACCATCACGAACGAACCGGCTGTCCAGCGGATGATCTGGATGCTGTTCTCGCTCTTCCCGGCGGCGATCGCCCTGCTGATCGTCCTGCTGATGCGGTTCTATCCGATCAAGAAATAGACAACGTCATTCACGGCCGACAGGCCAGTCATCTGTCCTGAACATGGGGAGGGGGAGACCGTCGTCCGTTACGACGTTCGCCCCCTCCGGCCAGTTGTGGAAAGCGTACCGCACGGCGACGGGGCTGGGTACGGATGGGGAGGAAACCAGGATGTCGTTGGTATTCCAGTCGATTTCCGCTGTGGCGGGGTACCAGACTCGGTCCGCTCCGGCAATCTCGAAACCTCGCAGGTCAAGTTTCCGGTCTGCCCCGTGGACCCGGAAGCCATCACCGGCGGCCGGGCCCCGGTCGAACCGGAGCCGGACCGTCGCCTGTTCGACGGCCATCTCCCGGTACCGGGGCATCACAGGAAGTCCCTGAATACCATAGTCCTGGGCCAGCGCCAGGAAGGCGAGCCGTTCGCCCACCTCCTTCTTGTACGGGGGATGGATGCAGTCGCGATGGCCGATGTCCGTCGTGGCGGCTACTCCGGAATGGGGGAGCAGTTCCGGGATCCGATACTGCTGCTCCACCAGCATGGGAAGACCGGTTCCTTGGGGGGCGTCGTAGCTGTAAGGGGCAATCTGAACCAGATAATAGGGCATGTCCGGATTGTTCCAAAGCGTCCGCCATTCGTTGACCATGGAAACCGTAATGGACGCATAATCAGCCGCATTGACCAGATTCGCCTCCCCTTGGTACCAGATGAATCCGCGCGCGGCGTAATGGCGTAGCGGATAGATCATTCCGTTGAATAGCTGTCCGGTGCGGACCTCCTCCCAATACAGGCTCTTGGACAGGGAAAGATTGATTCCGGGCGTGGATTCGAGGGCTTTCGTGCTGAGCCAGGCTTCAATGGGTGTTCCGCCCCAGTCCGTGGCGATCAGGCCGATAGGAACCCCCGGAAGGAATTCAGCGAGTGTTTTGCCAAAAAAATAGGCCGTAGCGCTGAAATCGTGCACGTGTGCGGGGGTGCTGGTCTTCCATTCGCCCGAGCAGTCTTCCTGAGGCTCGGAAGCATTGTTCCGAGCCACGGTAAACATCCGGATAAGCGGAGTGGAAGCTGCCTCCCGGATCGTCTGGAGGGCCCCTTCAACCCGCTGATGGTCCCAACCGCCTAGGGGCATTTCCATATTGGACTGGCCACTGCAGATCCAGACTTCTCCGATCAGCACGTTGTCCAGGCGGAGTTTGTCGCCGTCACTGATGCTGATACTGTATGGGCCACCGGCATCGGGCGTGTCCACCAGGACGCTCCAGTTCCCGGATGGATCGGGCCGCGTGCTGTATCTCCGACTATCCCAGGAGGTTTCCACCTGGACAGTCGCTGCCCGGTCCGTCGAGCCCCAGATCATGACCCGGGCATTCCTTTGAAGGACCATGCCGTCTCCCAGCAGACTGGAAAGTTTTACTTTCGCCTCGGTGCCGGTGGCCAGAACCAGCAGGGCGGACAGGATGGGAAGAAACCGTTTCATCATTCTGTTGCAAAGAGGGCAAATGCTTGGGCTGGGACCGTGAGAACCGGCTGGCTGGAAGCCGGAACAGATTGTTTCTCAAGATGGTCGGTATAATACTGGACACTGTAGCCGTCGCAGGGTTCCGGAAGCAGCAGCCTTACTTTCTGCGCCTGTTCTGCGAGGTTCACGAGGGCAACTGCATAGGTGCCATCGGGCTTCCTGGCTGCCGTAGCGGCCATTCCTTCCGGCACTCCCTGCAGCCGCAGGATCTGGCTTCGGGAAGGGAAATGCCGGCACATCAGGCTCCAGGTATAGTACCAGGGCCGGACCTCTTCCTGGGAAGCATCGCCGAAGACCTTGCCGCCCAGGATATTCCACATGCCCCAGAGTTTTACGTCCTCGGTTTTTCCGGAATCGCCGTTGGAATGCATGGCGTCATCCAGCATCCAGGCGGCTGCTCCGGAGAATCCGGCGTTCATCACGCTCATCAGGAGCAGGGGCATGTCCAGGGCATAAAACGGATCGTAGACCAGCATGTTGCAGTCGGATCCCTTGGTGAAGGGATGTCCATCCACCCGCCTCCAGTATTCCTGGGCAAGGGCGGAATCAGCCGGATCGGAAAAATACTTGAACCCGGCCTCTCCCAGGATAATGGGCTTGTCTGTCAGGGCCTTCAGCCCTTTCAGGGTTTCTTCGAATTCCCCGCTGCGGACATAGCGCTGTCCGGGATAGGCATGCATGTCGTAGAGGCCCACTTCCGGGACATCTTCGACCGTCGCCTTCAGCCAGCCGGCCGCATCATAGGGCGAAGCCGGATTCCGGTAATCGATAACCGCGTCGGGACCAGCGATGTCCACCTTCTCTTTCAGGACGGGATACTTGTCCATTTCGTCCTGGAATCTCCGGACCATTTCCCGCCAGAATTCGAAGTCTCCGTTGGTGGAGGCCCAGTTTCCGTCCGGCTCGTTGAAGATGACGAAATGACGGATGCAGTCGAATCCGTTGTCCGCCACGAGCCAGTTGAGGTGCTTCACCGAAGCTTCCACCCATTCCTGGGACCCTTTCATCTCCCAGGTGGGCGGGTTGTACTCTCCGTATACCACCATGATTCCGCGGCTCTGGCAATAGGACAGCAGTTTCAGGAGGTTCTCGGCGTTCCTTCCGTCCTCGAATCCTTTCCCCGTGAAATAGGTGAACGGGCTGTTGATCATGCAGCGGACGTATTGGGGCCGCATGTAGTCCAGGCGGGCATACAGGGTGGCCCATTCCGATTCGGAAAGGGGGCATCCCCAGGAGATCGCTTCATCGTAGGGATCCCATTCGACGCCGTTTCCCAGATAGTTTGGATTGATGACTTCTTCGGTGACAGTCAGTTCTACCCGTTTGTCACAGGCCGTGGCCAACCAGGCGAGGCTGATGGCGGAAAGGAGAAAGATGGCGCTTATTTTCATTGTACGGTTACATTGGCCGCAGGAACGTACATGCGGGGGAGATCCTTGCAGAAATAAGTGTCGGGACGGTCGTAGAGCGTCTTGAAACTCTCCACGGAGACATGTCCGGGGAAGACGGAGAAGTAGTGGGAGCCCTGTTCCATCGGGTCGTATTTGTTCCGCCATGTCACGAGCAGACTCATCTTGCGTCCGGCCATGGGAGCGGCGATGTTCTCGATCCAATAATCGGGGTTCTTGAACCCTTCGACACCCGTCTCCGTAACACCGGCCGGTTTCTTCCGGTCGATGGAAAGCTTGGACAGCACCTTGAGGTTGTTGACAAAGATGGTGTTGTTGATGCCCTGGTAGCAGTCCATGCCGATGAAATCCACGTAGTCGTCCCCGGGCCAGCGGAAAAGGAAATCGCTTTCCACCTTTTTGGAGTCCATCTGCGGGGAAATGGCATAGATGAAATTGTGCACGCCGGCGGATTTCAGGTAATCGACGAAATACCGCCAGAGCGCGATGAACTGCTGCTCGCTGGTACAGCGGCTGCCCCACCAGCTCCAGGTCTGGGTATGCTCGTGGAAGGGCCGGATGATGACCGGGATGTTCTTTCCGTCGCTTCCCTTAAGTCCTTTGGCGAGGGTGGCCAGGCGGTCCAACCATAGGTTGAATTTCTTCTGTGTGTCGCTTCCGTCCTTCAGGATCTGGGCCGCCACTTCCGTGGAGGTGTTATCCCAGGCATCCCCGCCGGTAAGCGGGTTGTCGAGGTGCAGACAGGCCGTAATCACCATGCCCCGGTCATAGGCTTCCTTCATGCATTTGAGGCGCAGGCTGTTTTCCTCGCTTTCCGATGAGACCCGGTCGTCCATGAAGGTGGACAGATCCAGGCTGTAAACACCGGGATAGTCCCCGCAGACGGCCTTCGTGTCGGATCCCCCTTCGGTGCCATACCACTTCCGGCCATACATCAGGTCGTCGTGGTGGCCGAACATCCATCCTTTTTCCCGAATGGCCCAGAGGTTGGAATACAGGGCCTTGGTCTCCGCCGTGGCATTGGCGTCGGCGAGACGCAGGACCACGGTTTCTTCCTGGGGATTATCCGGCTCAGGATTGTTCTTTTCGCCGCACCCGCACAGCAGCGGTGCGGCCAGAAGGAGGGGAAGTAATACGGTTTTCATCATTCTACAATTACGTTATCGGCCATTTTATACATATCGGGCAGGTCTTCTGCAAAAAATGTGTCAGGGCGGGCATACAGCTGCCGGAAAGATTCTTCCGAAGGATGTCCGGGGAAGACCGAATAATAGACTTTCCCCTGCTGCATGGGATCATATTTGTTGCTCCAGGTGACGAGCAGCGACATTTTCCGTCCCGCCATGGGGGCGGCGATGTTCTCGGTCCAGTAGTCGGGATTCTGGAAACCTTCGATACCGATTTCCGTGACTCCGGCAGGCTTCGATTTGGACTCGGAAACATTCCGGAGGAGCTTCAGGTTGTTCAGGAACACCGTGTTGTTGATCCCGATGTAACAGTCCATGCCCATAAAATCCACATAGTCGTCGCCGGGCCAGCGGTACAGGAAATCGTTCTCGCCGGTGGCCTTGACGTTCATCGCCGGGGAAATCGCATAGATGAACGAGTGCACCCCCCGGTTTTTCATCCCGTCCACGAGATAGCGCCACAAGGCGATGTATTCCGCACCGGTGGTGCAGGAACTGCCCCACCAGCTCCATTCGTGTCCATGTTCATGGAACGGGCGCAGGATCATGGGAATCTGCACGCCGTCACTGCCTTTCAGGCTTTTGGCGAGGTCGGCCAGATTGTCCAGCCAGGAATCGAACAGCTTTTGGGTTTCGCTTCCTTTTTTCAGGATTTCGGCGGCCACCTGATGGCTGGAGTTGTCCCAGGAGTCGCCGCCCGTGAGGGGATTGTTCAGGTGCATGCAGGCCATGACGACCATGCCGCGGTCATAGGCTTCCTGGATGGTCCGGAGTTTCGCCGGATTTTCGTCCAAGGTCTGGAGCGGAACTTTGCGCCCGTCCATGAAGGAGGCGACATCCACCGCGTAGACGGCCGGATAGTCACCGCAGACATCTTTCGTGTCCGATCCGCCTTCCGTGTACTGCCACTTGCGCCCGTTCAGCAGGTCGTTCTGGTGTCCGAACATCCATCCCTTCTCCCGGATGGCCCACAGGTTGGAATAGAGGGCTTTGGTGGCGGGGGTGGCGTCCGGATCGGCCAGTCTCAACCGGACGGGCTGGACCGGCTCTTCGGGACTTGCAGGCTCGTCCCCCCTGCACGAGGTGCAGAAGGGGACGGCTGCAAGCAGTAGCATGAATAGGAAGTGTTTACTCATTACTCGGAGGGAACCTGCTTTTCAAACACCATCACATACAGGAGCGGACTGTTCACGAAGCGGTCGTAATCCGTCCACTCGTAGCTGTGGTCTTTGGAAGGAGCGTCGGCCAGGGGCAGGGCGAGGGCCATGCAGCCGTCGGCCACCACCAGGGCGCTCTTGCCCAGGAACTCGTAACTGCCCGGAAGCAGGATCGGAACGTTGTAGGTGACCAGATTGCTGATCTTGATGGTGACGGTGCCGCAAGGGGATTGGTCCGTAATGTCCTCCGGATTAAAAGTATACGTGGTTTCCGTATGGGGCAGCCAGCCGTACCACTGGGAACAGTCGATATTCACGGCCACGCCGGCTTTCTTTCCTACGTACATGTAGTCCCAGTAAGCGCCGTCTTCACCGGGGCCATAGAGGACCTTGCCACTCAAGCCACCTTCCTCGGAAGGCGTGAAGGTGAGGATGTTGTCCTTCTCCTTGACATAGTTGCCGTTCCAGCACCACGACTTGGCCGTCGTCTGGTCTTTGGTGATGGCACCTTCGGCACCGCCGTACACCCACTGTTCCTTGACCTTCCAGTCACCGGGCAGGTCGAAGACAGGGGCGGGTGCCGGAGGTTCGACGCTGTTCTTCCCTTCGGTCCCTTCCGTCTTGGAGGCCGCAGGAATCTCGTCAACGGGCGTCACCAGCACGAAGAAGATCCTCGGCCGCTTGACGAACTTGTCGTAGTCGGAGTAGATATTGGTCCAGTCGTCCACACCGCTCAGGTTGAAGCCGAATGCGTTATTCTCCACCGTAAGGGTCTTGCCTTCGTATACCGTATAGTCCCCGGGATCGAGGAACTGGCCTTTGGTCACGGTCCCCTTGGAATCGATGAAAGAGATCGTGTTTTCCGTATAATTGCGGATCCACGTGCTCTCTCCCACAGGGATCTGGCGGTAGAACTTGTGCAGGTCGATGTCCGTGTCGCCTTCCTTGTTCATCGCGGCCAGGAAGAGGCAGTTCCAGTGCTTGCCGTCGACACCGCCATAGTGGTAGCACTTTCCAGTGGAATTGCCGTCGGCCATCACTTCTTCGAAGGTGAATTCCAGATAGTCGTCGTATTCGGCGGCAGGGCCGAATCCGGTGTCAGCGTACCAGCACCAGGATTTGCTCACAGGGTCCATCAGGGCTCCACCACCCCATTCGGGACCCGTTCCGCCCCAGACCCGGGAGCCGGAAATGGCGTATTTCCCGATCAGCGTTTCCGTGAACTCGGTCATGTCAATGGTGTAGGTGCGGGATTTACCCGTCTCAGAAGTGACGGTGATGGTCGGGGCCGCCCCGGTGAAGTCCAGGGTTTCCCCCCGGGCTACGCTGGAAGTGGCATGATAGGAAAGATCCAGGGTTTCGATCTTCACCTTGGAGAAATCATCGATCAGGTTGCCTACCAGCTGGAGCGTGATCGTGCCGGTGGTCTCGTCGATATCCTTCACGGTCGCCAGACCGGCCTGTCCAGCGAACTTGATATCCAGGATCTTGTGGTCATTGTTCCAGCTTCCTTCGCTGACCGCCGCCCACGGATCCTTGGCGCAGGCGCTCAGCAGGGCAACGATGCCAAAGGCTATGAAGAAAAAGTTGCGTTTCATGGTTACTTGATATTGGGGTTAAGGTCGGTCTCAATGGAGGGAATGGGATAGAAGAGAATATCCGCCTCGTTGGTGATACCCTGCTCCTGGACAGCCTTGATGGTGTGCAGGTTGCCGGTACGGCGCAGGTCATAAGTGATATTACCCTCAAAGGCAAGTTCATAGATGCGTTCCTTGATCACCGCCTGCCGGAAGGCCTCGGTGGAAAGCCCGGGCGTCAGTTCTCCCAGACCGGCGCGGGTCCGGATATGGTTCACCAGTTCGTAAGCCTTCTCCGTCGGGCCGGCCGCTTCCGCATACGTCAGTGCGATATCCGAGAAGCGGAGCAGATACGGCTTCGTGGAAGTCTTGTCGCCATTGAACTGCGGGTCGATGAACTTGCGGCAGAACGGGTAGGAGAGCCCGCCTCCCGGATAGGATGCCGCGACGGAACCATCGGCCTTATACACCTCTTTCACGATGAGCTGGTCCTTGCGGAGGTCACCCGTCTCGAACGAGTTGTAGAAGTCGATGTTGGTCTGGTACTCCGACCATCCGTCATGCGTGGGGATGAGCGTCCCATTGTCGCCTTGCTTGAGGTAGACGGTACCGCCGGAAATGTAGGGGATGTACATCTTGGAGATCTTGGAGTACTGGCCCTCGTTTTCACCGGAGCGGTCCATGCTCATGATGAAGATGTGCTCGGGACCGTCGGGATGGTCCACGTCATAGATGTGCAGCAGGTCGTCGTCAAAATGATAGGTGGTCTGTGAAGGGTTGTCCACCACGTCTCCGGCGTATTGGGCGGCCTTTGCATAGTAGTCGTTCACGTCGAAGGACATGTCCGAATACTGCGGAACGCCGTAGGCCTTGGCCGAAGCCAGATACAGGTAGCTCTTGGCGAGCAGGCTCTGCGCCGCCGCCTTGTCCACGCGTCCCGGCTCAGGTTTCGTGTAATACGGGAGGAGTTCAACGGCTTTCTCCAGGTCGTCGAAGACATATTTCCACATCTCATCCAGCGACGCGGGAAGACCGGCCTGCGTGTCGGCAAGCGTTGTCACGACATCCAGGTGGATCGGGACCCGGCCGAAGTTCCTGGCCAGGTTGAAGTAGGAATAGGCCCGCATGAAATAGGCTTCGCCCGTGAACCGGTTGCGGAGGTTCTGGTCGATGTTCATGCCGGGGACATTCTTGATGACCGCATTGGCCCGGTTGATGGTGATGTAGGAGAACTTGAAGAAATTGCCCAGGGTGACGTTGCTTCTGAAGTTGTTCTGGCTCCAGGCGTCCAGGTCCTTGGTGGACGGGGTGGCATCCCCCTTGGGGTTCAGTTCATCCGTATTCATGCCGCCCAGGAAAACGATGGCGCGGGAATACTCGATATAGTTGATGGCGTCGTAGATGAACAGGGTGGAAGATTCCGCATCGGCTTCCGTCGTGTAGAAATTCTTGTCCGAATAGAAGCCGTAGGGTTTCTCCTCGAGCGAGCAGCCGGTAAAGAGCAGTGCTGCGAAAACGAATGCTGATATCTTGTTATTCATGGCTGCGGGAGATTAAAAGTTAAAGTCAATTCCGAAGGTCCACTTTCTGAGGCGGGGATATCCACCGCTGTAAATACCCAGTGCACTTACTTCCGGGTCATAGCCCGTGAACTTGGTGAAGGTGTAGAGATTGTCGATGTTCAGGCTGAAACGGATGCTGTCCATGAAGCTTAGGCTCTTGCGGAGCGGGAGCGTGTAGCCCAGGGAGACGGTCTGGATCCGGATAAAGGAACCATTCTCGACCCACCAGTCTGAGAACTTGACCTGCCGGTCGTCCCGGAGCTTGGGATAGTCGTTGGTCCGGTTGTCGGTGGTCCAGCGGAGCGGGTTGTTGGAAGGCTGTCCGAAACGCTGGAGGTTGATCACGTCATTCCCGAACACGCCGTTGAAGAAAATGCTGAAATCCAGGTTCTTGTAGGCTACGTCGAAACTGAGCGAAGCGAGGAGGTCGGGATTGGGGTCGCCGATGATGCAGCGGTCGTTCTCGTCCACGATCTCGGCATTGTCGCCGTTGTATTCGTTCACATACTTGAACTCACCGGGTTCGGCATCGTCTCCGGTCAGGCCGGCGGTGAGACCATCTTCCAGGCTCTGGACGATTCCGTTCACCTTGTAACCGTAGAACACATACATCGGCTGGCCGATGGCCAGGATATTGGTATACCCGCGGAACTGCGGCTGGCTGTTTCCGTAGTACTCGTACTGCATGCCGGTGCGTGCATCGGTCATCAGACCGGCTTCAATGGCATTTCCGAGGCTCAGGACCTTGTTGCGGTTGTGGGTAAGGATCATCGTGGCTCCGACTTTCCAGTCCTTGTTGGAGAACAGGATGCCTTCCAGGGTGGCCTCGATGCCCCTGTTCTGGATGACACCGTCGTTCACCCACATGCGGTCGTAGCCGGAGGACGGGGCGATGTTGCGTTCCCGCAGCAGACCGTCCGTCACTTTGTTGTACCAGTCGACTGTGAGGTTCAGCCGGTTGCCGAACAAGCTCAGGTCCATGCCGAAGTCCAGCTGGGAAGTGGTCTCCCATTTGAGGTCGGTGTTGGCAATGCCGCTCCAGACGGCGTAAATGCCGCCCTCTCCGGTATAGCCGGACTGATAGCCGGGACCGATGGCCGTCTGCCAGGCACCGTTATAATAGTATTTGTGCTGGCCGAAGCGGCTCAGGGTCTGGTAGGGAGAGATGCCCTGGTTGCCGGAGATACCGTAGGAAGCACGGAATTTCAGGACATCCAGCTGACGCACATCTTTCAGGAAGCTTTCATTGTGGGCGTTCCAGCTGACGGCGCCAGAGGGGAAGAAGGCCCATTTGTTCCCGGAACCGAACTTGGAGGAGCCATCGGCACGGGCCGTGAATGTGAAGAGATAACGATCGTCATAACCGTAGTTCAGACGCATCAGGCCGGACACGAGCGTGCTCTCGGACAGACCGTTGGAAATCCGGTAATGCTCGGGATCACCGGCCTGGAGGTTCTCGTTGCCCAGGGTCTCGTTGACGAATCCGACGCCGGTCAGGCTGGACGAGCGGGAGCGGTAGTGCTCGTAGGAATAACCGAGCATCGTGGTCAGGTGGTGCTTCTTGGCGAAGATCTTGTCGAAGGTGCCGTATACATCGGCCACCATATTGTCGTCTTTCCAGTTGTTGATCTGACCGTAGCCGTTGTTGAAGGCTCCCGTCTCGGAGTAGACGTCCGGATTGTAGATGTCCTGGATGCTTTCGCCGTGCTTGTAGTTGAACTGGCCGGTCAGGGTGAAGGCCGGGAACATCTTCCATTCCATTCCGGCATTGGCGATGACGTCGGTCCCTTCGGTCTTGTTGGTGGAAAGCTCTTTCAGCGCGATCGGGTGGTAGTAGTCGCTGGCGCTGTACAGCCAGTAATTGCCTTCTTCATCGTAAACGGGGAAAATGGGATTCCGGTTGTAGGAGCGTCCGGGATTGTAATTCCGGTTGTTGTGGGTAATGTTCGCACCCATCTTCAGGATGAGGTTCTCGAAGATTTTGTGGTCTACGGAGAACTTGCCTCCGAACTTGTCATACCAGTCGTCCACGAAGACGCCGTTGTTCCGGAAGTAGTTGGCACTGGCTATGAACTGGGTCTTGTCGTTGGAACTGCGCACCTGTACGGTCGTGTTATTGGAAACCGGCAGTTTGCGCAGGACGAGATCTTCCCAGCGGGTGTTGGTGGTCCAGGTGGTCTGCAGTTCCTCAATGGACGGATAATAGATACCGTTGGCATTCACGGCGCCCACGTACTGCGGGACGAGACCGGCGTTAACCTTCGCCTCGTTCTGGGTGATGGCCATGAGGACGGGATCGTACCACAGGTTGAGCTTGGACGTCATCTGCGAGAGGGTGGTCTGCTGGCGGACGCTGATGCTGGTCTGTCCGGCAGCGGCTTTGTTGGTCGTGATGAGGATGACGCCGTTGGCGCCGCGGGATCCGTAGATGGCCGACGCGGAGGCATCCTTCAGGACTTCCATGGACACGATGTCCTGCGGATTGATCTGGGCGAGATTGCCGGCATCGCCGAAGGGGAAACCGTCCACGACCAGGAGCGGCGCATTGGAGCCGTTCACGGAGGAATTACCCCGGACCCGGACCGTGGAGGCTGCACCCGGCTCCTGGGAGTTGTTGGTCACCTGGACACCGGCCACGCGTCCCTGCATGAGGGACTCGATGGAGTGGGACGGTTTGACGATGAGTTCTTCGGGGTCGAGGGAGGCCACGGACCCCGTGAGGTCGCTTTTCTTCATGCGGCCATAACCGATGGCTACGGTTTCTTCCAGCATGAAGGAGGACTCGTTGAGGACAACGTTCACGACAGACCTGCCGTTGACAGGAAGAGTAGCATCTTCGTAGCCAAGACAGCTCACCGAGAGTGTCGCATTGGCAGCCACGCCGTTAATGGACCAGGAGCCATCCTCGCCACTGACCGCATACTTGTTCGTACCGGTGACGAGTACCGCAGCGCCGGCAACGGGTTTGCCGTTCTGGTCGCTGACCGTTCCGGATACCTTGGCTGCAGGCTGGGCATGGGCGGAGCCTGCCGCAAGGACCAGAATCGATGCGACTGCAAGGAGAAAACATGTAATTCTCTTTTTCATGTTGTTGATTATTGGTTGGTCAAAAAGTCAAGCAAATTGTCGAGAGGACAGGTCGCAACGCCCACATATCGGTCGGCGCCGCCATAATAGACATAGAGGGTTCCGTCTTTCACGATATTCCCGGTCGGGAAGACGCATCCCGGATAGAACCCCTCCCGTTCGAAGGGTAGTTCCGGCTCGAGGATGGGTTCCGGGGTGCGGGCCAGCACTTTCAGGGGATTGTCCCGGTCCAGCAGCATGGCCCAGACGGTGTAGTCTGCATGACCGCCGTCGGCCACCCCGTGATAGAGCACCAGGTAGCCGCGGTCCGTCAGAATGGGGGGCGTGCTGCCGCCGATTTTCTCCTCCTTGGTGCCGGGTCGGCCCTGGATGAGAAGATGGTCTTCAGCGCGCTCCCAGTTCAGCAGGTCGTCTGAGAACTTGAGCCAGATGGAAGGGAACTCCGTGGCATCGGTATGTTTGGGCCGGTGCAGCATGGCATACTTCCCGCCTATTTTCTGCGGGAACAGGATGACGTCCCGGTCGTCCTGGACGGGGGAGGTGATCCGGCCCAAGCGCCTGAAATGGCGGAAGTCCCGGGTGCAGGCCAAGCCCGTGTTGCCCAAGTTCTCCCTCCAGGCAAGCGGCGCGAATCCATCCGTGTCCGGTTTCCTTACTACGTCGTGCGGGAAGGTCCAGTAACGGCCAGGGGGCATGGGCCTGTACGCGTAGGTAATGTAGAAAGTGTCGCCGAACTTGACGATACGTGCGTCTTCCACGCATCCGCTGTCCGGTCCGTCAGCACTGGGACAGAATACCGGTTCGTCACTGGCGCGCTCGAAATGGAATCCATCGGTGCTGGTGGCCAGCCCGAACCGGATCACATGGTCCTCGTCGTCGCCTGCGGCCCGGTACAGCATGTAGAAAACGCCGTTGTCCAGGATGACACCCGGATTGCAGACGACCAGATTCTCCCACGGATGGGTGGGATGAGGTGAGAGAATGGGGTTTCCCCCGTAACGGAGCAGTTTCATTATCTGAAAATGAATAAAAGGATTGCACTCAGCACAAGCAGCCCGCCGGCCATGACGCGGTAGTTCTTCCACCACTTCTCTTCCCGGAGTTCCCGCGTTTCAGCCTTGAAATCAGCACAGCTGAACGTGGTATTCTCCAGTTTTTCTGCGGCAGGCCGTTCCGTGGCGATACTGACCAGATAAATGACCAACATGCTGAAAACCAGCAGGATGGGGACGATAAAAAGGAAATGCATGTCTCCAAAGATCTCGTGGCGCCAGAAAAGCAGCACCAGGGCGAGGGCGAGTCCGGACAGGAGGCCGGCGAAGGCCCCGCGTGCATTGGTCCGTTTGACGAAAACGCCCATCAGGAAGGTGGCTACGATGGGAGGCGAAATATAGGACAGCATTTCCTGGTAATACTTCAGCAAGGAACCGAACTTTTCGATGTTCGGCGCCCAGAGCGTAGCAATGACGATAATGACCAGGGCCGAAACCTTTCCGACCCGGACCAGCTTCTTCTGGTCGGCCTTCCTGTCGATTTTGGCGTAGAAGTCCATGGTGAACAGGGTGGAGGCCGAATTGAGGATGGCGCTCAGGGTGGAGGTAAGGGCGGCGAGCATGGCCGACAGCATTAAGCCGAGCACCCCGGCCGGCATGAACCTCAGGACCATGGTCGGGTAGATCATATCGGGATTCTCTACACCGGGGAAGAAGTGCCTGGCCATGACGCCGGGGATATTGAAAATGAACAAGGTGCAGAGGGTCAGGAAACCGGCCAGCATGACTCCGATCCGTCCCTGGTTCACGCTCTTGGCGCTGAGGACCCGTTGCACCAGCGTCTGGTTGTTCGCCCAGAAATAGATGCCCAGCACGGGCATTCCCACCAGCAATCCCAGCCACGGAGTGGAAGAATCGTTGAGGGGCCGGATGAGTCTGGCCGCGATGTCGCCGTTTTCCATCAGTCCGGCGAAGTATTCTCCACCACCTTTGACAAAGCAGATGACCATCATGACGATGGATCCCACCAGAAGTACCACGGCTTGGATCAGATCCGTGTTGATGGCGGCGGAAAGACCGCCCGGAATCGTGTAAGAGGCGGCGATGACGGCAAAGATCAGGACGAACACCCAGAGTTCCACTTCCGGGAAGAGAAGCTTCAGGATGAGCGCGGCGGAGTAGAGGGCGCCAGCCGCATCGAGAAAAATGTTGCCGATGATACTGATGGCGGAAAAATAATACCTCGACCGGCTGTCGAATCGTTTCTCCAGGAATTCAGGAATCGTGAAGATCTTGGACTTAATATATAAGGGAAGGAGAAATACCGCGAAAAAGACGAGGACCCAGACGCCCGTCAGATTATAGTTGAATACGGCGATTCCTGTCGCGTAGGCATCTCCGGTCTGGCCGATGAGGGTGGTGCTGGAGATACTGGCGGCGAAGAGGGACAGGCCGATAATGAACCAGGGGGTACCTCTTCCTGCCAGGAAATACGAGCCGGCATTGGAACTTTTGCCGTTTTTCAGTCCCCACCAGATGATGAAGACCAGGTATACGGCGATAATGACGATATCAATAATGCCTATTCCAGAGAATTCCATAGTAACGATTGCTGGTTCAGTGCAAAGATATTGCTTATTATCCTTCCTTTTTTACACAATGCAGCAAAAGGTTGATACTATTTTGAATTTTTCTTACTTTTGTGACCATGAAAGACATCCAGCAGGAAATAACTCCGGTGGAGAACGATGACCTTTTCGTCGTTCTCCATCACCGGGACGCCAAGTTCGACTACCCGATTCATTGCCACGCCGAGTATGAGATCAACCTGGTGCTTCATTCCGACGGTACCCACATTATCGGCACTCGCCAGGAGTCCTTTACGGGGATGGATATGGTGATTATCGCCCCTTTTGTCCCGCATGTCTGGCGGGGAAGGGAGGAGGGGAACCAGGTGGTGACCATCCAGTTTTCCGGGAAAATGCTGGAGTTTCCCATGATGCGCCTGAGACAGTTCCGGAGTATCGAACACCTGTTGGAGCGTGTCGTACCGGCTGCAAAAATATATCTGTCTGGAGATGACCCCTTGGTGAAGGATGCCTTGTCGCTCGTGCAGGCCAAAGGATTCGATGCCACTTTGGCTTTCTTCCATCTGCTGAACGAAATGTCGGAAAGGGAGTTGGACGTGCTCGGAGATTTTGATTC
The DNA here is from genome assembly GCA_902785065.1 of uncultured Bacteroidia bacterium. Taxonomy (GTDB): domain Bacteria; phylum Bacteroidota; class Bacteroidia; order Bacteroidales; family UBA932; genus Cryptobacteroides. The sequence continues at coordinate 59,365 of CACZXH010000003.1, forward strand.
GGGTATCCGGACTTCCCGATCGCGGAGGATTGCCAAGGTGATGGATTACGCCCAGAAGCATGTAGGGGAGACCATCCGTCTCTCGGACGTCTCTTCCCTGGTGGACATGTCGGATTCTGCCTTCTCTCATTTTTTCAAGAAACACACCAACCTTTCGTTCATCACGTATCTGAACGGGCTTCGCATTTCCAAGGCCTGCCGGCAGCTGGAGTCGACGGCGATGAGCGTGAGCGAGATCTGCTGGGACTGCGGTTTCAACAACAAGTCCAATTTCAACAGGCTGTTCCTGCAGGCCAAGGGCATGACCCCGACGGCCTATCGGAATTATATCTCCAAGATTCTGGTGTAGCCTGGGGCGACCGACCTTATGCCAGCGCCCCTGCCAATTTGTCAGCAGGGGCGCTTTTGGCACAATGTTCGATGAAAGTGCAGTGCCGCCCGCGGTGGGCGGCGTGAAACGGAAATTTAAATCGAACAATATCATGGGTAAAATTATCGGCATCGACCTTGGAACCACGAACTCGTGCGTGGCCGTGATGGAAGGCAACCAGCCTACCGTCATCATCAACAACGAGGGACAGCGCACCACCCCGTCCGTCGTCGCTTTCACCGACGGCGGCGAGCGCAAGATCGGCAACCCGGCCAAGCGCCAGGCGATCACCAATCCGAACAACACCATTTTCTCCATCAAGCGGTTCATGGGTGAACCCTACGATGTGGTGACGAAGGAAATCGAGCGGATGCCCTACAAGGTGGTCCGTGGCGAGAACAACACCACCCGCGTGGATATCAACGGCAAGCTCTACACGCCGCAGGAAATCTCCGCGATGATCCTCCAGAAGATGAAGAAGACCGCGGAGGAATACCTGCGCCAGGACGTCACCGAGGCGGTCATCACCGTTCCGGCGTACTTCTCCGACTCCCAGCGCCAGGCCACCAAGGAGGCCGGCCGTATCGCGGGTCTCGACGTGAAGCGTATCATCAACGAGCCGACGGCTGCGGCCCTTGCTTATGGCCTTGACAAGAAAGACAAGGACATGAAGGTGGCGGTCTATGACCTCGGCGGCGGTACCTTTGATATCTCCATCCTGCAGCTCGGCGGCGGTGTCTTCGAGGTGCTCTCCACCAACGGCGACACCCACCTGGGCGGCGATGACTTCGACCAGGTCATCATCGACTGGCTCGCCGGCGAGTTCGCCGCGGAGAACGGCGGCATCGACCTGAAGAAGGACCCGATGGCCCTCCAGCGTCTGAAGGAAGCTGCGGAGAAGGCGAAGATCGAACTCTCCAGCCAGACCTCCACGGAGATCAACCTCCCGTACATCATGCCGGTGGACGGCATTCCCAAGCACCTGGTGAAGACCCTCACCCGCGCGAAGTTCGAGCAGCTCTCCGACAACCTGTTCCAGCGCTCCATCGAGCCGTGCCGCAAGGCCCTGGCCGATGCGCACCTGAACCCGTCGGACATTGACGAGGTCCTCCTCGTGGGCGGTTCCACCCGTATCCCTTACGTGCAGGAGCTCGTGAAGAACTTCTTCGGCAAGGAGCCCAACAAGAGCGTGAACCCGGACGAGGTCGTCGCCATCGGCGCCTCCATCCAGGGCGGTATCCTCACCGGTGAACTCCACGACCAGAACATCCTCCTGCTGGATGTCACCCCGCTTTCCCTGGGTATCGAGACCCTCGGCGGCGTGATGACCAAGCTCATCGATGCGAACACCACGATCCCGGCCCGCAAGGCCCAGATCTTCTCCACGGCGGCCGACAACCAGCCTTCCGTCGAGATCCGCGTCCTGCAGGGCGAGCGCCCGATGGCCCGCGACAACAAGCAGATCGGTGTCTTCCACCTGGACGGCATCGCCCCGGCCCCGCGCGGCATCCCGCAGATCGAGGTTGCCTTCGACATCGACGCCAACGGCATCCTGAACGTTTCCGCGACCGATAAGGCCACGGGCAAGGAGCAGCACATCCGCATCGAGGCTTCCTCCGGCCTGTCCGACGCCGAAATCCAGCGCATGCGGGACGAGGCGAAGGCCAACGAGGCCGCCGACAAGGCCGAGAAGGAGCGCGTGGACAAGATCAACAACGCCGACGCCCTTACCTTCCAGGCCGAGAAGTTCCTGAAGGAGAACGGCGACAAGATCCCTGCCGACGTCAAGGGTGAGGTCGAGAGCAACTGCAACCTCCTCAAGGAGGCCGTCAAGAGCCAGAACATGGCCGATATCGAGCGCTATTCCGACGCGCTGAACAAGGCCTTCGAGAAGATGTACCAGGCCAGCGCCGGCGCCCAGCAGCAGGGTGGTCCGCAGGGTCCGTTCCAGGGCGGCCCGCAGGGCGGTCCTTTCGGTGGCGGTAATCCGGGCGGCCCCTTCGGCGGCCAGCCGGGCGGCGGAAACCCGGGCGGCGACCAGGGCCCGGACGAGCAATAAGCCGGTCCTGACAGCAAAACGGTGCCCCGCAAGGCACCGTTTTTGTTTTCAAGGAATTATTCCTATTTTTGTCATGGCAAACAAGATGCAGATTATGAAACGGATTTTGACCCTTATCTCCCTGGCCTTCGTGGCCGCTTCTTTCTCTGCCTTCGCGCAGAACAACGAGGTTCTTGAGCAGGCCCGCCAGCAGGTTCAGGAAAAGCAGGGCGTGCTGGATGACGCTGAACGCGCCCACCGGCAGCAGCAACAGGAAAGCCGCCGCAACATCAACGCCGCGGAGCGGCAGATCGACGCCGGCAAGCTCAATGTCGAACAGAGCAAGAAGCGCATCCAGGCGATGAAGGAGGATATCAAGGCCCGCGAGGCCGAGATCAAGATCAAGAAGCAGGCGCTGAAGCTCCAGAAGGAATCCCTCAAGCTGGACGGCCGGCTCGATGCGGCCGACAAGGCGCAGCTCAAGCTCGCTGAAAATGACAACAAGGCCCTGGAGCGCGGACTCAAGGATGCCAAGCGGCTCCTCAAGGAAGAAGAAACCCGCCTGAAGGCCTCCCAGAAGGCCATCAGCGCCGCCAAGAAGCAGATCCGCGAGTCCAAGAAGGCCGAGAAAGAGACCCGGCAGAACGTTCGCGACGCGAAGAAGGAAATGAAAGCTTCCCAGAAGGAGCTGAAGAATGCCACGCAGGTCGAACAGAACCTGCAGCAAGCCCGCGAGGCGGCCGAGGCCGCTGAGGGCCAGGCCATCCGGACCAATCAGGTCGTGGAGGAGGTCATCCGCACGGAGTAATTCCTAGCGGATGCCATAGCGCCGGAGAATCCGCAGCAGCGGCTTCTCAATGGAGCGCGACCAGCAATAATACCCGTAGTCATCGGGATGGATACCGTCCACCGACGATTCCTGCAAAGGGGTCGAGGCGGACGGTTTGATATAGTACACGTCCTTATACCGCTTCACGGCGATCTTCATCAGGCTGTCGGCCATGTGCTGCTTGGCGGATTCCGTGGCCTCGACGGCCGTATCGAAGTTCCGCCGCTCCCGGCGGATGGTCTGCTGGAAGACCAGGGGCTTGCCCGGATGGGCGGCCTGCAGGCGCTCGATGAAGGGGAAGAGCCGTTCCTCGATCATTTTCGCGTTCGGGTTGGAGAAGGCGTCGAAGACGAAAGCGTCGGCGTCGACATCCTCCAGGACGGCGGCGAAGTACGGCTGCATCTTGCAGTTGCCGCTGCAGCCCAGGGGAAGCATCTGGATGCCCGTGTGGCGGGTGAACTGGTCGGGATAGGACATGCCGGCCCGGCTCGTGGAAATGCCGTGCGTGTAGCTGGAGCCGAAGATGGCCACGCGGTGCCGGAAGGGGGATTCCATCGGCACCAGCATCCGTCCTTCCTCCACGCCGATCTTGACAGAGGTCAGTTCGCTGTAAATGGGCAGGTACAGGAGACAATCCTTGACGCCCGGGGCCATGTTCTTGATCAGGTCCATGGGCGCCTGCGGGTTCCGGGGCGCGGGGCAGCAGGCGGCGGCCCAGAGCCATTCCCCGTCTTTCCGGATATACAGGTCGAAGCCGTGGGAGGCGAGGCGCATCGTGTTGTTCGCCTGGTAGGAGAAATCGCCCTCGGCCTGGACGGTAATGGAAGGGGAGTCGGTGCGGAACAGGACCGCGATGCCCGCGGGACAGCGGACCTGCAGGTTCTCCGCCTTGGTGAACCCTTTGTACCGCACGGTGTCCACGCGGTGGTAGGGGTTGGGCGTGTCGATGATTTTGCCAATGAGGGTCAGGTCGGAGGCCTCGGTATAGACTTGGGCGGACAGGGTGGCGGAAAGGAGGACCGCCAGGGTGGAAAGGACGAACTTTTTCATGGATGGAGCCGGTTGTTTCCACAAAAATACGCATAAAAATGCTTATTTTTGATGGTTAATTTGAAAGATTATCGGACAATGGGTGTCAAGAGAAGAAACTTTCCTGTCCAGGGAATGGGGTGCGCGGCTTGCGTAGCGCGCGTGGAGAATACGCTCAAGGCCTGCCCCGGCGTGAGCGGGGTGCGTGTTTCCCTGGCCTCAAATACCGCCCAGGTCGACTATGACCCGGGCCAGACGTCGCCCGCCGCCCTGCAGAAGGCGGTCCGGGATGCCGGCTACGACCTCCTCGTGGACGGCTCCGATGACGAAGCGGACTCGGAAGCCGAGATAGCCCGGCAAGACGCATACAAGGCTCTTCAGAAAGATACGGTTCTCGCCTGCGTGCTGGCGGCGCTGGTGATGCTGCTCACCATGGGATTCCAGGACTTCCCGGGCAAGGGCTTCGTCCTCTGGGCCCTGGCGACGCCGGTCGTCTTCTGGTGCGGCCGCCGTTTCTTCAAGGCCGGCTTCAGCGCCGTCCGCCACGGCAGCGCGAACATGGATACGCTCGTGGCCCTTTCCGTGTCTATCTCGTACCTCTTCAGCGTCTTCAACCTCCTGTTCCCGCAGGTTTGGACTTCTCAGGGACTGGAGGCCCATCTGTATTTCGAATCGGCGACGATGATTGTCGCCTTCATCCTTATCGGCCGACTGCTGGAAGAGCGGGCGAAGCACAGCACCACCGCCGCCATCCGCGGGCTGATGGGCCTGCAGGCGAAGGAAACGACCGCCCGGCCCGGCGAAACGCTCCTGGTGAAGCCCGGCGAGCGCCTGGCGGTGGATGGTGTGGTGACCGAAGGTTCTTCCTATGTCGATGAGAGCATGTTGACCGGCGAACCGGTTCCCGCCCTCAAGCAGGCGGGGGCCCGGGTCTATGCCGGCACCATCAACCAGCATGGCGCCTTGACGGTCCGGGTGGAGAAAGTGGGTGGGGACACCCTCCTGTCCGGCATTATCCGGATGGTCCGGGACGCGCAGGGGTCCAAGGCCCCGATCCAGAAGGCCGTGGACCGCATTGCGGCCATCTTCGTGCCCGTGATCATCGGCCTTTCCGTCCTGACGCTCCTCATTTGGATCCTGTGCGGGGAAGTGACCCTGGGTCTGCTGGCCATGGTCACGGTGCTTGTGATTGCCTGCCCTTGCTCCCTGGGCCTTGCGACGCCGACGGCCATCATCGCCGGCATCGGCAACGGCGCCTCCAAGGGCATCCTGATCAAGGATGCCGAGAGCCTGCAGGTGGCCCGGAAGGTCAACGCCATGGTCATGGACAAGACCGGCACCCTGACAGAGGGGAAACCGTCCGTGGTGGAATCCGTGTGGGATCCGGCGATCACGACGGAGGACGACCCGGCGGAACTGAACCTCCGCGACGTCCTGTTCTCGCTGGAGCACCGGTCAGACCATCCGCTCGCCATCGCCGTCTGCGACTCCCTTCGTGGCTGTGAGGAACTCCCTGTGGAAGGCTTCGAGGCCATTTTGGGCAAGGGAATCTGCGGCACGGTCCGGGGAACCCGCTACTATGTGGGCAACCTGGAACTGCTCAAGGAAGTCCTGGGCGGCGTGCCCGAAGCGACGAATCCGATGGTGGCCGACAGCATCGGTCCCTGGATGGACGCAGGGTATTCGGTGACGCTCCTGTTCGACCAGGCGAAGGTGTATGCCGTCCTGGCGTTGTCCGACGATTTGAAGGATACTTCGGTCCAGGCCGTCAAGGCCCTGCAGGCCGACGGCATCGAAATCCACATGCTCACGGGCGACAATGAGGTGGCCGCCCGTCATATCGCTGAGGTTACAGGTATCCAGCACGTGAAAGCGAACGTTCTCCCGCAGGACAAGGCCGATTATGTCCGGCAGCTGCAAGCCGCCGGGAAACGCGTCGCCATGGTCGGTGACGGCATCAATGACAGCGCCGCCCTCGCGCAGGCGGACCTCGGCATCGCGATGGGGCAGGGAAGCGACATCGCCATCGACACGGCGCAGGTGACCATCGTCTCTTCTGACCTGTCGAAGCTCCGTGACCTGGTCCGGCTTTCCCGCCGGACGACCGCGGTCATCCGGGAAAACCTTTTCTGGGCCTTCATCTACAACCTCCTCGCCGTGCCGGTCGCGGCGGGAATCCTCTATCCGTTTACCGGATTCCTGCTGAATCCCATGGTCGCAGCCGCCTGCATGGCGCTCTCGAGCGTCTGCGTGGTATCGAACTCCCTGCGACTCCGGAAATGACAAAAAAGCGGCGCTCATCCGAGCGCCGCTTTTAGATTCAGATCTGGTAGAATCCGACTTTCTTGTAGACCTTCCGAAGGGTCTTGTTGGCTACGTAGGAAGCCTTTTCGGCGCCCTTCAGATACACATCGTTGAGGTAGGCCTTGTCCTTCATGAGGCGTTCGGCTTCTTCACGGATCGGGCGGAGGGCTTCCACCACGGCTTCGCCGACGGCGGGCTTGAAGACGCCGTAGCCCTGTCCGGCGAATTCCGCCTCGATTTCGGGAATGGTCTTGCCGGTGAGGGTGGCGTAGATGTTCATGAGGTTGGCGACGCCGGGCTTGTTCTCCTTGTCGTACCGGACACAGTTCTCGCGGTCCGAGTCGGTGACGGCCCGCTTGAACTTCCGGCGGATGTCGTCGGGGGAGTCCATGAGGAAAACGCAGCCGTCGGGAACGGATTTGCTCATCTTGTCGCCCGGAGTGGAGAGACCGTAGATCCGGGCGCCGGTCTTGGCGATCATCGGCTCGGGAATCTTGAATACGTCGCCGTAGATGCTGTTGAAGCGCTGGGCGATGTCGCGGCAGATCTCCACATGCTGTTTCTGGTCTTCTCCGACAGGAACGAAATCGGGCTGGTACAGCAGGATATCGGCCGCCATCAGCACCGGGTAGGTGAATAGGCCGGCGTTGATATTGTTTTCGTATTTGGCCGATTTGTCCTTGAACTGGGTCATGCGGGACAGTTCCCCGAACATCGTATAGCAGTTCAGCACCCAGGCGAGCTGGCTGTGGGCGGGCACATGCGACTGGAGGAAGAGCACGTTCTGCTCCGGGTCCAGGCCGCAGGCGATGTACTGGGCCAGCTGGTTGATCGAGCGCTTGCGGAGTTCGGCCGGATCCTGCCGGACGGTAATGGTATGGAGGTCGGCCATGAAGTAGAAACATTCATAGTCGTTGACCCGGTCCGCCCAGTTCTTGATGGCCCCGAGATAGTTCCCGAGATGAAGGTCTCCGCTGGGCTGGATGCCGGACAGCATTCTTTTCTTCTGCAATTCTTCCATGTAGTATCAATTAGGGTCTGCAAAAATACGCAAATCCTTTGAAAAAACGTTATCCTTGTATGCAAAACGGGCTACGGCAGCTGCTCGAGTCCCAGGTCCTTGAAGGTTCTCGGGGCCGGGATGCCCGGGAGGGGCTTGCGGTCCTTGATCTGCTCGAGGGCCACCTCGATGGCCTTGAGGAGCTGCTGGTCCTCGCCGGCATACTCGCGGAGCGGATCGTTGTCCAGGAGGATGTCCGGATCCACGCCGTGGTTCTCCACGATCCACTCGCCGGTCTTCGCGTCATAGTTCGTGAAGAACGGGACGCGGACGTCGGTGCCGTCCATGTACGGCAGGGAGCCGCTGATGCCCACGATGCCGCCCCAGGTGCGCGTACCGATGACGGTGCCCAGGTCGTTGGCCTTGAAACTCCACGGGAACAGGTCGCCGTCGGAAGCGGAGTACTTGTTGATCAGGAGCACCTTTGGACCGGTGTGCGTGCCTTCCGGGACGGTGCCGGTGAGGGTGGAACCGCGGCGCATCGTCATCCGGTATACCTCGCGCTGAAGGCGCTCGATGATCATCGGGGAGATGTTGCCGCCGCCGTTTTCGCGGTCGTCAATGATCAGGGCTTCCTTGTCCAGCTGCGGATAGTAGTACCGGGCCCACTCGTTCAGGCCTTCGGCGCCCATGTCCGGAATGTAGATATAGCCCACCTTGCCGCCGGATTTCTCCTCCACGGTCTTGATGTTCTTCAGGATCCACTCGTAGTGGTAGAGCGGGTACTCGTCGGCAATGGGTTTGACGACCACCTTCTTGCCGCCGACGGTGAGTTCGGTAAGGACCTCGGCCTTGCCCACAAGGAGTTTGTACACATTGTCCACATCCTTGAGGGAGACACCGTCAATGGCGGTGATCACATCCCCTTCTTTCACGCCGAGTCCCGGCTCCTGGAGCGGAGAACGCAGTTCGGGCCGGTAGGTCGCGCCCTGGAGGATGCGGTCGATGCGGAAACCGTCCTTGACCTTCGAGAGTTCGGCGCCGAGCAGGCCCATCGGAATGCGCGCCGGCTTCGGATAATCGGCCGGGGCCGTGACGTAGGCGTGGCCGCTGGCGACTTCGGAGATCATCTCGCCAATGACGTAGTTCACGTCCAGGCGCGTCTTGGCGTACGGGATCAGGACCTCATACTTGGCCTTGACAGCCTTCCAGTCGCGTCCGTGCATGTTTTCCAGGTAGTAACCGTCGCGGAAAGCGCGCCAGACCTCGTCGAAGAGCTGGGGCCATTCCTGGCTGTAGTCGACCGTCGCGACCAGGCCGTCGAAGGACACCTTGTCCTTCAGACCCACCTTCGGGCCGGGTGCGGCCACGTACAGATCGCGTCCCTTCACGAAGACGGCCTTCTTGTCGCCGTTCCGGACGGACATCCGGGCATCGACACAATCCTCGTCCTTGCCGGTGGCGAAGTCGAACACGCGGGTGCCGCGGCCGCCGCTGTACCAGAGGGACTTGCCGTCGCTGTAGAAGCCGCGGCCGTTCACCGGAAGCTTCACGATCCGGTCCAGGATGCCGTCCGGGTCGATCTTCGTGGAGGAGGGGGTGGCCTTCGCCGGGGCGGCCGGCTTCGCCGCGCCCTTGCCCGGCGCGTCCTTCGGCGTGTCCTTCGGCGCGTCCGCCTCGACCTTCACTTCCGGATCCTTGGCGATTAGCGGGGAGGGCGTATCCTTGGCAAGCATCGCCATATACACGCCGGACATATTGCCGTAGGCATAGTTCCATTCGATGTTGCTGTACTGCGGGTTCAGATCCCGGTCGGAGGTGAAGATCAGGTACTTGCCGTCCGTGCTGAAGGTAGGGCTGCCGCTGTTGTACCAGCGTTCGGTCACCGGATACTCCTTGCCGTCGGCGAGGTTGTAGAGGTAGATGATGTTCATCTCGTTCTTGGCCGGACGGGTGTAGGTGATCCATTTGCTGTCCGGGGAGTACTGGACACCGCGGAATTCAGCCTCGGGATTCTCCATCACCGTGCGACGGGTCTTCGCGAAGGGATCGACCTCCACGAGGCGGTTCTTGCGGTCGCCGTACAGGATGTGCTTGCTGTCCGGGCTCCACTGGATAGAACGGATATAGGTGTCGGTGCCTTTCGTTACCTGGACCGGGTCGCCGCCCTTGACCGCGTCGTACAGGTAGATTTCGGTCTCGCCCGTAGCGTCGCCGATCCAGGCGATCCATTTCCCGTCCGGGCTCCAGTCCGCACTGCGGTCGTTGGAACCGGGTGTGCGGCTGATGTTGCGGGTGACGCCGGCCTCCACGGGCACGTCGAAGACTTCGCCGCGGGCGGTCACGACCATCCGGGCCCCGTCCGGGGACAGGCTCATGCCGGTGCGCTTGTCGGCTACGGCCTTGCGCTCCGTGCGGCCGTAAACATCGTCCGAAGCGAGCGTGACGGTGATCTTCGTGGCCTGGCGGGTCTTCGGGTCCAGCCTGTACAGCCAGCCGCCGTTCTCGAAGACGATCGTCTTGCCGTCGGTGGACGGGAATTTCACGTCGTATTCCTTGAAGTCCGTCACCTTTTCGGTCTTCTTCGTCTTCGTATTGTACACGAAGAGGTTCATGATCATGTCACGGTCGGAAGCGAAGAAGATTTCGTCGCCGATCCACATCGGGAAAATATCCTGGGCGATGTTGTCGGTGATATTCTCCACCTTGCGGGCCTGGGGGTCATAGACCCACACGTCGTCCGCCATGCCGCCCCGGTAGTACTTCCAAGTGCGGAATTCGCGCATCACGCGGTTGTAGGCCAGCTTTTTCCCGTCCGGAGAATAGGAGCAGAAGCCGCCTTCCGGAAGCGGAATCTCCGCGGGCATCCCGCCCTCGGGCCCCACGGTCCAGAGCTTGCCGGGGAACCCGTCGCCGATGCGGTTGCGGTAAACGATCCTCTTCCCATCCGGGGACCAGCCCATGACGATGTTGTTCGGGCCCATACGGTCGCCCAGGTCGTCGCGGCCGTTGGTGGCGGTATAGGTAATCCGGACCGGTTCACCGCCCGTGGCCGGGATCAGAAAGACCTCGCGGTTGCCGTCATATTCGCCCGTGAAGGCGATGCTCTTTCCGTCGGGGGAGTACCGGGCGAACATCTCGTAGCCGATATGCGAGGTGAGCCGGCGGGCCACGCCGCCCTGGACCGGGACGGTCCATAAGTCACCGGCGTAGGAAAAGGCCACTTCGGTGCCGTTCGTGGCGGGGAAACGTAGCAGGCGCGCCTCATCGGCACGGGCGGAAACGCCGGCGGTCAGGGTCGCCGCCAGCGCAAGGATCATAAAAGAATGCTTCATATCAAGTGTTGATGGTATTCTTTTACAAACATACGAAAAAAACTGGACTTTCGGGCACCCTTCCTGTCATTCTGAGGAGGTCGCAGACCGACGTGGGAATCTAATCGCACCGGATTCCCTCGACCTGCCCTTTCTTCCGCTGCAAGTTCACCAGGTCCAGCGTCCCGTTCAGGAACGGCGCCGGGTCCGTCAGGGCGTCGGACTTGAGTTTTCCCGTGGACGGATCGACCGCGAAGGCGGCCATCAGGTCCAGGTGCTTGTTGGGGACGTCGACGTCGTCGAAAGCATTGCCCGTCTTGCCGGTATAGCCGATCAGGTCCCCGGCGAAGACCCGGTCGCCCTTCGCGAAGGGTTTGCCGGTGCGGGGATTGACCGCAACCGGTATCCCGTACCGCAGGTGCGAATACTGCAGGTACACTTTCCTGTCGTACCCTTTCACCTCGTTTTCGGTGACGATGACGTTTCCGAAGGACTTCTCTTCGTACCGGTCGGGATGGTCGCTCTCCGTCCGGATGACATACCCGGAATACAGGGAATAGACCGGCGTCCCCGGTTTCGCATACAGGTCGATGCCCCAGTGATACCGGGGCGTCCCGTCCTCATAGTACCCTCGCAGCGCTTTGTAGGTGCCATTGACATAGCTCCCGCTGCCGGTGGCGGCGATGGACATCCGCTTGAGCGGGTTCGCGACGCCCCTTTCCAGGTCCACGCAAGGACCGGCGTCCTCATACCAGGCGGTCGCCTGGATGTCGTGCGTTACTTTCCATGGGAAATATGGCCGCTTTTCCCCGGCGAAATCGCCGGTCCACCGGCCGAATTCCAAAGAATAGAACGTGTGCCTGGGGAAGCCGCCGAGCGTGGCCCAGCTCCCCGAACTATAGGTTCCGCATCCTTTCACGTCCACATAGTCCGGCAGGTTCGTCGTGATGCTGACCGTATATTGCGGATGGGAAATCAGGATTGCGCTCTTCTCCGCCCTGTCCGTTTCCGGCTTCTCGGCCATGCACACCGCGCTCTCCAGTTCCCAACCATCCGTCGTATCGCCCGCCCGGGTATCCGAGGGACGGTACAGTTTCAGGTAATGCACGCTGCTTTTCCCGGCGATTTCCTCCCTGGGCAGGAGAACGGACTCCCGGAGCAGGCCGGCCTGATAGTTTTCCACCCGGAAGACGCAGCCTTCCGGCGTGGAAAGGAGGACGGCGCCCGTGAAACCGGGCATTTCCAGGTAATCGAAATCCGGATGATTGGCGGCATAGGTCGTTTCGGCGACCATCGTGGCAATAAATCGGTGGCGGACGCCCTCCTGGAGCGTTTCGACGTAAAACTTCTGGATGGCTGTGGCGGCGCCGATGTCGGGCGCGAGGTCCGCGCCGTATTCGGCGAGCGCCGGCTCCCCGTCAGGGTGGAAGGGAATCTGGGTGAAAATGATTTCGCCGAAGCGGATGGTCCGCGCGTGCTCTGTGTCCAGGAGGGAACCCAGCGCGACGGATCGGCCATCCGTCCGGGTGGCGGTGCCGGGAAGGAGGTTGTAGGAAGACAGGTTGCCATAGAGCGGCACCTGGGCGGCGGGGATGCGGCGGTCCCGGACGGCGTCCGGGATGCCGGCATCCGGGCCCGCCTCCTTGCCGCACGCGGCGGCGACGAGGAGGACGGCCGGAATCAAGAATCTTGTTGCAGTGCGCATGACCAGGGTTTTAAGGAAAACAGATCCGCACCGCGGACCCTCCGCGGCGGTGTTACGAAAAACCCGGAAAAGACTCGGGGGCGGGCGCTCTCCGGCCGGAGAGCCCCTGTGGCTCAGACCCACAGGGTTCAGATGGGGGCGCCTGTAACCAAGGCTTGAACGCTACGTCCCGCACCCTTCGCAGTCTGAGAGCAAAGATAGGAGATAAACCGGAAAAACAAAAGAACGGCGCCCGAAAAGGACGCCGTTCCTTGAACTTTTTCAGCCGGGGGATTACTCGGCCTTGCCGTCGGAACCGAGGACGTTGACGATCTTGTGGATGTACATCTTCTTCATCTCCTCGCGGGCCGGCTTGAGGTACTGGCGGGGATCGAAGTGGCTCGGGTTCTCGGCCATGTGCTTGCGGATGGCAGCGGTCATCGCCAGGCGGCTGTCAGAGTCGATGTTGATCTTGCAGACGGCGCTCTTGGCGGCCTCGCGGAGCTGCTCCTCGGGGATGCCGACCGCGTTCGGCAGGTTGCCGCCGTACTTGTTGCACATGTCGACATATTCCTGCGGGACGGAGGAAGAGCCGTGGAGGACGATCGGGAAGCCGGGGAGCTTCTTTTCGATCTCGTGGAGGACGTCGAAGGCGAGCGGCGGAGGGATCAGACGGCCGGTCTTCGGGTCGCGGGTGCACTGCTCCGGGGTGAACTTGTAGGCGCCGTGGGAGGTGCCGATGGAGATGGCGAGGGAGTCGCAGCCGGTGCGGGTGGCGAAGTCGATGACCTCTTCCGGCTTGGTGTAATGGGATTCCGCGGCGGAAACCTCATCCTCGACACCGGCGAGCACGCCGAGTTCGGCCTCGACGGTCACGTCGAACTGGTGGGCGTATTCCACGACCTTCTTGGTGAGGGCGATGTTCTCCTCGTACGGGAGGGAGGAAGCATCGATCATCACGGAGCTGAAGCCCATGTCGACGCAGTCCTTGCACAGCTCGAAGCTGTCACCGTGATCGAGGTGGAGGCAGATCTGGGGGTGCTCCCAGCCCAGTTCCTTCGCATAAGCGACGGCACCTTCGGCCATATAGCGGAGGAGGGTGGAGTTCGCATAGTTGCGGGCGCCCTTGGAAACCTGGAGGATGACCGGGGACTTGGTCTCGGCGGCAGCCTGGACGATGGCCTGGAGCTGCTCCATGTTGTTGAAGTTGAAAGCCGGGATGGCGTATCCGCCGGCGACAGCCTTGGCAAACATCTCACGGGTGTTCACAAGACCCAATTCTTTGTAAGAAACCATAATTATAAAGTGTTAAACAGATATCGCTACTTTAACCATCCGCAAATTTAGCAATTTTTTTCGTATTTTTGTATCATCATCCATGCACAATAGGACCATGAACAAAGTATTGATTTTCTCCGCGCCCTCCGGGTCGGGCAAAAGCACCGTCGTGAACCATATCCTGAGCGGCCATAAGGGCATCGAGTTCTCCGTCTCGGCCACCTCCCGGCCGCCGCGCGGCGAGGAGAAGGACGGCGTGGAATACTTCTTCTACTCCGCCGACATTTTCCGTCTCCTGGTGCGGGACGACAAGTTCGTCGAGTTCGAGGAGGTCTATCCCGACCGCTTCTACGGTACGCTCAAGGCGGAAGTGAACCGCATTTGGGCCCGCGGGAACGTCATCATTTTCGATGTGGACGTTAAGGGTGGGGTGAACCTCAAGAAATACTTCGGCGACCAGGCCCTTTCCGTCTTCATCCAGGCTCCGTCCGTGGAGGTCCTGCGGCAGCGCCTGATCGGGCGCGGCACCGATTCCGCCGAGGACATTGAGAAGCGCGTCGCCAAGGCCGCCGAGGAAATGACCTACGCCCCCCAGTTCGACAAGGTCCTCATCAACGACGACCTCGCCACCGCGCTGGCTGAGGCCGATGCGATGGTCGATGCGTTCCTGGCCGAATGAGAATTGCGGTTTATTCGGGCTCTTTCAACCCGCTGCATATCGGCCATCAGGCCATTATGGAGTATTTGACGCGGGATGCGGCGTTTGACTGGGTGTACCTCATCGTATCGCCGCAGAGTCCGTTCAAGGACGCGTCGAATGCGCTCAGCGGGCGCGAACGGTATGAGGCGGCGGTGGAGGCCGTGAAGCGGCATCCGGAGATCCGGGTCTGGGTCGATGACATAGAGCTCGGGATGGAACCGCCGCATTATACGATCCGGACGCTGGACGCGCTGCGGGCGCGGGAACCGGAGAACGAGTTCACGCTGGTCATCGGCGCGGACAACCTGGAGAGCTTTCCGCGCTGGCGGGAGCACGAGCGCATCCTGAAGGAGTACGGCGTCGCGGTCTTTCCGCGGAAGGGGTACCACCGCGGTTACCTGAAGGCGCGCCTGATGCGCGAGTGCCCGGACTATCGCATCGACCTGCTGAGAGCGCCCCGCATCGACATTTCTTCCACCGAGATCCGCGACGGCCTCGCCGCCGGACGCGACATGTCATCCTGGCTGATGTAAATATGAACATAGAGACTGAAAAGAAATTCCTCGTAAAGGACGATAAGTACAAGGCGCAGGCGGTGAAGTCTTACCGCATCCGACAGGGGTATCTGGCCCATGACAGCGGTCGGACGGTGCGCGTGCGCATCCGCGACAATCAGGGATTCCTCACGATCAAGGGTCCGTCCCTCATTCCCGGAAGCCGTCCCGAATGGGAGAAGGAAATCTCCCTGCAGGAGGCCGAGGACCTGTTCGTGCTGTGCAAGCCGGGCAGCGTGGACAAGACGCGCTGGATCGTCCCGGCCCAGATGCCCGGTCAGGCCGGGCATGACGGGGAAGTCGTCATGGCCGACCCCGATCGGCCATCTCGCTTCTTCGAAGTGGACGAGTTCCACGGGGAGAACGACGGCCTGGTGATGGCCGAAATCGAGCTGGGAAGCCCGGACGAGCCTTTTGAGAGGCCGTCCTGGCTGGGGGAGGAAGTGACGGATGACAGACGGTATTACAACGGCTATCTCGCCGAGCATCCGTTCAAGACCTGGTAATCCAGGTTTTTTCGTATCTTTGCACCAGAGGATGGTGCTGCGGCCGGGAGTCTTCCCGGCGAGCTCAATAGGGAAGCCGGTGGGAATCCGGAACTGTGCCCGCAGCTGTGTCGTCCAGAACGGCTCCGAATCGATGCCATTGAAGAGATTGCCGGTCATGCCGGCCATGACAGATTCTTCGAGAAGGCCGGGGCCGGGACCAGTCAGAAGACCTGCCATCGTCCAGTTGCACAATCGGGCTCGGGGACAAGTCCGTGTGGGAACGTAAACTTTGTTTTTCAATGAAAAAAGCAACGCTGCTTTTGCTGTGCGGTGCGCTGGCTTTCTGCGCGTGCCGCAAGGATCCTGTGCCGGAACCGCCGTCCAAGGACGCGGACCTGACCGGCCAGAAGGTCGATGTCTCCGGTTTCCCGGAATCGGCCCGTAAACTGTTTGTCTTGAACGAAGGGGGCATGGGCGCCAACAATGCGACCCTGGATTTCCTCCGGTTCTCTGACGGGAACTACGTCACGGGCGCTTTCAAGAAGATGAATCCGGGCATGGGCGCCGGCCTCGGCGACGTGGGGAACGACGTTGCGGTCCAAGGGGATGATCTTTGGATCGTCGTGAACAATTCCGGCCTCGTGGAGGTCGTCTCCGCCAAGGATGAGACGGAAATCGCCGCGATTGCGGTTCCCACCCCGCGGAATGTCGCCTTCGACGACCAATATGCCTATGTCACTTCCTGGGCGGGCGCCTATGCCACGGGGAGCTATGACGAGAACGGTTATTACACGATTACGGATTCCAAGAACCCGAAGGGCCAGGTATACCGGATTGACCTGAAAACCAAGAAGGTGGCCGGAAGTGTCGAGGTGGGTTATCAGCCGGAAGGCATCGCTTGCCATGCCGGCAGACTCTATGTTGCCAACTCCGGCGGCATTTCCAGTCAGCTCCCGCCGGACTACGCCTATGACAACACCCTCAGCATCATCGACACGAAAAGTTTCAAAGTCACGGAGACCCTTCCGGTGCAGGTGAACCTGAAGAACGTCTATGCGGACGGCCAGGGGAATATTTATGTGACCACCCTCGGTAACTTCTGGGATGTACATTCCGGCCTGTATCTGATCCGACCCGGGCAGGGGAATGCCGTCTCCAAGGTAGCGGATTATGTGAGCGTTTCCACCCTTCTCGGGGATACGGTCTATTGCATCGGCACCGAAACGGAATTCGACTGGAGCGCCACCTCCCATGTCTACCAGTCCTGGAGCGTCCAGGGCGGGAACAAGAAGAATTGGACCTTGAATGTTAGCGCAAAAGTGCTGTACGGCCTGTATGCGCTGGACTCCGAGACGTTCTTCGTGAGTGACGCCGGGAATTATTTCGATCCGGGCACCGTCTCTTGTTACTACAAAGGCGCCAGGCGGTGGAGCGTGGACGCCGGCGTCTGCCCTGGGCATTTCGCCTTGTATTGATTTGCTGAAGCGCGCTGTCATAGCGCTGGCCGCCGCCTTGTCCGCCCCCTGGAGCCTGCAGGCCCAGGAGGCGGACACGCTGGCCGCCGCGTCGGTCTGGTCCGTGCAGGTCTATCCCGTGGTGAAGCCCGCCGAGTCGGTGTACCTGCCGGGCGCGAAAGCGGCGCCCGCCCAGGTGGCGGACGTCCTGCGCCGCTTCACCGGCGTCCAGGTCAAGGACTACGGAGGCGTGGGCGGCCTCAAGACCGTCAATGTCCGGAGTCTCGGCAGCGAACACGTGGGCATCTTCCTGGACGGGGTCCAGGTGGACAACGCCCAGAACATGCAGGTGGACCTGGGCCGGTTCTCCACGGACGGTCTGGCGATGGTCTCCCTCTATAATGGGCAGAAAACCAAGCGGTTGCAGACGGCTAAGGAGTACGCGTCCGGCGCGGCGGTCCATCTGGACAGCGAGCGGCCCCTGCTGTTTGACCAGGACGGCGGGCGGGCTCGGCTTCGGGGAGGATCGTTCGGGACCTTCCAGCCTTCCCTTCAATGGGACCGGCAATGGGGACCGGTTATCCTTCGGGTATCGGCGGAAGGACTGACTTCCAACGGCCGGTACAAGTATCCTTGTTTCGACACGACGCTGGTCCGGGAAAACGGGGATATCAAGAGCCTTCGCCTGGAATCAGGCCTGTTCGGACAGTTTCGCCACGGCGACTGGCGCGTCCGGGTGTATGGCTATGGCTCCGAACGGGGATTCCCCGGTCCGGTCATCCGCCGCGCTTCGGGTTTCCCTTTCAGCGCGGAGCGCCAGGCCGACCGGAATTTCTTCATCCAGGGCGGTTGGAACCAGGATTGGACCTCCCGGTATGCCACGTCGCTGAAGTTCAAGTTCGCCGACGATTACATCCATTACAACACCCATCCGGAGAAGAATCCGATGGCGCTGCCGTATGACTTGCACTACCGCCAGCGGTCCGGCTATCTCTCGCTGGCCCAGTCGCTTGTCCTGGCCGATCCGTGGTCGGTGGACCTGAGCGTCGATCTCCAGCGGAACGCGCTGGATTCCGATGCCGGCCAGTCTGTCACCCCCCGCAGGAACGTCCTCACGGCCGCCCTGGCGACACGGCTCGCCTGGGAAGATTTCCGCATGGCGGCCCACTGCGTCTATCAGGGGGCCTGGGACCGGTTCCTGACGCCGCAGGCCGGCGGATGGACCCGCGAAAACAAGTTCCGGGATGCCTGGATGCCGTCTTTCAGTCTGTATTATTCCCCGTTCCGCTGGCTGGAAGTGGATGCTTTCGCGAAGCGCAGCTACCGGCTGCCCTCCTTCAATGACCTGTATTATTCGCTGATGGGCAATTCCTCCCTCGTCCCGGAATCCGCTTTCCAGACCGGGATCGATATCCGGTTGGAACATGCTTCCGGCCCTTGGTCTTTCGAGGGAAGGATCTCGCCTTATAGGAACCGCATTGACGACAAGATCGTGGCCATTCCCACCTCCTCGCAATTCCGCTGGACGATGCTGAACATCGGAAAAGTGGATGTGGCGGGGGTGGATCTGAAGGCCGATGCACGATTCTGGCGGAAGGGATGGTCGGTGGACGTGACCTTCCGCTACTGTTTCCAGCAGGCGCTGGACCACAGCGATCCGGACAGTCGCACCTTCGGCAACCAGATCCCCTATATCCCGCTGCACAGCGGCGGTGTGGACCTGTGCGCCGGATGGGAGGACTGGTCTTTCACTTGGGAGACGGTGTTCACCGGTGCCAGATGGTCCCGGACGGCCAACACGCCGGACTACTATATCGCCCCCTGGACCGTCAGCGATATCTCCCTCTTCCGGAAAATGACAATGCCCGCGCTCAAGAACCGGGCGTTGCTGCCGGAATTGAACGCGGGCGTGACGGTCAGGAATCTGTTCAATCACCGTTATCAGGTCGTCCAGGGCTATCCGATGCCGGGATGCAACCTGATGTTCACGGTGGAGTATTCCTGGTAAAGGATTATAGAACCTCGAGAAGTTCGACGACGAACTTCAGGGCGCTGTACGGCGGAATGGCGTTGCCGGCTCCGTGCTCGCCGTAAGCGAGGTTGTACGGCAGGTAGAGCTCGTACTTGGCGCCTTCGGCCATCAGCTGGAGACCTTCGGTCCAGCCCTTGATGACCTGGTTCAGGCCGAAGACGGCGGGTTCACCGCGCTTGTAGGAGCTGTCGAAGACCTGGCCGTTCGCAAAGGTGCCCTCGTAGTGGCACTTCACCTGGCTGGCGGCCTTCGGCTTCTTGCCGGTGCCTTCCTGCAGGACCTTGTACATCAGGCCGCTGCCGGTGGCGCGGACCTCGGGGTCGCGGGCGACCTTGGCGAGGAACTTCTCGCCTTCCTCCTTCGCGGCGGCGCCGGCTGCGGCGGCCCGCTCGGAAGCCTCTTCCTCCATTTCCTTGTAGAACTGTTCAAGGGCCTCCCCGGCCTCCTCCATGGAAATGGCGAGCTTGTCTCCCTGGAGCATGGCCTTCAGACCGGCCACGAAATCGTCGAAATTGAGCCCGTGCACTCCGTTCTGGAGCAGGTTGCCGGCCAGGCTCATGCCGAATGCATAACTTTTCTTGTCCATAGTCAAAAGATTGTGTGCAAAGGTACGAAAAAATCCCGCACGAGGTAGGCCGATTGCGAAACATTTGCTATATTTGAGGTTAAGTAAATTCGAAAGCCACATGAGTAAGTCCGTTTCCAAGACGTCTCCCGCGGGCCCGGAAGAGGCCCGTACCTGGTTCGTCGAACATTATTCGGCCTGCGCCGACCTGGATACGCGTCTGATTCCCGACCTGCACACAGGCGGAAAAGGCGAAATGAAGAAGGTGGAATGCCCCATAGCCTTTGGAACCAAGGATTTGGATGTGCTTCGCAAGCGTTTCTCCTGCGAAGCGGACATCCTGCTGACGACCGCTTTCGGCGTCACCGTCTCGGCCTGGAATGCCGATACGAAGGCGTTCTTTCCAACGGGCGGCGGCAAGCGTCCGGTCCTGGTGGAATGGACCCCGGAACAGTCGCTGGAAGAACTGGTCCGGAACCGGAAGGAACAGGCCGAAGGCGCGGCCCGTTTTGCGGATTATACTTATGAGGACTGCGTCCGTGACCTGGGTCCGGGCTTCTCCGCCTCTTTCGACGGGCCGGACGACCCAGACGCCGAGGTAGGGGAGGACGCCCTGGCCTTCCGGCTGACGGACGCCGGCAAGGACGGATACAAGCTGGTGTGCCGATTCCGCTCCGACCAGTATTCGGAAGGCATCCTGCAGCAATTCGCGGACAGTTTCTCCGCCTGCCTGCTGTCCATGGAGAAGGCCGATAAGGTCAGCGACCTCGCCTTCGCGACGGAAAAGCAGGTGGCCGAGACCGATTCCTTCAACCCGGAACCCTTCCCTGGCGACCCGAATGTGACCCTTCTGGATCTTTTCCGCGAGAATGTCGCCAAGTACCCCGACCATCCGGCCGTCGTCTTCCGCGACACGACGCTCACCTATGCGGAACTGGACGCATTGACGGACCGGCTGGCCGCCCATGTCGCTTCGGTCGTGAAGCCCGGCGGGGTGGTGTCCATTATCCTGAACCGGAACCAGTTCATGGTCATTGCGCCGCTCGGCGTCCTGAAGGCCGGCTGCGCCTACGAGCCGCTGGACCCGTCCTACCCGACCGAACGCCTCTCTTTCATGGTCCAGGATGCGGGCGCCTCCCTGCTCATTGCCGATCCCGGCCTGGAAGGCCTTATCAGCGGTTATGAGGGACCGGTCCTGTCGACGGACAAGATCCAGTCCCTGCCTGAAGGGAAGGCGAATGTTCCCGCCCCCGCACCGGACGACCTGTTCATCCTGCTTTATACGAGCGGAACCACCGGCGTTCCCAAGGGCGTGCAGCTGTGCCATCGGAACATTTCCGTCTTCGCCCGGAACAACGACGCAGCCCTGGGCATTACGCAGGTTTCGCACACCGCGGCCTATGCCAGTTTCGGTTTCGACGCCAACATGAGCGATTTCTCCACGGCGCTCGCGGCCGGCGCGTCCCTGTATATCATCCCGGAGGAGATCCGGCTGGACCTCCTCGCCCTGAACGAATACTTCGAGCAGAACGGCATCACGCATTCGATGATGACCACGCAGGTGGCCACGCAGTTCGCCATCAACTTCCCGGAGAACAAGTCCCTGGTGGGCCTGTACACCGGCGGCGAGAAGATGGCCAGTTTCCCCGTGCCCAAGTTCGGCATGTTCAACTGCTACGGCCCCACGGAGACGACGGCCTATGTCGTGAGCAAGCACGTGACCGTCCAGGAACCTGACGTTCCAATCGGGCGTCCGCTTCCGGGCGTCCATGCCTTCATTGCCGGCAAGGGCGGCTGGCGGATGCCGGTGGGGGCCGCCGGTGAGCTGCTGGTTTCCGGCCTGCAGGTGGGCAAGGGCTATCTCGGACGCCCGGACAAGACCGCCGAGGTGTTCGTGGACAACCCCTACACCGACGATCCGCTGTTCAAGTCTATGTACCGGACCGGTGACATTGTCCGCTGGCGCGCCGACGGGGACATCGAGTTCATCGGCCGCAAGGACATGCAGGTCAAGATCCGGGGCTTCCGGATCGAACTGAAGGAGGTAGAGAGCGTGATCCGGGAGTTCCCCGGCATCACGGACGTGACGGTCCAGGCCTTCGACGAGGAAGGCGAGGGCGGCGGCAAGTTCCTGGCGGCGTACGTCGTCAGCGATGCCCCCGTGGACATTGACGCCCTGAATGCGTTCATCCTGGAGCGCAAGCCCCCGTACATGGTCCCTTCCGTGACCATGCAGATTGAGGCCATCCCCCTGAATGTCAATCAGAAAGTGGACCGGAAGGCCCTTCCGAAGCCTGAGGTCCGCAAGGCGGAGAAGCCCGCGGTGGAAGCGCCGCTCAATATCCTGGAACAGGACATCGCCGCGCTGATCAAGGAATCCGCGCACATCGACGGGTTCTCCCTGACGGACCCGCTCGTCTATGCCGGCCTGACCTCCCTGTCAGCCCTGCGGCTGGCTGTGGAGCTGCACAAGAAATACGGTATCTCGGTGGACATGCACACCTTCGTCAAGACGGCGACCCTGCAGAGCATCGAGAATGAGATCCTTACCTCCCTGATTTCCGGGCAGGCCGCCCACGGAGCGGGCATCGCCACGCACGGGACCGGCCCGCAGCCGTTGACTTTCCAACAGGCGGGCCTCTATTTCGAGTGCATGAAGGCCCCGGCCCAAACGGTCTATAACCTGCCGGTGATCTGGACCCTCCCGGGGTCCCTGGATCCGGAGAAAGTCCGGGAAGCCGTTCTGAAAGTAATCAAGTGCCATCCGGTCCTGAATTCCCACTTCGAGATGCAGGAAGGGAAGGTGATGCTCGTCCCCTGTGACCAGGAACCGGAGGTGGGCTTTTCAACCATCCCGGAGGAGAACCTCGCGGACTGCAAGGCCCATTTCCTGGAGCCGTTCAATCTCGGCGAAGGCCCCTTGTACCGCGCTGAAATCGTGAAGGCGGGCGAAGGCCTGTACCTGCTCACCGATTTCCATCACCTGGTCTTCGACGGCCGTTCCATGGACATCTTCATGGCGGAACTCTGCGCCGCCGTGGACGGCGTGGATCCGAACCCGGAAGAATATACTTATTACGATTATGCCGCGGACCAGAAAGCCGCGGAGGAAGGCGAGGAATTCGCCGCTGCGGCCGCGTTCTTCCAGGAGAAGATGGCAGGCTGCGAAGGCGCCAGCGCCATCCTGCCTGACAAGGAGAAGGGCGACGCCGCCGGCGTGGTGGCCTCGCTGGAAATCCCCGTGGACGGGAAGATCTCCGAGCGATGCCTGGCGCTGGGCATTTCTCCCGCCAGCTATTTCCTGTCCGCCACGTTCCTGGCCGTGAGCGCGTTCTGCGGCAGCAAGAAGGTCTATATCTGCACCGTCAGCAACGGCCGTTCGGACCTGAGAGTCTCCGACACGATGGGTATGTTCGTCAATACGCTGGCCCTCGCGGGTGACACGGGTGTCGAGCAGGTGACGGATTATCTCAAAGAGACGGACAGTCTTTTCTCTGAAAGCCGCGCGCACGAATACTATCCCTTCGCCAAGGTCTCTTCCGACTTCGGTTTCCAGCCGCAGGTGATGATGGCCTATCAGGTGGGCCTGCTGGAGACCTACAAGATGGGCGGCGCCGAGATTACCTCCGAGGACCTTGCCACCGAGACGCCGATGTTCCCCGTGAGCATCTTTGTCAATGGCGGGGAAGCGGCCGAAAGCATCCTTATCCAGTACGACGAGACCCTGTATAGCCGGGAACTCATGCAGAGCTTCGCCAGTACGATGGCGCAGGCGTTGCGCGGGATGCTCGCGGACGGTCCGATGGACGGCATCGCGCTCATTGACAAGAAACAGGAGAAACTCCTGGACGGTTTCAATGCCTATACCCTCCCGGTGGACACCACACAGACCATCGTGTCCCTGTTCCGGGCCCAGGCAGCCCAGCGGCCGGACGCCCCGGCGGTGTGCTATGGAGGCAAGACGCTGACATACCAGGAACTGGACGAAGTGTCCGACCGGATCGCCGCCCACATCGCCTCGCTGGGTCTCGGACGGGAAGACGTCGTCTCCGTCCTGATCGGCCGCAGCGAAAACATGGCCGTTGCCTCTCTCGGCGCCCTCAAGGCCGGCTGCGCCTATCAGCCGCTGGATCCTTCCTATCCCGAGGAGCGCCTGAACTTCATGATCGGGGATGCGTCCGCGAAGCTGCTCATTGCCGATGCGCAGTACCGGCCCCTGATTACGTCCTATGCGGGCCCCGTTCTGGACACCGCGGACATCGCCGCGCTGCCTTCGGGTCCCGTCCCGGAAGGTCCGGTTCCCGAGAACCTGTTCATCCTCCTGTATACTTCGGGTTCCACCGGTGTCCCGAAGGGCTGCATGCTGGAGCACCGCAACCTGGTGAACTTCTGCGCCTGGTACCGGAACTATTATGCCCTCACCCCGGAAAGCCGGGTGGCGGCCTATGCCAGCTACGGCTTCGACGCTTGCATGATGGACATGTATCCCGCCCTGACGACGGGTGCCTCTGTCTACATTATTCCGGAGGAGACCCGGCACGACATGTCGGAACTGGACCGCTTCGTCACGGAGAACGGCATCACGCACAGCTTCATGACCACGCAGGTGGGCGTGATGTTCGCCTTGAATTATCCGGAAAATCCTTCCTTGAAACATTTGTCCGTGGGCGGCGAGAAGCTCGTGTCCATGGACCCGCCTTCCTACGCCTTCCACAACGGGTACGGCCCGACGGAATGCACCATCTTCTCTACGATCTTCGACGTGCAGAAGAAGGAGCCGAACATTCCCATCGGCCATCCGCTGGACAATCTGCGGCTGTATGTGACGGACACCGCCGGCCGCCGGCTCCCCGCCGGAGCCGTCGGCGAGCTCTGGATTTCCGGCCCGCAGGTGAGCCGGGGCTACCTGAACCGTCCGGAAAAGACCGCAGAGACCTTCATCGCCAATCCGTTCGCCCAGGAATATCCCTATGACCGGGCGTACCGGACCGGCGACATTGTCCGGTACAGGCTGGACGGCAACATCGAATTCGTGGGCCGCAACGACGGCCAGGTCAAGATCCGGGGCTTCCGGGTGGAGACCAAGGAAGTGGAGGCCGTCATCCGGGAATTCCCGGGCGTGAAGGACGTGACGGTCCAGCCGTTCGACAATCCGGCCGGCGGCAAGTTCATCGCCGCCTACGTCGTGTGCGAAGGGGACCTGGACACCAAGGCCCTGTCCGCCTTCATTCTGGAGCGGAAACCGCCGTACATGGTCCCGGCCGCTTTCGCGAAACTGGACAAGATTCCGCTCAACGTGAACCAGAAGGTGGACCGCAAGGCGCTGCCGGCTCCTGTGATGACTTCGGGCGGCGACTATGTCCAGCCCGAGGGCCCGACCGAGACCGCCCTGTGCGAAGTCTTCGCCGAAATCCTGGGCATGGAGCGCGTGGGCGCCACCGACAGCTTCTTCGACCTTGGCGGCTCCTCGCTCATGGTGACGAGCGTGCTGGTGAGCGCCGAAAAGCGCGGTCTGAAGTTCTCCTACGGCGACGTGTTCAACAATCCGACGGCCCGCGCCCTGGCGGCCTTCCTGACTGGAGGCGCCGAAGCGCCTGCCGATGACAAGGATGATGTCACCGCCTACGACTATTCCGCCATCGAAAAACTGCTCACGGGCAATACCCTGGAGGCTTTCCAGACCGGAGAACGTCGCGGACTGGGGAAAAACATCCTGCTTACGGGCGCGACCGGCTTCCTGGGCATCCACGTCCTGCGCGAACTGATCGAGCAAACCGGGAAGGACACTGTCATTTGGTGCCTCCTCCGGGGCAAGGGCGCCATCACCGCGGAGCGACGCCTGTCCGAGATGCTGGTTTACTATTTCGAGAAGAACTACCGGCCGCTCATGGGCAATCGGATCCGGCTGATTGAAGGCGACATCACCGGTGCGGAGATCTTCGACGCCCTGCTTGTGTCCGGTACCCCGTTCGACCTGGTGGTGAACTGCGCGGCCAACGTCAAGCACTTCTCCCGCGGCGACGATATCCTGAAAGTCAATTACGTCGGCGTCCAGAACCTCGTCGGCTTCTGCATGGCCGCGAAGGCCCGGCTGGTCCAGGTGTCCACCATCAGCGTGGGCGGCATGACCGAGGGCTCCGTGCCGGTGGTCATGGACGAGCAGATGCTGTTCTTCGGGCAGAATACGGACAACCAGTACGTCGTGTCCAAGTTCCTGGCCGAACGGTGCATCCTGGAGAAGGTCGCTGAAGGCCGCCTGGATGGCAAGATCATCCGGGTGGGCAACCTGTCCCCGCGCGCGGTGGACGGCGAGTTCCAGATCAACTTCAACTCGAATGCCTCGATGGGACGCCTGAAGGCGTACCGGATGCTGGGCGGATGCCCGTACCCGCTGCTGGAAGAACGGATGGAATTCTCGCCGATCGACCAGACCGCCCGCGCCGTCGTCCTGCTGGCCGGAACGCCGGCCGCGAACGTGGTTTTCCACGTCCAGAATGACCATATGCTGCCGATGGACGATATCCTTTCCCGGCTCCACAAGGATGACGGAAGCCCCCTGGACTATCTGGAGGTGGAAGCATTCGTGCGCCGGATGGACGAGGCCAAGGCCGATCCGGAGAAGGCCCGGATCCTTTCGAGCATCATCGCCTATACGCAGGCGGAAGGCCAGGTCCAGATGGTGGAGAACGTGGCTTCGAGCGTCTTCTCCATGCAGGTACTGCACCGGCTGGGATTCCGCTGGGACGAGACTTCCAGCGCGTATGTGGACATGATTTTCCGCCTCCTGGATTCTTTCCGTTTCTTTGACGATTGATCAGAATGGCCTCTTTCATCGACAGAATCCGCACTTTTTTCATGCAGAGGAAAGGCTCCCGCCTGGTCCTCATCCTCCTGGCGGCCCTCTTCCTGGAGGTGGTCGCCGTGGTGCAGTATACCTATACGCGCAACATGCTGATTCAGGAAGAAGAACGGATTACGCGGATGGAACTGACGATGGAGTCCGATGTCATCCTCAATACCCTGAGGGAGGCGGAACTGTCGATGCGCGAGAATGAGTGGAGTGTCCTGCAGAGCCTGGCACACCCGGATTCCCTGTTCGGAGCGGCCGAGCGGATGATCGAGAGCAATCCGCGCGTCGCGGGCGCCTGTATCGCCGTCCTGCCGGATTATTATCCGGCTAAAGGCCGGCTGTTCGAGCCCTATGCCCACAAGGAAGGGGGCCGGATCGTGGTGGAGCAGATTGCCGGTCCCGACCACGACTATACGCTGGGTCCCGACTTCCAGCGGGCGCTCCGGGAGGAGATGGATTTCTGGAGCGACCCTTATGCCTATGGTACGGACCCGGTCCGGCAACTGACCACCTACACCTATTCCGTCCGGGACCGGTCGGGCCGTCTCGCGGCCATCTGCGGTCTGGATATCGACCTGACCTGGCTCAGCGACACGCTGAATGTCAATCCGTACTACCCCTCCAGCTTCGGTTTCTTGCTCACGCGGAGCGGACAGCTGGTGGCCGGGCCCCGGGAGGAAGACGTCCCGCCTGAAACCGTGGACTATGTGGCGGGCCTGGTGATGGATCCGACGGTCGAACGGACCATCCGGGGGCGTCATCGGGTCAATTGCATCGTATTCCAAGATCCCGTCAACGGGGAAGAGGCTTATCTCGATTTCAAGGCTCTGCCGCGGGATCCGGGCTGGATCGTCGCAGAGGTGTCCTACCGGGATGAGGTGCTTGCTCCGGTTCGTCCGATGATGTGGCGGATCATGCTGATGGCGCTCGCGGGTCTGGCTTTCCTCCTCTTCATCCTCGACCGTTTCGCCCGGAACGGGAAGCGGCTCTGGGAGGCGGATGTGAAGCAGGCCCGCATCGGGAGCGAGCTCCGGGTCGCCCGGCGCATCCAGGAGGAAATGCTGCCGAAGTCTTCCCTGGACCGGAGCGACCTGACCGCCCGGGGATCCCTGGCTCCGGCCAAGGAGGTGGGGGGAGACCTCTTCGACTACTTCGTCCGGGAAGGGAAACTGTTCTTCTGCGTGGGAGACGTGTGCGGGAAAGGCGTTCCTGCCGCCATGGTGATGGCCGTCACCCATGCCATCCTGCGGATGCTTTCCGAGCAGGAGGAGGCTCCGGCCCGGATTGTCGGGGAACTCAACCGCGAAGCGTGCCGGAACAATGCGACGGGGACGTTCGTGACGCTCTTCCTGGGGGTGTTGGACTTGTCCACGGGCCGCTTGCGGTACTGTAACGCCGGCCATGACCGGCCGATCCTCGTCGGCGACTCCGTGGAGGAACTGCCGGCCTTGGCGAATGTTCCCGTGGGCGTGTTCGACGACTTTACGTACCAGGAACAGGAAGCTATGGTCGCCGCCGACTCTCTCCTGTTTCTCTATACGGATGGGGTGACAGAATCGAAGGATGTCGACCGTCAACAGTATGGCCGGGACCGGCTCCTCGAAGCCTTGTCGGCCTGTTCCCGGAAGCCGGACGCCCTGATCCAAGCGGTCGGGGCCGATGTCCGGGCCTTCGCCGGGGAGGCCGAACAGAGTGACGACATCACGATGCTCGCCGTCCACTATCATCCGAAGGAAAACGCAAAAGGCTGATTTTAAATGATATAAATACTTCGTTAGGAATATGAAAACAACTGTAAAAGAACTGGATGGAAGACTGGTCGCCGTTCTCACCGGCGAACTGGATACCGCCTCCGCCGCCGAGACGGAAGCCGCACTCAAGCCCTTGTTTGAAAGCACAGGAAAGGACCTCGTCCTCGACTGCTCCAATCTGGAGTACATTGCCTCGAGCGGCATCCGCATCCTGGTGAACCTGCTCAAGACGGCGAAGGCGAAGGGAGACCAGGTTGTTCTGAAGAATGTCAACGAGGTGATCCGGGACGTGCTGGAGCTTACCGGGTTCGTTTCCTATTTCGATTTCGAATGAAACGGCTTGCCCTGATTCTCCTCGCCGCCCTGCCGCTCTGCGCCCGGGCGCAGGATCATGCGTTCTCGGTCGATGCCGATTACCTCACGCGCGGTGAAATCCGGCGTGGCGGCATTTCTGTCGAGGAAGACGGGGATGCGCTGCACTCGCGTTTCATTCTCAGCAGGACCCGTCTGGGAGCGACCTACTCCCGCGACTGGCTCACGGCGCGGCTGACCGCCCAGCACGCCGACACCTGGGGAAGTGCGGCTGGAAACGCCCTGTCCATGAACGAGGCCTGGGTAAAGGCGCAGTTCCCGGTGGGCCTCTTCGCCCAGCTGGGACGCCAGCGTCTCTCCTATGACGACCAGCGTATCTTCGGCGCGGACGACTGGTCCATGACCGGCTACTCCCACGACGGCTTGAAGCTGGGGTTCGAGCGTGCCGGGCACAAAGTCCATCTGTTCGGCGCCTATAACCAGAACGTGGACAACATCGACCAGGGCGGTACCCGTTTCAGCGGAGGAATCCAACCCTACAAGTCCCTGGCTTCCCTGTGGTATCACTACGATATCCCGAAGTCGAATATCGGCGCCTCCCTTCTCTTTGTCAATATGGGCCTGGAATACATAGATTTCAAAGAGGATACTTATGCGACGTGTTTCCAGCAGCTTGCCGGCACTTTCCTGTCCTGGACGCCGAAGCATTTCGGGCTGGAGGCGTCCTATTACCACCAGTGGGGGAAGGCCAATGGGAACATCCCCCTGAATGCCTGGATGGCCAGCGCAAAGGCCACGGCCACGCCCTCGGAACACTGGTCCTTCCGGGCCGGCTATGATTACTTGAGCGGCGAAGAGGATTTCCCCATTCCGGGCGGCGGAAACATCGGCCTGGTGCGCCACGAAATCGTCCGGGGATTCAATTCCCTGTACGGTTCGAACCACAAGTTTTACGGGGCGATGGATTTCTTCTATGTATCGACGTACGTGAACGGATTCACGCCCGGCCTCCAGAATCTCTATGCCGGCATTTCGTGGAGTCCGGTCAAGCCCTTGTCGGCGGATGCCGCCATCCATTTCTTCTCCACGGCCGCCCCGGTCCAGGATGCCAAGAAAGCCCTGGGACACGAGATGGAGTTGGAGGTGACCTGGACCATCCTCCCTTCCGTGTCGCTCAGCGCCGGCTATTCATTCATGCTGGGCACCGAGACCATGTCCATCCTCAAACGAAGCGCCGACAACAACCGGCTGCACTGGGGCTGGCTGATGCTGAACGTGACCCCGACCTTCTTCAAGACCAGATGGTAAGCTGAAAAATGACCCTGATCGAGACCATTGAGATCTTCGCCCTGGTGACCGGTGTCGCCTACGTCGTCCTGGAGATCCTCCAGAAGAATGCGATGTGGGTGGTGGGCATCCTCACCGGGGCGGCCTGCGCCTACAGCTTCGCGGTGCAGCGGAGCTGGGGGATGATGGGCCTGAACATTTATTACATCGTGATGTCCGTCATCGGCCTCATCCAGTGGCGGAAGGACGGAGCCGCCGTGGGGGAGGATGTGATCCATCTGCGGCCTTTGCCGAAGAAAACGGCCATTTGGAGCGCCGTGGGCTTTGTCCTGGGGTCCCTCGTCCTGATCTGGGTGTTCCGCGCCCTGGGGGATGGCGTCTCTGAACTGGACGCCCCCGCAACCGTCCTGAGCGTCATTGCGACCTGGTGGCTCACCCGTTCGTATATCCAGCAGTGGATGCTGTGGGTGGTGGCCGACGCCCTCACCTCGATGCTGTGCGTGGTGAACGGCCAGTACTGGATGGCGTTCCTGTATCTCGCCTACATCGCCTCGGCGGTGTACGGCTATTATCATTGGAAAAAGAAAGGAGTGGAACTATGATCCTGATTGTCGAAAGCGGCGCCACCAAGACCGACTGGTGCCTCGTGGATGCCGGGAAGCCGGTCCACCGGCTGCAGACCCCGGGGATGAACCTGTCCTCGATTGCGGCGGAGGCCAACGCTTCCGTCTTCGCGGACGCGGTCGAGAACTTCACGGACGTGGACGAGGTCCATTTCTATGCGGCCGGCCTGCTGGAGTTCCCCACGGAACTGGACCTAGTGTTCAAGGAGCGTTTCCCGGGTGTCCGGTGCGAGTATGCCTCCGACCTCCTGGCGGCCGCCCGCGCAGCCTGCGGCCATGCGGCGGGCCTCGCCGCCATCCTGGGCACCGGCTCCAACACCTGCCATTATGACGGGGACAGGATTGTTCGCAACATCCACGGCGGCGGCTTCATCATCGGCGATGAAGGCAGTGCCGCAGCCCTCGGGCGGCTGTTCCTCGCGGATCTCGTAAAGGACCTGGTCCCGGAGGATCTGGTGGAGGCTTTCTCCGCGTTCCACGAGGTGGATTATGCTTCCGTTGTCCGGAACGTCTACAAGTCTCCCGCGCCTTCCCGCTATCTGGGAAGCCTGGCACCCTTCATCCTGGAGCACCGGGGAGAGGCCTATGTGGACGCCCTGGTGGAAAGGAACTTCCGCGACCTGTTCGAGCGCACGCTCGTCCGCTACGACCGCCTTCCCGTGGGCGTGGTCGGCGGCTTCGGCTGCGCCTGTCGGGCGGAATTGGAGCGCCTGGGCGCTGCATACGGCCTTACCTTCTCCCGTTTCATCCCTTCGCCGATGGAAGGACTCGTCGATTACCATGGCGTATAAAGAGAAATACCCTTCTGAACTCCTTTCCGACGCGGTCGAGGCCATCGGCACGCTCCCGGGCGTGGGCCGTCGCAGCGCGCTCCGGCTGGCCCTGCACCTGCTCCGCCAGCCGCAGGAGAACGTGCACCATTTCACGGAAGCCATCAACAGGCTCCGGGACGACGTCCGCTACTGCAAGGAGTGCCGCATGATTTCCGACGAGGAGACGTGCTCTTTCTGCGCGGACCGCTCGCGCGACCATAGCGCCATTTGCGTGGTCGAGAGCGTCCGGGACGTCATGAGCATCGAGAATACCGGCCAATATCACGGCGTGTACCACGTCCTGGGCGGCATCATTTCCCCGATCGCCGGCATCGGCCCGTCCGACCTGAGCATTCCGGAACTGGTCCGGCGCGTGGAGGCGCTGGAGGATCCCGCCGGCGCGGAAGTGATCTTCGCCCTCAGCGGCGACGTAGAAGGGGAGTCCACCGCCTTTTATCTGTATCGCAAACTGTCCCATACGGGCGTGCGCTTCTCCACGCTGGCCCGCGGACTCGGCTTCGGCGACGACCTCGAGTACGCCGATGAACTCACCCTGGGCCGTTCCATCACGGCCCGTCAAGAATTCAAACCATGAATGTGATTTTAAGCGCCATCCTGCTGGGCATTTCCCTCTGCGCCGACTGCTTCGCGGTGGCGCTCTGCTCCAGCGTGACCGTCACCCGCGAGGAGGTCCGCCGCAAGGTGTGGACCATCGCCGCCGTCTTCGCCGTCATCCAGACGGGCCTTTTCATGGCCGGCTGGGGCCTGGGTACGGGCGCGACGGAACTGATTTCGGAATATGTCGGCCATTTCGAGAAGGTGGCCCATGTCATCGGCTTCCTCCTCCTGCTGTACGTGGGCGGCGAGATGTTCATCGACGGGGTCCGCAGCAAGTCGGACCACCTGAACCTCAGCGGCTTCAAGAGCATCGTCCTGGGCGGCGTCGCCACCTCCATCGACGCGGCGGTGGTGGGTCTTTCCATGGCGATGGACGCCGCTCCGTGGTCGGAAATCTGGCCCATTTCGGTGTCCATCTTCGTCTTCACGGCCCTTTCGGTCCTGGTCGGTATGCTCTCCGGCAGCTTCATCGGCCGGAAACTCGGTTACTCCGCCCGCATCGTGGGCGGGCTCGTCCTCATCGGTCTGGGCATCAACATCCTGTTGTAGTTTTTACCGTTTTTTTTCGTATTTTTAACATTCTGAATCATAGAAGACGATGGCGAACAAACCTTATCAGGAAATCTCCGATATCACCCTGCTGCCCGCCCCGGACGAGACGGGCTTCATCTCCCGCTATGCTTTCCAGTACATAGACTTCAACGAGGTCCCGCAATATGTGGCGGCCGGGCACCGCTTCTCCGACTGCTGCTTCCTCGGCTGTGAGATCCCCACCGAGATGGAAGGGCACATCGGCAGCACCTGCCTGGTCTTCCCCCGGATGGGCCGCATCTACAACGCCTTCCGCGGCAAGCTGTACACCGGGGAAACCCTCTACGCCGGCTACGATCCCGAGAACGAGGACTCCTATGCGACCTGCTTCGACTCCCGGGTCTATGCCGACTACAAGGAAAAAGGGGTGAACTGCGACGACATCCGCGAAACCCTGGGCCGGACGATGCACGACCGGGCCATCGGCGACGCGATGCGGGAATTCCTGAGCCGGTTCGACCCGCACCAGGTGGTCGCCATCATGGGCGGTCACGCCCAGCTGCGCACCGACGCCTCCTACCGCCGCGTAGCCCTCATTGCGAAGGCGCTCACCGAGCGGGGCAAGCTGATGGCGTCCGGCGGCGGCCCCGGTGCGATGGAGGCCACGCACCTCGGCGCCTGGATGGCCGGGAGGTCGATGGAAGAGTTCGACGACGCCCTGGAAATCCTGTCCGTCGCACCCACCTTCAAGGACGAAGGCTGGCTTCGCTCGGCCTTCGAGGTCCGGAAAAAGTATCCGCAGAACAAGTACCGCAGCCTGGGCATCCCGACTTGGTTCTACGGGCACGAGCCCGCCACGCCGTTCGCTACCCATATCGCCAAGTACTTCTTCAACAGCCTGCGCGAGGACGTCCTGCTGTCCATTGCCAAGGGCGGTATCATCTATTCGCCCGGCTCAGCCGGCACCATCCAGGAAATCTTCCAGGACGCCGCGCAGAATCATTATGAAACCTTCGGAGCCCCCAGCCCGATGGTCTTCCTGGACAAGGAATTCTTCACGAAGGAAGTCCCCATATACCCCTTGCTGGAAGACTTGCTCTCCCGCGAGAAGTACAGAGGACTTCTGATTTCTGTGACGGACGACCCTCAGGAAGTCATCGACACCCTGATGTCTTTCCCGAAATAGCCTACTTGAACAGCAGCTGCGCGAACTGATACAGCGCGCGGCGCCAGCTCTGCCACTCGTGGGCCGTGCCCGGCGAGATGTAGAAATGCGCGTTCACGCCGCTCTTCGCGAGCTCCTCGGTCTCGGTCTGGGGATTGGTGCCGTCGCCGAAGCCGGGGGCGCGGTTCTCGAGCTCGCGGCTGCCGAAGCTCACGAACACGAGCTGAAGGCCCTTGGCGAATTCGGGATTGTTCTTCGTGTCATCCACGGTAATGGTTCCGCCGCTGAAAATGCCCAGGGAGGAGAAAACCTCCGGGTGAGCGACGGTGATGGACTTCGTCTGCATGCCGCCCATGGAGAGGCCGGCCATCGCCCGGTGCTTGTTGTCGGCAATGGTGCGGAAGTGGCTGTCAACGTAAGGGATGCAGTCCTTGATCAGGGTATTCGCGAAGCCATCGGCCCAGCCGGAAGGCATGCCGAAACCGCCGCGCGGACGCTGGCCCTGACCCTGCGGAGGACGCTGGCCTTGCGGGGGACGCTGGCCCTGCGGGCGCTGGCCCATGCCCATCGGGGGACGCTGCCCCTGGGGACCGCCCTGGCCCATGGCCGGACGCGGCATCGTCCAGGAACCGTTTTCCATGACGATGATGAACGGAACGGCCTTGCCCTCGGCGATGAGGTTGTCCATAATCGCTGCGGTATGGCCCTGCTGCGGCCAGCCGTACTCGTTCTCGCCGCCGCCGTGCTGCAGATACAGCACCGGATAGCGCTTGGTGGGATTCAGGTCATATTCCGCCGGGGTATAGACGAAGATGTGACGCATCGCCTTGTTCACCTCGGACCAGTAGTAGATTTCGCGCATCTGGCCCTGGGGAACATTCTTCACGGCGTAGAAGTCCTGGTCCGCGGCCGGGACATCAATGCCGCTTCCCCAGCGGCTTGCGCCATAGTAATACAGGCTGGAGGGATCCGGGACGTTGGCCCCGTCGATGTTCAGCTGATAGTAGTGGAATCCTTCATCCTGCGGGGCGGATTCACCGATCCAGGCGCCGTCCTCCCCTTTGACGAGGTCGTACTTGACACCGCCGATGTCCAGCTTGACAGACTGGGCGTCGGGCGCTTCCACGCGCACGCGGACGCAGCGCTCGGAATTGACCATCGGATACTGCTTGCCGGGCTGGTTGTTCGGGGAGGGGACGAAGTCCTCCTTCACCTGGGCGTTGGCGCACACGCAGAGCGATGCCGCCAGGAAGAAAAAGAATCTTTTCATAGTATCAGGCTGTTAATTGTGATGTCCGTGTGTTCTGTTCCAGTTGTCCCAAGGCTCGGATGCCTTCTTGCAGAGGTCCAGGAAATGGGCCTTGAGTTCGTCCCAGCGGTAGTAGGGACCGGAGACGGGTTCGATGCCGGGAATGAGGATTTCCTTTTCGTTGTAGAGGACCTTCGTGAGGACCTCGCCCTTCTTGTTCTGGTAGAAGATCATCTGGCAGTTGGTGGCCATCGGGACCTGGAAGAAGGCGTACCAGCCTTTCGCGTGGGCCTCCTTGTAGGGGAGCCTGCGGTTCTGGGGATCATCGACTCCCATCAGGGCGAAGAGCGGCAGGATAGAAGTGTCGTGGCCGAAGCGGAGGTCGGCGGTGCGGTGGCTGCCGGGCTGCATCGCAGCGTCGGCCTTCTCGATGAAGTCCATCATCAGCGGACGGATGGCGAAGCGGATGACGTCGCCGTTCTCAACGGAACCGCCCCACATGCGGTAAATGGAGTCGTTGCCGCTGGCCCAGAGGTAAACCAGCTCCTCCGGGACGAAATACTTCCGGAGAATGTCGATGCCCAGGAAGTCGATGACCTGGCACAGACCGCCGGCGGAGAAGCACGCCTTGACAAAGGGCTCGGGATTGCCGAGGACCTTGAGGGCGGCGTCGTAGTCCTTGAACAGCGGGGTCAGGAAGCGGGTGAAGTCATAGCCGGGCGTGCCGGTCGCAGGCGTATATTTGTTGCTCTCCGGGTTGCCGCCGCGCATGCGGGCCATCTGCTCCGGCGAGAAACTCGGACGCGGCGCCGGCACCTCGCCGGGACGCGGGACGCGGAGGCTCGGGTTGATATAGCCCATGAACCGTTCCGCGCTCGTGTAGGTGAACTCCTGCCGGGGACTTGCCGCCTTCATCGAGTTGGTGAAGTTGCACATGGACACGATGCAGCGGAAGTTCGTGCTGGAGAAGCTGTTCACCTCCCAGCGGTCCTTGTTCTTGAAAACGGCGGGGAACCGTTCCACCATCCGGGCCGCCAGCATCTGGTGCTCTTTGGCACCCCGGGGCGTCAGGGAACCTTCCATGCCCTTGTGGGCCTCGACGATGGCGTTCACGTCGGCATACAGGGCCTTGCCGGTCTCGGTGAGGAGGTCGAGGGAGTCCAGGACGGGGAACGCGCCCATCGCCGCACGGGCGAAGGTGGAGTTCTGCTCATACCGGGAGCCGTGGCGTCCGTAATGGGAGATGTAGAACGGCTTGAAGCCCTTCGGGGCCTTCGTGTCCACGATGGGATCGAACTCGTACGAGTGCATGTTGTTCGCCGCCCGGTCCGGGTTCTCGGTGAACAGGCGCACGACTTCCTCCTGGGCGCTGAGGCTCAGGCAGAAAACGGCCAAAAGTGCTGTGGTAAAGAGTCTTTTCATCAGTGTTATTGTTTGTTTTACAAATATAATAAAAACTGATGAAAGAGCAAGATTTTCTTTTCCCTGCTACAAGAGTGCGAGCAGCCGGCCCTGGATGCGGGCGTATTCGGCTTCGAAGTTCGGGGTAAGGAGATTCTGTCCGATGGCGGCGGTCAGTTCCTCCTGTGTCCACCAGCGGCCTTCCGTCACTTCGTCATTGTCCGGATGGAGGTCAGGATGGCCCACGCAGGCAAAGACGAACACGAATTCGCGGTCGCGCTCCGTCTCCCAGACATTGGTCTCCAGGAACACCGGATTGAAAGCGGTCAGGCCCAGTTCCTCGGCGGCTTCCCGGTACAGGGCTTCCTGCGCCAGTTCGCCGTAGGTGACGTGTCCGCCGACGGCCGTGTCCCAGTAGCCCGGGAGGAGGTCCTTTTCCAGGGACCTTTTCTGCAGGTAGATCCGGCCCAGGCGGTCGACCAGGTGGAGATGGACCACCGGATGGAGGGCTTTGGCGCCGCTGTGGCACCAGGCCCGGGTCGCCTGTCCATAGACCAGTCCGCTGGGCTCGACGAGCGGGAGCATCTCCTCCGACGAGACGGCGGGGAGGCCGGGCGCATCGACCGTGGGCCGGGGATAGACCGGTGCGGGTTCCAGGGGGTATACCAGTTCGGGCATCAGGCGAAGGAAATGAGGATGAGCAGCTGGGCAACCAGCACGCGGAGGAACATCGACAACGGGTACACCGTCGCGTAATTCACGGAAGTATAATCGCTTCCATACATGCCCTGGGCAAAGGCCAGGGCCGGCGGATTGCAGCAGGAGCCGGCGATGAGACCGCAGACTTGATAGAAATTCAGGCGGACGAGCAGGCGGGCGATGACAAAGGTGAGGAACACCGGGACGATCGTGATGATCGTGATGATCGCACCGTACAGGATCCACCAGTAACCGCCGTTCACAATGGAACTGACGAAATTCTCGCCGGCGCCGAGGCCCACGGCCGCGAGGAACAGCGAGATGCCGATTTCGCGGATCATGAGGTTGGCGCTCATCGTGGTGAAGGTCGTGATCTTGTGTTTCGGACCGAAGTGTCCCAGGAGGATGGCGATGATGAGCGGGCCGCCGGCCAGACCCAGTTTGATGGGCTGCGGGATGCCGGGGAAGCGGATGGGGAGGGAGCCGAAGATGATACCGACCACGATGCCCAGGAAAATGGGCACGAGGTTCGGTTTGTCGAGGGCGCCGCTGGAATTGCCCACCTGCTCGGCCACGCGCTGGATATTCTGTTCCGCGCCGATGCAGATCAGGGCGTCGCCCATCTGCAGGTACAGGTCCGGGCGGGCGACCAGTTCGACGCCGCTGCGGATGACGCGGGTCACGCTCACTTCATAGGCCTCGCGGAAATGCAGGTCTCTGAGTTTCTTGCCGGTCAGGGACGATTTCGTGACCGTCAGGCGGCGGGTCACCAGGTGATGGTCCATCCGGTCCCAGTCCTCCACGTGCATGGGCACTTCCTGGCCGAAGAGGATGCGGAGTTTTTCCACCTCCTGCTGAGAGGTGACGATGAGGACCTTGTCCCCCTCCTCAAGCACGATGTCGCCGGTCGCGAAGAGGATTTCCTTCCCCTTCATGATGCGGGAAACGACATACTCGCCGTTGAATTCGTGGAGGATATCGGACAGTTTCTTGCCGAAAATGGCCGGATTCTCGACGGCTACATGCATCCGGCGGGGATGGGAGCCGGTATCGTCCTGGGCTTCGAGTTCCGCCAGCTCCTTGGCCGGGTCGACCTTGAAAAGGTTCTTGCCGACGAGCAGGACCAGAATGACGCCGATGACGCCGATGGGGTAGGTCACGGCATAGCCGGAAGCCAGTTCGGAAGCGGCCTTGGAGGCGGCGACCGGGTCCATGCCGCCGGCCGAGGCCACGTCGATATAGGTCTGCTGGGCGGCGCCGAGGCCCGGGGTGTTGGTCACCGCGCCGGACATGACGCCCACCATGGTCTTGAGGTCCACGCCCGTAATCAGGGAGATGATCCAGGTCACGGCCACGGCGAGCAGAACGTTCACGAGGGCCAGGAGGTTCATCTTCACACCCCCGGATTTAAGGGAATGGAAGAAGCCGGGACCTACCTGCAGGCCGATGGAGAAGACGAACAGGATCAGGCCGAATTCTTTGATGAAATGCAGCATCTCGGGATCCGCGCGGAAGCCGAGATGGCTCATCAGGATGCCCGTGAACAGGATCCAGGTGGCTCCGATGGAAACGCCCTTGATCTTGAACCGGCCCAGATAGATGCCGATGCCGATCACAAAGGCGAGCAGCATGATCGTATGGGCGACGCCCTGACCGAGGAACAGATCTCTCATAGCTTAAAATACCAATTTGACACAGAAGGCGGCCTTGCCGTCCACACGGCCTTCCACGTACCAGACCAGCGCCCCGTCCTCCTCCGCCTGCAGCCGGAAAAGCTGCACGGTGGTGCCAGGCGTGGTCTCCTTGTTGAAATTGATGTACGCGTCCCGGACCCGTCGGCCCGAAACGGTCTCGTAGTCGATGCAATCCATCGCCCACACCATATAGCGGGCGTTGTTCGTATGGCCGATGATGTCCACGTCGGAATACACGACCGTATGCTCGCCGGCGGGCACGGGCTCCGCCCCGCGGGGCATCGCCACCTTCGGGGCGCGCTCCGCTATGGCGTCGTCCACATCCCCCGTGCTCAGCTTGT
This sequence comes from uncultured Bacteroidia bacterium, assembly GCA_902785065.1. GTDB lineage: Bacteria > Bacteroidota > Bacteroidia > Bacteroidales > UBA932 > Cryptobacteroides. The sequence goes on from CACZXH010000003.1 coordinate 98,337, forward strand.
CCTGGAGTTCCTCGGGGCGGACCAGGCGGCGCGTACGCTCGTCGATCACCACCCAGGAACTGGTGCAGGTCACGAGGCGGTTGCCATCGGTATCCTGCAGAAAGAAATCACGGAGGTAAAACAGGCCGTCCGCACCCTTGTGCCAGGTGTACAGCGTGACATTGTCCCGCCACTGGGGCGGATTCTCGAAATGGAAATGCATTCGGGACAGCACCCAGGCCACGTGGTGGACGTGCAGGTCATCGTAGCCGAAACCCAGCTCCTGGGCGGCCCAATAGGCGATTTCCTGGGCCATGTCCATAAAGGAGGCCGGCTTCAGGTAGAATGAGGCGTCCGTGTCGTAGCACGGGACGCAGATATCCTGGCAGAATTTGTATCCTTCTCTTCTGACTTCGCTCATAACTACACTAATAACGCAGAATCTGAAGTTCCTCCTTGGAATACAGCAGCGGATCCAGCAGCCCCGGTGCAATCCGGCTCAGCAGCACGAACACCAGCAGCAACCCCACCAGCACGCTCAACACAATCCATAAGATCCTCCACAGTTTTCGATGCGATTCCTTCGGCTTCACCTCGTCATTCCCGACCTGATCGGGAATCTCCTCTACCTTTGCGGGTACATTTATCGGCTCCGGTTCCGGTTCGGACTCCTCTTTGTCATTTCGACCAAGCGCAGTGCGTGGAGAAATCTCCTCCGCAACCGGTTCCTCCTCCTCATTTCCGACGTGATCTTCCTCGTCATTCCTGGCCTCCTTTTCGTCATTCCGGGCTTGCTCTTCGTCATTCCGGGCTTGACCCGGAATCTCCTCGATCAACTCCGCCAGCCCCGCAACTGCCGTCGCTACCTCTTCGGGCGTCTCGACGTGCGTCTTGAGGGAGAGGGGAGCGAGGCCCAGGCCTTCGGGATAGATGTCCAGGTCCTCGTCGGCCACGAAGAAGAAATGGTTCTCGCGCGTGGCGCGGAGGCGTCCCAGGCCCGGGAAGACGACCGTCTTCTTGACCTTCAGGACCTCCTTCATCTCGGTGAGGAACTCCGTCAGGATGCGGGTGGCCATGTCGGTATCGACCTCCTCGTTATCCCGGGCGTACAGGTCCACGAGATACGTGTCGCCGCCCTGCTTCGGGGAGAAATACAGCCGGCGGTAGGGAGGGTTGATCGTATAGCCCTTGTCGGAAAAGGTGGAGGGCACCAGTTCGGCCACGAAACAGCCGACCCCGGGCAGGGTCACGGTGTCATGGTCCAGGATAGCCTCCTTCACCATTTTTGCAAGCAGATCGATATCCATCGCGGTCAGTTTCAGATTCGCGATGCAAAGATAGTGAAAAAAACCGCAAAAAAGTTTGGAGTTTCCGAAAAAGGTTGTACCTTTGCAATCCCGAAACAACAACAGGGCATCCGCAAGGATGAAAACATTCCTCAGTAGCTCAGTTGGTTAGAGCATCTGACTGTTAATCAGAGGGTCCTAGGTTCAAGTCCTAGCTGGGGAGCCAAAGCGGACAAATTGTCAAAATTGACGGTTTGTCCGTTTTCTTTTTCTCCGTAACTATCTGATTTTAAGCCCCATGTAAATAGGAATTCGTTCTTGGAAACAGGTTCAATATCGTCATTTTCCTTGCTCCAATACATTCCGTCTGGGAACACAAGATTTTGAAGGTGGCGCTTGTGACCGAGATTTAGCAACCGCCACATTTTCAATAAATTATCTTTCATAGAAAGCCCTAATGTGACATATTGGTCCAGGTTCAATATTTCTTTCTCCTTTGTCAGAATTTCGGACTGGATTTCGTCACGTTCAGCTTCTAGTTTCTCCAACTGCTTACTGCATATTTCCTGAATTTTTGCGTTGGGTGAAGTTGCCAGATTATACTCAACTTTTTCTATCTCTGAATTTTTACGGGCCAGGTTCGTTTTAAGCCCTAAGATAACTTCCTTTCCATTCACATTGAGAATTGGAAACGATTTCATTAACTGAGTTTTTACCGCCTCCGTGAAATGCTCCGGAAAAGAAACACTATCCAGCCATTCTTCAAAAGCCGCATTAGCTATCTTGGTGGAGACATTGCACCGGCAACCTTTATGGCTGCATACATAATAGCCAATATCTCTACCGTATTTCTTCCTCATTTTGGTACTTAATGAAGCCGTCAGATTATGCCCACAAACAGGGCACCGGAGCGAGCCGAGGAGCGGAGCATACTCTTTATCCATTTTGGTCTCATAGCCCCTTGTATGGGCTTTTAAGACGATATTATTAACCTTCAAGAAAGTCTCCAAAGGAACGAGCGGCTCGTGCGGTCCTTTGATTATCTCTCCTTCGAGAAATGGGTGTGAAAAATACCCCGCATAAAAAACATTTCGGAAAATACTCGACCAGCGTTGCTTATAAAGGTCGAGACCCATGGCCTTCATTCGGACACGGATCTCTTCATTCGTCAGGTTTTCATTGGCTTTCATTTGGAACGCTTTCCGGATCAGCTTTCCTTCCTCGTTTATAGTTATGGTTTGCTGGGATCTGGTGGTCTTCATATCATATCCCCTCGGAGCAGCTTGTATCCATCTTCCATTCCTCAATGCCCGTGCACCATTGTCTCTTACTGTTTGAGAATTGATATTATTAGTGTGGTTCGCTACTAATAATTCTATTCCTTGCACCATTTTTCCAGTAGCCGTTCTAGCATCGTAACTTGATGTTGCAGAGAAAATAGGGATACCTCGCTCCATCAATTCATCCACAATAGAAAAGGACTTCGTGCCCGTTCTCGAAAAACGGCTTGTGGAATATACGATGACCGCGTCAATCCTGTTTTTCTTGTCCATTACATATTTCAACATCCTGTTAAAACGTTTTCGATTTACGTCGCTCTTTGCACTCTCATGCTCTCCATCGAAACACTCTACAACTTCATATTGATGTTGTCTTGCCCACTCGTAGCACCGCTCTAATTGAGTTTCAGGACTAAAACCGTCCTCTTGCTCTTTAGAACTCACTCTCTGATAGATGACAGCACGGCCACCCACCTTAAATGTCCTCTTCTTACCCTTCACAAATGGTTTGAGGACGTTGTTCATTTCTTCTACGTTCATACTTTCTTTGCTACTTCAAAAACTGCTATTGAATAAAATACAAGGAAGTCGGCCAACTGGTCGGCCTCCTCGTCAGTAAGGTTTTCACAACCCTTGATCTGTTTAATCTCATCGATTGATAGTTTTAGGTTTTCCAATTACATTGCGTGTCATTTTGGCATTTCGCCAACATTATACGCTTTCGTGCCCCTGCCCGCAGATCCGGTGCCAGAGATATAGCACAGGTAGCTTTCACCTTGCCCGTTGGAGGGCTCTCTATCTTCTAGTGTATGAATGACTATTGTAGTCCCATTATCTTTTTTTCTCTAACCCATATGGGGGAAATAGTATCTCGGAGCCCCATTTCAACCGCCTTCCTCTCTTGTTTGAGGATTTCCGTCAATAAGTATTGTCTCCTTTTGGTGGTCGAAAATTTGGTGTTAATGTACTTGAATGCTAATACCTGCAGGGTGTCAATAACCGCCTGCTCCTCTTCTGTCATTTCTTGATATTTCTTTTCCATAATAATAAGTGTTTTAAGTCATTGAATTATTAACCAGATACTTTATAATAGTCGAAACCTTTTTTCAAATATACTTTTCCTTTTTTTCTTTGATCTTTTTGAGTAGAGCAAAAAAAACAGGCCCTCATAGTGCAGAGAGCCCGTTTTTACGATCAAAAGTGTGATCTTCAAAAGATCAACATTTTTTAAGATTGATATTTATATCAATATAATAACTACTAATTGATATTAGTATCTAATTAAGGGAATAGCACTGGATCAATCTCCTTCATAATGCGATCCGTTTCTTCAAGAGCGTAGATGATGTGCCCGTAGTGGAGGATGTCCTTATAGTCCAGCTTCCGGCCCCGGCGGTCTTTGAGCCATTTCTGCGCTGGTTGGTATCCACCGATGAAGAAGGTCCACGCCAGTTCAGAAACACCTCCGAAATACTGCGTGTCATTGATCAACACCTTTCCTTGATCATACCGTATTGCCTCGACGATGTTCTCGCCAGTAACCGGGAACGTAATACGTCGTTCCCAATTCTTTGCCTCCTCCATAAGGTGCAATTTCCTCAATTCTTCTCCAAGAGCTACAAGTTGCTGAAACTGATCTTTGTCTTTTGGATATGGGATCTTCGGAAAATCAATTTTTAGAAACTCCTTGTAAGTTTCCCGATAACGAGGACTATGAAGAACAGCGTATACATAGTCGAACAACTCCTCTGGTTTAGCAATACAACCTAATTGCTTTTGAAATGCCTCAACTATTTCTTCTGATAAATTGGGATAGATACTCCCATCCCCAGCATATAAATAAAGCGGAATAATATAAGTACTGTCACTTGAACTATCCAGCACATGCATATCCACCAATCCATTAGAAACAAAGGTATAACCTAGGCTGAGTTGTCGATTACCTTTCGCCGTGATGAGACCATAATTATTCGGGATTAGCATGTTACGCATTTTATCATAACGATGATCTCCTCGAAGAATAATCTGCTGAACGGTTTCTTTCTGGGGATAATAGCAGAACCTGTTATCAAATGGCCTGTAACAAACTCTTTTCTTACTCTCATCAGGAGCGTTACGGAAGAAAACCCTTTTCGTCCGTAAATTCCAATCTTCATTTTCCTTTATGGAATACCTCGAGGCTATTGTGTTATCCTCAACCTCGGAATTCATAAGTGATAACATATCATCTAGATCCTTTCCCGAAAAATGAACGAAAAGGTTATCCTTTCTAAACTTAACGCCACTGGTTTGGATTAAGAAAAGATCCCCTAAACTTACACCCTTATTATACTCATCAATCGCAGAAAAATCCTTTGGGACGAAGAAATAATACGGCTCAGATAAGGTAACTTTGGTCCAACTAATTGAATGTAGCGATGTTGAATTTAGCCACTCATATTTATAATCACGGGTTCCAAATAAATCTTTGTGAAATACCTCAGCATAGGTTCCTTTCCCCTTCTTCCCGGTTTTGACAAAGATATTGATACTTACTCCCTGCATGATATCAAACACATTCTTATCTTCCGACCCGTCTGGAGCCACCTCCTTTTTTCTACTGTTACCGTGAAGATCAAGAATGTAGATGCGATCAAACTCGGCCAGCAAACTCTTTCGCATTTGTCGGTGGATAATACCATCAATGAAAGAATTGTTTGAAATAAAAGCAAGAATTCCTTCGCCTTTCTTATTTACATAGTGATGACCAAGACGAATGAACTTGATATAATCATCTGAAAGAGGTTGAATATTCCTTTCTACAAGGTTCTTCTTGTAATCGGCAACAAGATCCGTAATCCACTTTCCGTTATTTTGGCTTGACACTGAATACGGCGGATTTCCCGTACATATCATTACAGGGGTCTCCGTCTTTACACGTGACGCTTCATCCGCCTCGTCTGATAGCCACTTTGCAAACAGGGTCGCAGCACGTGGAGTTGCTTCTTCTAATGAATTGGTAAGGAAAATATTAAGACGGTCTTTTGACGCCTTATCATATCCTGTTGCCTTTAAAGTCAAAGATAGTTTCAGATGTGCGATTGTATAAGAGGCCATGAGGATCTCAAAACCGTGGAGCCTGGGGATAAGGCTTTTCTCAACATATGATGGCCATACCCCTTCCATCCCTTCGAATTTATCTCTGACTTGTTGTATTATTTCAGCAAGGAAAGTTCCTGTTCCCGTAGCCGGGTCGAGGATCTGCACTCTATGCACGGGGACCATTTCATGTTTCATGCCGTCCGAAGTTCGTTTGTCCTTAGATTGCTGAATGGCACGTTTGATCATAATCGTACTATCATCAGCCAAACCCATCGGAAGGTTAAACTCCGTTTGTAGGATCTCGTCTATCGAGGAAATAATAAACTTCACAACAGGAGCTGGGGTGTACCATACCCCACGAGCTTTCCGGAGCTTCGGATCATATTCTGCAAGAAAGTCTTCGTAAAAATGGACAATCGGGTCACTATGCCGCTTGTTTCCACCATAATTCCGCATAATTCGATCCGCATCAGTAGCGGCAAACATAGATGCAAGGTCTTCCACAATCCACGATATGCTCTCGTCAAGATCATATACGGCGATTGACTGGAATATTTTGCGAAGGAAAGGGTTGGACTTAGGTATCAATTCTGCCGCTTCCTGTCGGGAGAAGTCTTCCGGGGTTTGATCATTCAGACGTGCTGTGAATAAACCATACACAATTGTTTGGGAATAAATATCCGCAAACTCTTCAGGTTTGAGGTCGTGGATGAGGACGTTCCTAAATGCACGAAGTTGAGCTGCCATGTCGCTGTCCCCATCCTCACCATCAATCGCAATGCTGCTTTTCACTGCATCAGCAAGTAGGTGTGCCTTTGCTGCCATTTGCTTTGCCAGCGCCGCAGAAGACGTAATACGCTGCCGCCCCTCTGTTGCAAGATGGAGAACCATTTCAGTAAATTTCGCCTCATTTCCCGGGATCCCAACGATATGGTTGCCGTGGGTCTCAGCGATACGTACAGCATCCTGAAACTCGCCATCCACGTAAAGATGGAAATCAAGATAATCCGTGAAAATTATACGATTAAGAGAGGACTTATATCGGTTGAACTGATCCTTGTGCTGTCGCCGTCCATCAAGGTCTGTGTCATTCACGTCCTTTGCCTCCAAAAAAGCCACAGGAACGTTTTTCTGAGTGATAACGTAATCTGGTGCCCCGCAGTCAATACGACGTGGCTCATTGGTAACGACGAAGTTATTTAGAATGGATTGGAGGTATGATGCCAGTGAACCACGAAAACTGTGCTCGGTGGTATTGCCAACATGATAGAGCTGATCTATCGCTCGAATGTATTCCTTGAAGTCCATATCAAATTTTACGGTCTTTAGTCAGTAATTTCCCCTTTCGGATGATTACCTTCTGGTTCTCAAAGGGTTTAACTTCGGAAATACCATAGTTGCGGAGAGAGCTGTATTTTATTCCGATCTCGTCCTCCGTATGGTGGTCGTATATACAGGCTACAGAGCCATAGTAGGAGTGCTGGTCTCCCTTCTTGATCGTCAAGTGTATGACCGTCTTCTCGAACTTCATGTTGATCGTATTGAGTGGTGTTCTGCAAATATACATTATTTCTGGGATATGACAAAAAAGACTAAAAAGCCATAAAAATATTTGCATATTAGTCTAATTTGCATTATCTTTGTCAAAGAAACAAAAAGAACAGATTATGAAACAGATGATTGCCACCATTACCAACGACGCTCTTGTCGCAGCCCACATCAATTCTATCGCCCGCACTATGGGATCCACCCTGAAAGGCGTTGCCACAGCCATGCTCATTGAAGAAGCCAAGCGCCAGATGCGAGACGGCGTATGCCATTTCGTCTACCTGAAGAAGGACGGCTCCGTCCGGGAAGCCTTCGGTACACTGGACAAGGCCATCCTCGACCATACTCTTGTCGGTACTGGCCAATCTCCTGAGAGCTGGGGCTGCTGCTACTACCATGATGCGATCAAAGGAAGCGGTCGCAGCTTCCGTTGGGCTAACCTGATTGCCGTTCTTTCGTAGACCTCAACCGGGAGGGCCGACCACGCCCTCCCTTCAAATAGACAATTATGGATCAAGTTGTACTCCTTTGCCGTGTTAGTACAGCCTCTCAGGACTATGAAAGGCAGGTTGCTGAACTCACAGAATTCTGCCAGCGTGCCGATTGGCAGGTCACACGGGTCTTTGCAAACAAGGTCTCCGGCAAGCTCCCAGTCGAACAGCGTCCAGAACTCCTGGAGATGCTGGACTTTGTTCGGACTAACAAAATCAAAAAAGTGGTTGTCCTTGAAATCTCACGCCTGGGTAGAAACACCCTCGAAGCCCTAAAGGTAATCCAAATGCTAAACGATGCCGGTGTCTCCTTGTATATTAAAAACTATAATTTGGAGACGCTTGATCAGAATGGAAAAGTGAACCCTATTGCTTCGCTAATATGCACCATCCTTTTAGAGGTTGCCCAAATGGAACGGCTTACGATAATCGAACGCATGTCAAGTGGGCGTGATCAATACATCAAAAAATGTAAAGAAACCGGGGTAAAAATGGGGCGTCCTTCAACTTACAGAAAATCCTTAGATGATTATCGCAGAGAATACTCAAAAGAAATATCCCTTCTCCGAAAAATGTCTCTGAAAAATGTATCTTCCATCACTGGAACCAGCATAAATACGTTGAGGCGGCTTCGAGATTTATTTCCTGATGCTAAATGTATATCGGCCAAGAATACTTAATCCGAATGTCAATCGCCTCCCCATAAGAAAAATATTCTTATCATATAATTGAGGATAATTGATCGGGAGTTCCTCTCCAGCGATCAAGCAAAGAGAACAGGCTTTAAGTATTTTCCCCATCACATTCCTCCCCTCCCAAACGCCGACGTTGTTCATCTTCAATTCTTCTTCTGCAATCTCCTTCTTTTTTGCAGCAGGATGCAACCCTTTATACTTCTCTCCCTTCGCCCTACGTCTCCGCCATAATTCCGTATTATGACACCCCCAGATCTTTGCCGTTGGGTCATATTTACCTGTACTATCTTCCACGATCATTGCATTTAACGGAACTTGCCTCAACAATTTGGCGAAATCTGCATTCGTTTTACACTTCTGCCATACAACCCACTTCATCCATTCGATGTTAAACGGTATTCCCGTCTCAGGGTCGCATTCCGTCCAATCCCTCCGTCCTAATCTCTTATTTTGCTCCCGGATCTCCTTCTTTGCCTTCCATCCATTGTCGTTCTCTTGGAGTTGTTTTTGGATATTCAGATGTTCAGGAGTATTGTTCGAAAACAATCCTGCAATATAAGCAGCTTCGCTATTATTGAAATGAACATCACCTAACTGGAACCCAAACCCTTTTACCATATTGCCGACGTTGAACTTCTGCCCATCAATAATGTCGTCTTGGCTCTTAAAACTTCGAACTAGAACCGTAGTTGCATCGATATGCTCCTCTTTCAGATAATCAATATCCTCCAACTTATAATTTCGTTGTTTGGGAAGAATTGCTTCCTTGAAATTATAGTCAGCCTCTCTCCGTTCAATCTCTGCAACAATGTCTCGGAGAGCCTTCAGAGATGAAACCTTCCGAATAATACCATTCCCGAATTCGATGTAACCAGCGATCTTGAATTGGTCACCTCTGTCTTCAATCGTCTCATGCAAATCGTATGTTGAAACATTGAGCGCTTCCGCAATTTTAACGAGCGTGTTCGGCTTTAGTTCCTGTCGCCCGTTGAGGATCCGATTAACAGTTTCTTTGGTCAGACCGCTTTGTTCAGCCAGCTGTTTTTGCGTCATGTTCTTCTTGATCAAAAGACCTTTGATCCGTTCAATGGCATCTTTCATTTGAAATGATTTTTCTCCCTACAAATATACGAGAAAAATGATAACAATATCAATCGAATATTTTATCTTAAACGGATATGTATTTTTACCCATGTCATGCCCTCTTCAGGTATTAAATTGATAGCGATCTTTTTTTGATATCCTATCTGCATATCTTTCAAGTCCTTGGCCTCAAAAAATATGCACTGGTGGGGTCTGTTGTTATTCTAGACCCTGCCATTGCAAGTAATAATGTCTTGCCACGCCAATTTCACTCGTCCTTTGGTGAACCTTAGCACAGAAGAAAGATGGTAATAATACATATCCATCAAGGTCTCTTGGTCAAATAGCATTTCTTCGCATTGAATAACATTGTTTTTCTTACAATAGTCCTGCAACTCTTGATAATGCAAACGGACTTCTAGACGGAATAGGTATCTTGGGTCATTGTAGTAATCCAAAATGTACTCTTTTCCGGATCCCTCCACCTCCGCTTTTTTATCATAACTTTGTACGGTGATGCCATTCTCCTTCTTTTTTATGGCTTTCGCCTGCCGTATCGTTATGGTCGGGCATTTAAGCCGATCAAGGGAGGTGGAGTAGTCAATTGTCACTCCTGGGATCCGTTTCTTCCGATCTTGTATTCTTTTACCGTTGAGGATAGTATCAACTTCTGGATTTCTCATCATCCGTTTAATAATTGAACTGATATTTTTGCTATGATCAATAGCAATATCGATGGCCGTGAAATTATTAAAAACTAAGCCCAGCAAAGTAGGGAAAGAAAGCACTTGTTTTAATCTCTTTTGGTCATATAGTACAGAATTCACTACTTTGAGATAGCAGAACGTGCTATCTTCAGCACCATATCGGCCGTATTTGAACAAGCCAACTTCTTCCCTTGCCTCCACATCTCCAATACATATTGAAAACGTATATTCAAAGCGATCTCCTGAAACTCTATACACGGTAAACGGAGCAAACTCACGAAACTTGCCAACCTCAACGTGGGAAAGATCGTCTAGCAAAAGAGGATCCGCCAAGTAGCAGATCCTCAACTCATCAATTACAGGCTTCCCAATTTCCCCCTCTCTGGACATGTCCTCATACTATTTCCTTTTTGAGTTATTGCCCTGAGGATTGCCTAAATACTCATCCATAGAGAGATCCTGCTGCGGTCGATGCGGCACATCTTTCCAATACTCTTTCATTGCCTGACTGATGTGCTGGCGGTGCGTCGCACTTTTGGCTCGGCCTGTTGTTGCTTGGCTGATTTTCTCCCTATGCTCGTCGGAGAGTTCACGCCATTGTCGTTTATAGTTATTCATTATTGTTCGAGCGTTTCAATGCTCCTCCTGTAATAAATATACTAACTCCCGTAAAAAAGAAAAGAGTAGTAGAATTCTGGTTTTTTGTGATCATGTCTATAATTCACTCAAGGCACCGTAGGTAGGGGTATTATACTTACTAATTAATTGTTGAAAAAACCGACTTACATTGCTGATAATCAGCAAAATGGAGGGAGGACTTCCAGCCGTTAATACCTTATACGAAGAGGTGGAAAAACATGGTAAAAAAAGGCTCATTTTTCATTGATTTTTACCAAAATTGGCAGGAGCCACTCTCTATTTCCGTCAATAAACTCTACTACCTTTCTGAAGTCTCGCCATAAGTTCAAGATTTCGACTGTCGGGGGAGCTGAAAACGCCTTTAGGTTATCCTAGGGGCGTTTTTCTTTGTTATTTGCACCACGTTTGCACAACGAAAAGGGCCGGAGTGCCGGCCCTGTATTTCCTAGTGTCTATTCTCATTCTTCAAGAAACGGATGAGATCGTTTGGGTAGTTGCTCTCCAAGATGTTGAAACCCTGGTCCACAAGCCAGCCCCAGCCTTCGGACGGGCGCTTGAACATGGACGTGTGGTCATCGTGCCCGGCTGTATGTTCAGGCCATGTAGCGGCTATGAAGGCACGGGAGCCGGATTCCAGCACTTTCGGGAGAAGGCGGTAAGTCTCGGAGTCCAGGGTTTTCATCCTGAACTGGAAAGCGATCGGGTGAAGCTTCTCCAGGTATTCGTCCACATAGGATTCGAGATGGGGGATCGTGTCTTCAATGACAGGGCAGTAAATCACGCGCTCCAAATCCTTTCCGAAAATTCTCCGGGCTTTCTCATAAGGCCAGTTAAGGACGAATACGGCTTCTTCAAGAACGTCGTTCTTGCGCAGGATATTCAACAAGGCTCTTACCAGCGTGCCTTCTTCATGTCCCGGGATATCATAACTGGCTTTGTCCAGATATAGGCATATCTTGCCCTTGGTGAGTCCAATGAACTCTTCCAACGTGGGCACTTCCTGATCCGTCCGTCCGCCCCAGTTGGTTTTCAGATGGAGTTTCTTGATTTCAGCCAGGGTCATTTCTGAAATGGTTCCGGTTCCGTTGGTCATCCGGTCTACCGTGTAGTCGTGCATGATGACGATCTGGCCGTCTTTGGTCATCCGGACATCTGTTTCAATGATGTCGGCGCCGAAAAAAAGGGCATGCCGGACCGCTTCCAATGAGTTTTCCGGCGCGTACAGGCAGTCGGCCCGGTGAGCGGCGACCCAGACGTAATCAGTCTTCTGCTTAGACCGGAGCAAGTCAATGGTGTTGCTCTCCTGGGCATAGGCCATCCGGCCGGAGCCAAGCATCAGACCGATGATTACTCCCCAGGCCATTATGCTACAAGTTTTCATTTTAGTCAGTAATATGTGCGCTAGTTTTAGTGCGGATGAAACAGCTGATACCCGGCTTCCCGGTTTCCAGTAACAAAGATACGTTTTTTTTCAGGACGATACAAGATGTCGGCACCGAGGATAATCGTAATTGGTTCAGTGCTAAGGTATTATAAAAAGGTCGGTTCCCAACCCCTCATTGAAAAGGGAGGTTGGGAACTGGTCGGTTTGTAACTCGCTGAATATCAGTCGTATGCAAAAAGGCGGGGACCAGACCCCCGAGGGACGCAGGCCAATCAAAGGATCTGCCTGGACGGGAACTTACAGATCGTCGATGGGATTCCTTCCCAGGGTGCCGGTGGAGGCCGTCGTGGCGGCGTTCGCGTACTTCAGGATGACGTGCCAGGAGGATTGGTTCGAGACGTCGGCATCCAGGGAAATGGTGCCGTTGGGCAGGTTGTAGACGGCGAGGTTCCGGTTGACGACCGGGTCGATGCCGTATTTCCGGGTCAGGTCCGCCTGGAGGTTGTCGTAGGCCTTTTCCAGGGCGTCCCAGTCCGAAATGACCGGGAAATCGACCCGGATTTCCTGGACCGGGTTGCCGGTCGGAGTCACCTTGCAGCCGCTGTAGCCGGCGAAGTCACCCGTGTAGGTGCCGTTCCCGGCATTCCTGAATCCGGCCTTGACCAGTTCCGATCCGAAGGCCGACAGCGAGCCGGTCAACGGGATGCCCTTGAAGGTGAGGGGAGCCGATGCCGTGGTGGTCGTGGACGGAGTCTGCGTGGTCTGGGTCTGGGTGGACGGTTTCTGGCCCTGGTATTTGCCGATGCCGAGTTCCCGTTCCAGGTCCTCGATGTCGGGGTCCTGGTTCGAAGTCGTTCCGGAGGGTTGTTTCTTCGGGCTGAACCAGCCGCCGGATTCCTCCGAATTCCCTTTGCCGGATCCGACCGATCCGCCGGTGCCGCCCGATCCGCCGGGCAGGTTGATGACGCTTCCGAATTGGCTGGAGCACCACCTCACGGCCAGGAAAATGACCGCGACGGTGATGATGAGCCGGAGGAGTTTCTTCAATCCATTCTGCATATTCATCGATGTTTAGGTGATTGTCTATTTTCCGAAATTCCGGGAGGCGAAGGGCAGCGAGAGGCGGAGGGCGGTGTGCCAGTACTCCCAGCCGTGCCAGCCGTCGCGGATGCGGAGCTCGCTGCGGAGGCCGCGGGCGCGCATCTTCTGGAAGAGGGCGACGGACAGGTCCATCAGGCCGTCGTCGTCGCCGCAGTCGAAGAACCACTTCACGGTGCGGAGTTGCTCCAGGGTGGCGTCATCGGCCTTGTCGATAAAATCGAGGGCGGAGTGCTCGCGGACGGCTTTGTTCACCAGGTAGAACTTGTCCTTTTCCATGTCTTCGCGCACGGTACTGTCCAGCCAGGCGCTCATCGCATAGCAGCTGGAGAACATGTCCGGGTGTCGCTGGGCATAGACGGTGCTGCCGCCGCCGCCCATCGACAGGCCCATGACAGCGCGGTGCTGCTTGTCGCCGTAGATTTTGTAACGGGCCTCGACCGTGGGGATCAACTCCTTGAAGAAGAAGTCCTCGTAAGGGTGGCCGGGCATGTTGAAATAGCCGTTCCAGTTGTTGTGGATGTCGGGGTCGCCGGCGTTGGGCATGATGATGACCATCGGCACGATCTCGCCGCTGGCGATGAGCTCGTCCACCACGTCCTTCATATGGCCCGTGGTCGCCCAATCCTTATAGGTGCCGTACAGGCCGTGGAGGAGGTAGACGACCGGGTACTTGACGTCCGAGGCGGGGTCGAAGCCGGCGGGCAGGTACACGTTGATGTCGACAGGACCGCCGAGAAGGGGACTGTCCACCCGGTCGGCGCGGATGACACTCTGGCGGAGCGGCTGGCCGAAGGCGGCGGGAAGGAGAAGCAGGCCTGCGAGGAGGCTCATCATCAGTCTTTTCATCATTCGGGAAATTGGTTTTCCCAAATGTAATGATTCTCCCGGTTTTTTTCATCGTTTTTGGGAAATAGTTTTCGATTCGCACCGGAAAAATACCTATCTTTACAAGGTATGGCAATCGACATTGACAAATTCGTTCACGACCAGTTGTCGGTCTGGCCCGCCGTGGCGGCGAAGTACCGCGCGCTGAAGAGCGCCCAGACCCGCCAGATGACCATCGGCGGTATCCTCGTCACCCTTCAGTCGAACCCGGGCCGGCTGCCCATCTTCGACCACGGCTGCCCGCTGTGCGAGGAGAACTACCTGGACCATCAGCATTTCCTTCCGTTCGAAGGCCGCAAGGGCCGGAAATACCGCATCCTGGTGAACCGGGCGCCCATCTTCCCGAACCACCTCGTGATCACCCGGGACGTCCACGTCCCCCAGACCATCTGGCACCGCTATCCGGACATGCTGGACCTCGCCGTCCAGTTCCCGGACTACGTCATCTTCTACAACAGCCCCTACAGCGGCACCACCGTCCCCGGCCACGCGCATTTCCAGGCCTGCCCCAAGGGATACATGCCCCTGGAGCGCATCGCCGGCCGGCTCCTCCACAACATCGCGATGAACGGGGGGCAGGTCCCGGAGAGCCTTTCCGCCAATGTCTCCTTCGTGGATTCGGTCCGGGACGCCCAGCTGTTCCATTACAAGCACTTCACCCGGGGCGTCTTCCTGCTCCGCGCGGAGACGGCCAAGTCCATGGCGAAGATGTTCTACCGCCTCCTGGACTGCTGCGACCTCGCGGAAGGGGAGATGGAACCGCGCTTCAACGCCCTCACCTTCTTCAGCGAAGGCGAGTACCGTGCCGTCGTGATGTGCAGGGCGGCGCACCGACCGCACCATTTCTATGCGGAAGGGGAGGAGCATTTCGCCCTGAGCCCCGGCGCGGCTGACATGGCCGGCTTCTTCGTCATTCCGGAAGTGGCCGATTACGAGCGCCTTACGCCGAAGATTCTGACGGACATCCTGCAGGAGATCTCCCTCTCCGAGAAGCAAGAGGAGCGTCTCCTCTGGCGTCTGGTCCGCACCCAGCCCAAGATCGAGGTGGGCATCCTTTCCGGCCCGGAAATCACGTTCGAAATCATTTCCGACGGCGCCGGTCCGCAGAAAGTCTCCTACCGCGAGGGAAAGATCGACTATAACGGCACCCTGTACGACGAGCTTGTCTTCGAAGCCCCGACCATTTCCACCCTCTTCGCCGAACCGTCGTTCATCCTGTACGGCGTGACCATCGGCGTGGACTTCCATTGGCAGCGGCAGCAGGACCAGCAGTTCGCCGGCACCCTCAAGTTCATTGTGGACGAAGGCAAGGTAGTGGCCGTCAATGTCATCGGCGTCGAGGACTATCTCCTGAGCGTCATTTCCTCCGAAATGAAGGCGACGGCCTCGCCGGAATTCCTGAAGGCCCATGCGGTCATCTCTCGCTCCTGGGTGATGGCGCAGATCGCCCACCGGAAGGCCCGGAAGAAAGCCCCTGTGCCCTTTTCCTTCGATAACGTGCCCTCGCTCGTGACCTGGCTGGACGCCGCCCGGCCGTCCGGACCGGAGGGGCCCGTGGGCGAAATCGTCAAATGGTTCGACCACGACGACCACCATCATTTCGATGTCTGTGCCGACGACCACTGCCAGCGCTACCAGGGCCTGACCCTGGCGGTCGGGGAGAAGGTCCGTGCGGCCATTGACGAAACCTGGGGCCTCACGCTCCGCTGTGGCGGGGATTTGGTCGACGCCCGCTTCTACAAGTGCTGCGGCGGCAAGACCGAACGCTTCTCCACGGCCTGGGCCGATGAAGACTATCCGTACCTGACGGTCCACGACGACCCCTGGTGTGACACCCATGACAAGGAAATCCTGGGCCAGGTCCTGAACGATTATGACCTGGAGACCGAGGATTTCCACGACTGGACCGTCCGCTATCAGCGTGCGGACCTTGCCGCCCTCATCACCCGGCGCTCCGGCGTGGATATCGGCGACCTCGTCGCCCTGGAACCCCTCGAGCGCGGCGGCTCCGGCCGCATCAAGAAACTCCGCATCGTCGGCTCCAAGACCACGCTTACCGTGGGCAAGGAACTGATTATCCGCCGATTCCTCTCCGAAAGCCACCTGTACAGCTCCTGGTTCGACGTGGAAATGACCGGCGACGAGGTCGTCCTCCATGGCCACGGCTGGGGCCACGGCGTGGGCCTGTGCCAGATCGGCGCCGCCGTCATGGCCGCCAAGGGCAAGACCTTCGAAGAAATCCTCTCCTTCTACTATCCCGGAACAACCCTCGAACGATGAAACCGCGCACTCCCTGGCTCTGGGTTCCGACCCTCTATTTCGCGGAAGGCCTTCCGTACTTTATCGTGAACACGATTTCCGTCGTGATCCTCAAGGACTTCGGCATGGACAACGCCCGGCTGGCCCTGCTCACCAGCCTGATCGGCCTGCCCTGGCTCGTGAAGCCGCTCTGGAGCCCCTTCGTGGACATTTTCAAGAGCAAACGCTGGTGGATCGTGACGATGCAGCTGCTGATGGCCGTCGCTGTCGGCGCCCTTGCCGCGATACTCCCGGCCTCCTCCACCTTCACGTGGATGCTCATCCTGTTCGTCATCACCGGATTCGCCTCCGCCTCGCACGACATCGCGGCTGACGGCTATTACATGCTGGCGCTGGACGAGGGACGGCAATCGGCCTTCGTGGGCATCCGCAATACCTTCTACCGGATCGCGATGGTGTTCGGGCAGGGCGTGCTCATCGTCCTGGCCGGCTGGCTGGAGAAACGGACCGGGGCCGTGTCCACGGCCTGGTCCTGGACCCTCCTCGCGACGGCCGCCATCCTGGCCCTCGTGACGGCCTACCACGCCTTCGTCCTGCCGCGTCCCGCGGAAGACCGCACGGCCGGCGGCAAGACGGGCGGTGAGATCCTGCGCGAGTTCGGCGCCGCGTTCGGGAGCTTCTTCACGAAGCCCGGCATCGGCCTGCTCGTGTGCTTCCTCCTGCTGTACCGCCTGCCGGAAGCGCTGTCTGTCAAGCTCTTGTATCCATTCTTCAGCGATGCGGTCGCCGACGGAGGACTGGGACTGGACAAGGCTGCCTTCGGTATGGTGTACGGCACCGCCGGGGTGATTGCGCTCCTCGCGGGCGGCATCCTGGGCGGCTGGCACATCTCCCGCCGGGGCCTCCGCAGTTGTCTGCTGCCGATGGCCCTGAGCCTGGCGCTGCCGTGCGCCGTGTACCTGTTCCTGGCGCTCACGCAGCCCGCCTCCGTCTGGACGGTCGGCGCCTGCGTCGTCTTTGACCAGTTCGGCTACGGCTACGGCTTCACGGCCTACACGGTGTACATGATGTACTTTGCCGACGGTCCGCTCAAGACCTCCCACTACGCGATCTGCACCGGCTTCATGGCCCTGTCCATGCTGCTGCCGGGCGCCGTGGCAGGATATCTGCAAGAGGGCCTGGGGTATGTGGGGTTCTACGTCCTGGTGATGGTCTGCTGCCTGGCCACCGTGGCCGTGACCCTGTATGCACGCCGCCGCGTCCCGGCCGATTATGGACGCGTCAAGAAAGACTGACCATGAAGAAGTTGCTGACACTCATCCTTTCCCTGGCGAGCCTTTCGCTCTCCGCCCAGGTCTATACCGGTATTGACATGCTGGAACGGTACGGCTTCGAGGAACTCCGCGGCAAGCGGGTGGGACTGGTGACGAACCCCTCCGGCGTGGACCGGAACCTCCGTTCCACCATCGACATCCTCTTCGAAGCGCCCGAGGTGAACCTCGTCGCCTTGTACGGCCCGGAGCACGGCGTCCGTGGCGATGCCTACGCCGGCGACCACGTGGCCAGCGGAAAGGACCCGAAAACCGGCCTTCCGGTGTACTCCCTGTATGGCTCCACCCGGAAGCCCACACCCGAGATGCTGAAAGGGGTCGACGTGATGGTCTATGACATCCAGGACGTCGGCACCCGTTCCTACACCTTCATATCCACCCTGGGTCTGGTGATGCGCGCCTGTGCCGAGCAGGATATCGAAGTAATGGTCCTGGACCGTCCCAACCCGCTGGGCGGACTCAAGGTCGAAGGATGCCTCGTGGAGCCGGGCTTCTTCTCCTTCGTCAGCGAGTTCCGCATCCCGTATGTGTATGGTCTCACCGTCGGCGAGCTGGCCGGCCTCATCAACGAGGAAGGTCTCAACTGCGGGGTGGAGGGCAAGGAAAAGCCCCTCAAGTGCCGCCTGACGGTCATTCCCATGCGCGGATGGGAAAGGTCCATGTTGTACAAGGACACTGGCCTGCCCTGGATCCTTCCGTCGCCGAACATTCCGTCCGAAGCCTCGGCCATCGGCTATCCCTCGGCCGGCATTGCCGGCGAATACGGCTACCTGAACATCGGCGTCGGCTATACCATTCCGTTCCAGACTTTCGCGGCCCCCTGGATCGACGCGGACCAGCTGAAGGAGCGCCTGGACAGCTATGGAATCCCCGGCACCGCCTTCCGGACCATCCACTACAAGCCCATCTCCGGACAGAATCCGCAGATGCAGCACGGCGTTCAGTTTTTCTATACGGATTACGAGGCCGCAACCATCACGCTGACGCAATTCTATGTGATGCAGGCACTTCAGGAATTGTACCCTGGACGCAATCCCTACAAGGTTTTGAAGAAAACCCGCATGCTCGATATCGTTTGTGGCACGGATTATGTGAGAAGGGAATTCGGAAAGCGACTGAAAGTCGAAGATATCCAGTCCAAATGGATGCAGGATACGGAAGCTTTCAAGGAGCTCTCCGAAAATTATTACTTATATCGTTAACTTTTAAACGACAAAGCCATGAGAAGGATGATCAACACCGTAGCCGCCCTCTTCATCACGATAGCGATGATTGCGGCCCCTGAGGCG